>CAZOCS010000080.1:0-11517 GCA_964578365.1 uncultured Candidatus Cloacimonadota bacterium
TAGATAAATCTAGCTAATTACAAATATTTTATGCTATTTTATTAACATCATTTTTCTGGTTTTGGAATAATCTGCAGTCTGCATTTTGTAGAAATATATACCGGACGTTACAGATCTTCCTGCATCATTCTTGCCATCCCACACAAGTGTATGAAAGCCAGAAGAAAATTCTGAATTGGTAAGTATTCTCACTTTCTGCCCTTTGATATTGTAAATTGAGATCTCAGCATTTGTAGAATTCTCAAGTATCGAAAATGAGATCACTGTTTCAGGATTGAATGGATTTGGATAGTTGCCGATAAGTGCAGAACTGAAAACAGGTATATCACTATCGATATAAGCACCTGTGGAGGCAATTATCTTGATATCATCAATCCACCAACCGGGATCATTCAAGACATCATCTGCTTCTATTTTGAAGCGAAGATAGACATGATGGTCAACAAGTTCTGGTACGAAAATGAATTCCTGAACCCAATCATCGCTGATACCAGAAAATTGAGCTAACTCTGTCCAATTTGAACCATCGAAAGAATATTCTATAATACAATAATCAAAATCGTGTTCTACATAATATTTATGCCAGAATGTAAGACAAACATCAGTACTTACACTATCCATATTTATTGGATTTGCTGTTGTTAGAGTTGCTGAAGATCCATTTTCATATAATTCATCAGGACTATCTGTTACTGAATAATTTCCAATTATGGAACTTTCGGTTATTGCCCAGTCTCCTGTTATTGTCCAGCCGGAGAGGTCATCTTCCCAATCTTCGGAAAACACTTCAACTTCTTCTAGTAAATTTATGTCCAGATCGTATGTTCCGGAAGGTAGATTTACAGACTGAGTTGTAGGTACACTTCCTTCTGCAAAAACAGTTAATTGATGTTCACCTTCATAATTTGAGAAAGTAAAATTTCCATCTACAACTTCAATTGTATCTGCCGGTATATATTCTCCATTATATACAATAATAGTTGCATCTGTAGGATTCCCATCTAAGGTTATTGTACCACTAACTACCACTTCCGGGATAGGAGTAAGTTGAACATTCTCAACTTTCCATAATGAGTTGTTTACAGTAATGTTTTCTACCAATTGTTCTTCATAACCTTTTTTTACAACTCTCATTGTATAAGTTCCGGCCTGTAATGGTCGCCAATAACGACCATATAGTTCATCGGAATTTCGCGGATCAAAATAGGATGCATCTGCTTCCTCGATGATAACTTCCGCAACCAATGGATCACCTGAATTCACATCAGTGATATGCCCGGTAAGCATAGATCCAGGGGCATTATAACCTAACGTTCTATCAAGCAGCCAATACGCTCCAATGCTGCATCTTTCACACGTATCATCTACAAGATATAAAGGTGGATCGTTATTTGGTTGAAGGTTTTGTGTTCCGCATTCAATTAATAGTTGAATAGTTCCATGTGCTTTATAAAACCAGTCATGAGCATTCCCTTTTCTACCTGCGGATGCATAGGGCTCATATGGACCAGTATTATCTTCTTTCATAATTAAGCTGGCAACACTCTCCCCTATCGTTTGGCTCAAACCAAGATCAGGAGTTGGTCTTACACTTGCCCAATTAGATGGATAATATACTTTTTCGGAGAAGTTACCTGTTCTCGAAGAATGCCAGTTTATAGAATATATAAAGTGCTGTTCTTCTGCAAGATTTCTTATTGCCTGCGTTCCACCTTCAGAAAACGGACCCGGTCCTCGATAATAATCGTTCCATTCTTCAGGACCACCTACTCCATACACATCACCGTGAATCCAGTTGAATCCATAATTTCTGTTAGTATCTACACCATCTATATCTCCACCGGCTCCAACTTCAAAATCAAATATACCATTTTCGTTATTATCTCTTTTATTCTTACGAAAAGTTACATCCCAACCATCCATCACAACCTGCAAACCTTCCGGATTATAGGTTGGAACAAACCACATTTCAAGATATTCTAACCATACATTATAAGGGTCAACCATTCTATTTTCTACAATATCATGTATCATAAACATTGTGATCTCAACACCAAGCACTTCTTCTGCATGACACTGTCCTGCATACATTACCGCAGGTTCATCTTCATCAACAGTAACATTATTAGAAAGTTTAACTGCATAGATGGGAATTGGTGCCTGATAAGGATCTGCACCCAGGGTGGTTCCTATTTGTTGAACCATAACAATATCAGGATAATTTGCCTGCAGATCATTGATCTCCTGTAGTATTTCCTCATAAGTATGATATCGAGGATCCAGCACAACTTGTGCCGATAGCCCCGCTATAAGGAATACTAGTAAAATCGTAATTATTCGTTTCATTTTCTACCTACTTTAAGAGGATCATTTTCTTCACGCTTGTATAATCACCATTAATATTTTGAGCAGTAAAACCAGAGAAATATATACCGCTGGATACATTTTTGCCAGAATCATTCTTTCCGTTCCAAACAACACTATGATTTCCGGCCTGCATATCATCAGCAACCAATGTTTTAACTTTTTGCCCCCGAATATTGTAGATATTAAGCGAAACAAAAGATTCTTCTTTTAAACTGTAGTCTATAGTAGTTATAGGATTAAACGGGTTTGGATAATTTTGCATTAATTCACTGCCCGGATTATGAATTTGAGGATCATCAGCACTATCCGGTTCAAATTTAACCTTCTGAATATATACATTATAAATATCAGTTTTTCCACTTGATCGTGTATCTTCCCAGATCACATACGAATATTCTCCATCATTCACAGCTTTAGGAGCATTCTGATTTTTAAGTTCACTACAAATAGGAAGTCCAGTACTTGGCCACGTTATTTCTTTTTCACCATTTTCATCAAGTAATTGTGCTAATAATTCAGATTCATCTCCACTAGAGTAATCTTCCCAGAAAACCATAAAATTTAAACCATCGGATACCAAATACGGTAATTGCTGGTTACTATCTCGAACAATAACTTCTACACCATCAGCTTGCCAGATCTCGTTTCCTTCAAGATCGAATTTCTGCATATATACATCATAATTTACTCCAGTTCGGAAATCTTCCCAAACCATGTAAATAGCATCATCCTCAAAGGTCATATTTGAAAAATACTGATCATTGTCATAATCTATAAGTGGAATACCGCCTTCATCCCAGAGTATTGATCCATCAGGAGTTACGATTTGTCCATAAACATCAATACTACCATTTCTTGTGTCGTCCCATACAATTAGCAGACCACCTGGAACTTCCATTACTCTTGCGTTATCCTGATTACCGGTTTCTACACATACATCCAAGCCTTCTGCATCCCAACCTGGTGCTGGATCACCATTTTCATCTACCCTTAAGCAGAATACATTTCTATTATAACCAACACTTTGCCATACATAATAATTTTGAGATACATCGCAAAGCTCATCATTACCTTCTCTATCAACAATAGTTTTACCGCCTGTTCCCCATTCTAAATTACCATTAACAATTTTCTGACCTAATATGCGTGTATCCATGAAATTTGTAAAATCTTCCCAACCTACATAATATTCGAAAGTACCATTGTTATCTATTGTTGAGATCTTCGGTTTCACCTGTTCAACGATAGATTCACCAAGCTGTAAACCTTCAGTTTGCGACCAGATCTTATTTCCTTCAAGATCTACAGCTTGACCATAAATTTGTTTATAACCTAGCTTGTTTTCTTCCCAGACAATTACAAGTGTTTCGAAGCCAGGATAGATATCTGCATCCATACTCTCCTGATCAAAGCCTGTAAGTTCTGTTATAGATTTTCCATTTTCTTCATCTACTCCATTAAGTTCAAAGGAGCCATCATCATTAATAACCTGATAATATATTTGAAATCCATAACCAGCATTTCTGGTATCTTCCCAGATCACGATCTTTTTATCGTTATTAGTAAGGATCTTCTGATTATGTGAGTCGCCGCATAGGCCGTAATAGATGATCTCACCATCTTCTTCTAAAATTATATTTCCGGAAGTATCTAATACTTGAACATATAACCCAGTTGAGCCTGTTCTATTATCTCCCCATACGCAAAAAACTTTATTCTCGGAAAGTTTTACAAGAGGTGAGAATTGCCAACCTTCAGCTGAACATACATCAAAACCGTTTACAGGCAATTCAAATGTTCCGCTAGAATTCACATGCTGTAAATAAATATCCTCATGAGGATGATTATTAACTCTACCGTCTTCCCATGTGATCCAGGCTCCGCCACTTGCATCACCGCTAAGACGCGGATTTAGCTGATCATTTAATGCTTGAACAATTTCAACACCATTTGTATTCCATTGTAAGTTACCGTTAATATCCAGTTTTTGCGCATAAATATCTTTATAATTTTCACTTACTTCATTTCTACCATCTTCCCAAACAATTATTGCTCCATTATCAGAAGCCTTTGTAATTCGTGCATTACGCTGGATAGCCGTTCCAACATATACTTCAGTTTCATTTGTCCAAAGCAGATCACCATTTAGATCAACCCTTTGAGCTTTAATGTCACCAAAGCTATCTGTACCCATATCGCGCCATGTGAAGATAAAGTTTCCCGTTCCATCAGGGGTCATCTTTGGTTTTTCCTGTGGTCCAGCAATTCCCGTTAACAAGTTGCCGTTCTCATCCCATAAAAGGTCTCCATTAGAAGCAATACGCTGCATATAAATATCAGCGTTGTCAGGATCCCTCAGATCATGCCAAGCTACAATAGCACCATTTGATCCATCTTCCCAGAATGTATGTTGATTCTGACTTCCTGTTGTACTAGCAATTGGATTACCATCATCGTCCCAACCAGAAACAATATTACCATTTGTGTCGATATGCGTTCCATAGATATCAGAGCCTCCAATAGCTCTACTATCGAGCCAAATTACATAGGCTCCGCCATTTTCATCTGGTACAATATTCAATGATATTTGGATATCCTCGTACAAACAAAGCGGAACGCCTTCTGCATCCCATTGTAAAACGCCATCACTGGATATTTTTTGTGCATATACATCACCAGCTTCTTCATTTCTGAAATCGACCCAGGCAATAATAACATCACCATTTCCAGATTCAATCACTACCGGATCTTCCTGTCTGCTATACTCACCATTCACCAGAACTCCACCATCAGTCCATACACTATTTCCGTTGGCATCATATTTCTGTGCCCATACATCTCTTACACCTGTTCTTGTATCAGACCACACAAAAACAACTCCGCCATCAACAGCATTTGCAGACCTGTACCATTCAATATTCACACCTTGTCTAATAGGAATCTCTTCATTCCATTGAATTTGTGCATTCAGCAGTGAAACTGAAACAACAAATAGTACTACTAATAATTTCTTCATTTTGTTAACCTCTATTTTTTTTATTTTATTAATAACATTTTATTTACTTTGTGATAATCTTCAGCATCGAATTTATAGAAATATACACCCGAAGATACTTTTCTTCCTGAATTATCTGTTCCCGTCCAAACCACATTGTATCTTCCCACTTCAAGTGTTTCATTCACAAGAGTTTTAACTTTCTGTCCTTTTATATTGAAGATCTCAAGTTTTGCTTTTTGTGCATTATCAGCAATAGAGAAAGCAATTGTAGTTTCCGGATTAAAAGGATTTGGATAATTCTGACCTACTTTTGTAACCAAAGGAACCTGATCATCCATGCCCGTAGGTTCGAATCCTGTTCCACTAAGTAACACTTCATATTGTGAGTTAATAATATCATTACTTTCAATTATCAATACATCTTCATACAATTGTTCTTCTTGTGGATTAAAAGTAACTACTACGGGTTGTGTTCCTCCCGCAGCCACGACAAAACTAACAGGACTCGCACTAAATTCAACAATTCCATTTGTAATATCCGTAACTTCCAGATCTACTTCACCCAGATTGCTCACATAAAGTGTATCCGATGCATCATCTCCAACTTGGACAATACCAAAATCAAGTGCATCTTCTGATAAACTGATTATTGGTACTTCAGTTACTATATGTAAATTAATAGGAAGTATAATTGAAGAAGCTTCGGGATCGTTTGTAGTAATAAGCAAATTACACAAAAAATCTCCAATATTTAATTCTTCAGCACTAACATCAATTGTAATTAAGTGCATTTCACCACCCGGAATGTAACCAAAAGTTTGATCTAACTCTACCCAATCAATGATCCTTTCGATATAAACAGCGTAGTTATCTTCTACAAAACTTCCATTATAAGTCATTTGCAGAGCTGTATTTCCTTCTTCATTCTGTAATCCAATTGTTGCAGAATCTATTGTTCCTTCCATTGAGCGATATTGATATAGAACATCTCCATTTTCATAGATAATAATCTCAAAATCATAAACTCCATTATAAGTTCCTGGGAAGTGAATAACATTATCAAACCAAACAACCAGACTATCCGGACTGCTATAATAATAAACATTTCCTCCCTGCAGGGGATCGAGATCATCCCAGAAAGGTATCAGTGCAGGACGCGGACTATCAGGATGTGGAAGAGATAAATTATTCCATTCTTCATTATCATCACCAAAGCCAATCCATCCATTAGGATTAATTCTAAACTCAGAATAGAATGAACCATAAAGAATGAAGTCAAATCCAATAGGCATAAGATCGGTTCCTACATCATTGTGTGTAAAAGTGACTTCAGTTCCAATAGCTGAAATATCACGCCAATTATAAACCGGTCCATTTGGTTCGTAGTTATCATTCCAAACATAACCATAAGCATCAGGTCCACCAGAACCATCAACAGGATTTTCGTAATTTTTGACTATGTTGTAAACAAGGTTCAACTCTCCACTATTTGAAATTTCTAAATACTTAGTATCTGATCCTCCGGGTAAAAGTACTATATCAAAGCTATCATGGCTTAAATTAGCAATAGGAGGATCCTGAATTATTAATCCTTCTGTTGTAAATTTTAACGCAAGTTCATTCTGGAGTGGTTTTGCAGCAGTTGGATAAGAATTATTGAAGGTATATTCTAACCCAATAGTTCCTGTATGATCCTCTAGACCAACTGAAGAATATTGTCCATGATTACCAGGATAATTACCGGCACTCGTATTGTTGATAACTTTATATTGGAAAATAATTTCAGCATCACCGGTCGGTGTTGAATAATAAACAGGATCCAATATCATCATTTGAAATGTCTCTTCGTAATTATCTTCGTCATTCTGCAAATGAGACCACTCTATAATGAACATATGAAGAGAAGTATCATGATAATAGAATACATTCCCGGTAGATGTTTTTAAGTCATCCCAGAAAGGAGCTATCATAGGTGAAGGACCTTGAGGCCCGGGAATTGGACTGTTCATGAAAGAAGCTTGAGAGCTTCCTCCAGGTGCAATCCATCCATTTGAACATACACTGATCATATTATACGGAATTCCATAGAAATTAAATGAGAATGGTAAGCTTACATCTTCCGTATCTCCTGTATCACCATTATCATATAAATTTAAAGATGTACCTGATCCACCATAAGTTGGATCAATCTCTATCCAATTGTATACAGGTGCAAAGTCATAACCTACATCATAGCTGTCATAACAATAATAACCATATTCATCAGGTCCAAGCGGATCTGTTTGAGAAACTTCCCCAACTTCAATAATAAATGAAATTGTATTATTGAAACCTTCTGTATTAGTTAACTCCAAAGTAAAAGGTATCTGAGAACCGGGAATTATCTGGTAACCAGCCTCAACAACAAATCTATCCGCATAATTATCACCTTCACTTCCCGCAGGAATAGATTCAAAAGTTCCAATACTATCAGAGATGGAAATACCATCGTTACTGCATCTTAGTATCCCTTCGATACCATTTGCTGTAACTGATCCAGTATTGAAAAGAGTAACAGCAATTTCCACTTCCTCACCTGGATCAAATATTCCATTCCCACTATTATAAACATTATAATCGCTTGCATAAAGATTTATACCTTCAACAATTAGAAATAACACATCTGTCCATTGGTTCCCGCTTCCATCTTCTATGAGAACATCCAGTTGGATCATTGTTCCACCTAGAACATTTTCATCAATAGATATATCAAAATCATCAGAACAGAAGACAGTATTTCCAGAAGGGATCGAACCGAAGTCTTCAGTATTATCAGTAATCGTTATAAAATCATCATTAGAAGAAATCGTAGCAGAAATTGAGCTTGCAGCTTGAGAGCCATGATTCTTTAAACCAATACTAAGTTCAATATCTTCACCTGGATTTATTAAACCATCATCATTACCTGAAGATGTTCCTGAGTTATCATCATCAATAATAAAATCTTCAATTGAAATTGCCAAATTCTGATTTGATACTGCTACTTCTCCCAGATAAGGAATGTAATTATGTTTTGTTATAGTTAAATGAATATCACCTATTTCTTCAGCATTAATAGGCAGATATACAAATCCATCTCCATCTGTATATTCGCTCACAAATATCACATCATCACCCATTAAAGCACAAACCCAGGCATCTTCAATTGGAGATCCTGAACTACTTTCTACCTGAACTTCCAGATAATTTGCTCCTGGAGAGATCACTGTTTCATAATTAGCAATAAGATCTTGAGGAATTCCAGTCCAAAGCTCAACTCCCGGATCACCCATTAAGCTGTTCATATGAGTAAAATTATCTACATGACCACCCGGGTTTTGAGGATAATGCTCAAACAAAGCAAGCTTACCTCTGTTTAGTGCGCCACCCGGGTTGTATATACCATCCGCAAAAACGCCATAGTAAATACCGGCATCAACACAATTGTTGAAATTTGTATGTGTGCCCCAAGTTGCAGTCCCTATAGCTGCAATTGCACCTATTGGATTGCCGGCAGAACCGGCTCTGATAAATGCCTCACTAGAACTTTCACCAGAAGCAAAACTGCCTGTACCACAGGTTAGAATAACAGCGAAAGGCAACTTTCGATAATTGGAAAGATTGAAAATTTGTGAATTACCAAAACCGCTCATACCAAGATAGCCACGATAATTGAAATAGCTCACTCCTGAATTTAAATTACTGGTCATCATACTGGAATAGCTTCCTGAATAGACTTCCGTTGCAATAATATTTGGAGCGTGCTGCTGCATCATCTCTACAATAGATTGTTTAGTGAAAACAGTAGATGGACCTGAACTGGAAGGATCTCCTACCATTAGAGAACGATCATACCAATTTGTCTCAGCCATATATGGCTCTTTCTCATACAATAATACTTTGGCAACATAGGTTTGGATGTCTGTAATAGAAGATATTGATATACGTCCTAAAAAAACATCTTCTAATACATCATTACCTTCTAATTGTGCATAAGGATGATCACCTTCGGCACTGTAATAAGAAATATAATAAGTTGGAATGCTATAGCTACCACCCACATCACCAACTAAGCACACAAATTCTGGAGGATTTTCCCAGGTATCATAGGCATTTTGAATATAGTTTTTTATTGATGTTGTTGTAGTCCCTGTTTCTGCAGTACTGGCAAGCGTTACTTCAAAACCCTTTTGATGTTTCCAGTCAGTTAAGTACTCAAGATTTGAAAGAAGTGTTGCGTCATTAGGATAGATAAAAAGATAGCTCGGGATTTGATAATCTTCTCTTAATGAAGAAGTTGAATAATTCAAAATGGAAGCTTCATACAATTTTTGAAAAGTTCGGGAAGGAAGTCTATTTGTCTTCAACTGATTTGTTCCATTCTCTCCAGTTGTATTTACTTCAAATTCAATATTCTTTATTATTCTTAATTCTTTAGCAACCGGATCATACTGAAATGGATTTACTGTTACTGTTACAACACGATGATCGCGCATTATTGCCGGTTCACCAATTTGAATAATTTCTGCAGGAAAAATATTTCTACCGGAATAAAATGATTCATCTATGGAAAACCCGGTATTCTTTGGCTGGCTTTCTAATTGCAATTCCTGTTGTGGATATACAGTAATATTGGGAATTAATTCTTCTTCAAAGTTAATAATATCAAAAGTTACCTCACCTTGATCTGGTATAACAACAAATCTGGTAAATCTTGGGAGATCGGGTTTCCCGACTTCTATAAACTCCCCTTCATTTATATAAGATATTTTCTGATATTTATATCCTTTTTCATCAATAGATTCCATATCATAACCATTAAGCGAAAACGTTATCGCTAAATTTGCATCTGATAAATTTATATGTTCAAAAAGGTCTTTTGCAGTATTTTCCGGTATCTCTACCCAATTTGAAAAAGCATTTATACTAAAAAGTAAAACCAATATAGCAATGCTGATTTTTTTCATATTTCCTCCAATATATTTTAATCAATTTTAATCTTATAAACACCCTGACGAGTAGAAGCATAGATCTTATTATTATGCAAAACTGCTTCATAAGTATAACCAATTTTGTCTGAATCTAAATTCCCAATAAGTGCAGGATTTTCAATATCGGAAATATCATAAAGATATACACCACCAATATGGCTTCCTAAAACCATATTATCATCTTCGATGTCTATTGTATAAATGTATTCATTAGTTTCTATTTGGCGGACAAAAGTTGGATCTGAAACATCTGAAATATCATATACAGCAAAGCCAGCTTGCCTTAGTGCAACTATTGCATAATTGTCAACTATCTTTACATCCAATGCCTCAGCATCAGTATCTGTTGTGCTGAGGATATCACCATTACTTCTGTTTATTATATGGAATCCAAGCTGCTCAGCAGAGATATAAACTTTGCTAGCATCAACATCAAACCTTTCAACTGAATTTGGAAATTCATAATAATCTAAACTTTGCCAAAATTCATCAAATCTTGCAAAGTTATATTTACCACCATTGGTCCATAAAAGATCTGCCCCACCAAGAGAACTGACATCAGAGTCAAGTTGAATTATACCATCTGTATTTCCTTGATGTTGAAACAGAAATTCTGGATCAACTTTATTTGTCATGTCAAACACATTGATACTTGCAGGTCCGTAACGGTCATAAACAAAAAGAAGGTTCTCTTCTTCTAAAGCTGAGATCAAACGAACATTCTCAAACATTACCGGATCAGTTTCCATAATATAACTCACATGATGCGATATCAATTCATTTGAACTAATATCAAATATCGAATATCCTGCCTGATCTTCGGCAATATATAAATATGAATCAGAAACAAAAATATCTCTGGCATAACCTGAAATTTCAAAAATATGTTCAATATTCAGTGAACCTTCCACAGATGCAGGCTCACTTGGTTTTGCACAACTTAATAAAAAAATCAACAGAAAGAATAAACAAGAAACTTTTACTATATTTTTCATTTTTTACCTCACAATTTTTTAACTCTTTTTTTAAATGCATTTTTTATTCCATTTGTTACCAAAAAGAATAAAGAATACATTATATATATTAGTTTATTATAATATACAAAAAATTAGGTAGTAAATTTATATATAAATTTTCCGCTAG
>CAZOCS010000081.1:0-11449 GCA_964578365.1 uncultured Candidatus Cloacimonadota bacterium
GAAAATGATCTGAAATCAGCAAAACAATATTGGAACACTCTAATTGAAAAAAATATCCTGATAATGATCTATCAAAAGCAGCAAATTATAAGATAGATAAAATAGAAGGTAAATAAAAATGAATTATGCTTTAAGAAATACTTTGATACTTTCAATCTTATTGGTTCTAGTTATTCTGGGTTTTCTGCTTGGAAATACTTCTTCAGTAAAAAAAGTCAAAGTGATTAAAACTGCTTATGAAAATAACCTAAAACAACTAAATGATCTAAAGGCAGCACATCCTGATATGAAAAACCAAGATCTTTTTATCAAATCTTTGAAGGATCTTGAAGAAAAAGTTCGAAGAGAAAGTAAGCTCATTCCTCAGAAGAATGATCCAACGATAACTTATAAGTATCTGTTGGATATTAGTGATAATTTCTGCCCTGATATAAAATTTAATTTTGTATATAATAAATTAAGTAAAACCGAGGAAACTAGTTTTTATTCATTTACAATTCAGGGAGTTGCGCCAATACGATCTTTCTTTACTTTTGTTTACCAAATCGAAAGCCAATATATGCTTTATGTTATCGAATCAATGAAGATCAATGAAGAAATTAAAGACGATGTTTCAACTGGCAACGTTAAGTTTATCATTGTGCTCAATGCATATTTTGATGAAACCACAACTGCACTTGGTGATATCCCATTTAGAAAATTAAAATACAAAAATGTAACTTATGATCCTTTCTATTCTAGAATTCATGCACCTTTAATTGATGAAAAAGAACAAGAATTCTTAGATGTGAATTTCTCTGGAATGATTGGCTTAACACCAAATAAAGTATTTATGAAAGATGAAATTGGTAGGATACATATACTAGAAATAGGTGATAGAGTAGCATATGGAACTCTCAAGTCTATAAATTGGAAACGACAGTATGCAACATTCCAATTGAATGAAATTGGTATAAATAAAGATAAAAAGATCTATTTGAATGAATTAAAAGAGGAATAAAAATGAAGAAATTAATTAGCTTACTTATTCTCCTGTGTTTTGTTCTAACCTTATTTGGCCAGGAACAAGAAATTAAAACTATTCCAGAGGAAGAGTTGATCACGATCTCCCGTGAAACAAATTTCGCTGCTGCCCTTAGAGCCATCGAATATCTTTCTTTGGATTTTGCAGGAAAGAATATTCTGAATACAAGTAGCTTCAATAATCCAATAGGAGTTCCGATCAAAGAACTCCAGTGGAGAGATGCTCTGAATCTGATCATAAAGTTCCATAATCTTGTCATAGAGGAACGTCCCGCAACATTTGTTGTGAAAGATGTTGATGTTATCATAGATGAATCGGGGGAAGAAGTTGGGGTTAAAGAAAAAGTAACTGTTTCTACAAACCAAGTTCGGATAAGTTCAATTTTCTTTAAAGCCGATAAAACTCTGATCAATGAAGTTGGAATTGATTGGACTACTCTTCTCGGTGGAGAAGTTGAAGCAGAGCTCAATTTAAATACAACAACTAATTTAACAACTGATATTCTTAGTGCGAGTTTAAATAGAAATTTTCAGACTGGTAATGTCACAATTGATTTGAATACTCTGTTGAAAATTATTGAAGCTAATCAAAAAGGTACAACAGTTGCCAGACCAAGTATAACTGTGATATCAAAAAAGAAAGGTTATATTCAAGTTGGACAGGACTTCTCTGTAAAAACACTTGATCAAGCCGGAAATACAACCGAGAAATTCTTTGAAACCGGTATTATCATGGAAGTAACTCCTGAAGTGTTAGTTGAAGATGATAGAAAGGCCATATATCTTACTGCAGAAGTTGAGAAGAGTACTGCTTTACCTGGTGATGTTTCAACAGTCATTGATAAAAGTAAATCTAATACAGAAGTTTTATTATTTGACGGTGAGGAAACAGTAATTGGTGGACTTTACGATAAAGAAATTCAAGTTGGTCGAGGTGGAATTCCAATACTAAAAGATCTTCCATGGTGGTTCTTTGGTCTGAAATATCTCTTTGGATATGAGACTAAAACCGTAGTTTCTAGAGAAATGATAATAATCCTTAAAGCTGAAATTATTGATCAAATAGATGACAGGAGAAAGCTTTCGAAACCTACAGAGGAACAAATAGAAGAAGAAAGAAAAGATATGAAGAGAGCTGAAAAGCTATTTATAAAAGAATAATTTTAAGAATAGAAGAAGACCGATTCTTTTGAATCGGTCTTTTTTTTATTTCAATAAATCTTTTAGTAATAAAATAAACTTCTCTATATCCTCTAGCTGAGTATCAAAAGAAGTCATCCATCGAACTTCAGATTTATGCTCGTCCCACATATAGAAAAAGAATTCTTCTTGCAATCTTGTAATTATTTCGGATGGAACAATTGCAAAAATACCATTGGCCTGAACTTCCTGAGTTATCTGTATCTGCGGAAATTCTTTTACTCTCTCTGCCAGTATCGAGGCCATTTTATTTGCATGTTCAGCATTCTCCTTCCAAAGATCATTAGAAAGAAGAGTTTCAAATTGCACTGACATGAATCTCATTTTAGAAGCTAACTGCATTCCCTGTTTACGGTAATATTTAAATTCCTCTGACAATTTTTTATCAAAAAATATTATTGCTTCTGCATTCATCGCACCATTCTTGGTCAAACCTAAAGAAAGAACATCGACGCCAACATCAGCAGTGATCTCACGAAAATTAATACCTAAACTTACAGCAGCATTACAAAGCCTGGCACCATCCATATGGACGTACATCCTATTCTCATGCGCATAGTCAGTGATCTCTTTAATTTCATTTTGAGTATAAACTGTTCCCATTTCTGTAACTTGAGCAATTGAGATCACTTTAGGTTGAGAATGATGTTCAAACCCGAAATCATGCATATGATATTTTATCTTATCAATTGTAAGTTTGCCATTTTCGGTGGGAACAGAAAGTAGTTTACAACCTGTAAACTTTTCCGGTGCTCCACATTCATCAACGTTTATATGCGCCGTCTCTGCACATATAATTGAATTATATGATTCTGTAAGCATCTTTAAACTCATCACATTTGAGCCGGTACCATTGAACATAAAATAGACGTCAATGTCTTCTCCAAAATGTTCTTTTATCTTAATAATTGCACTTTGGGTGTAAATATCGTCTCCATAGGCAATACAATGACCTCTGTTAGCGTTTTGTATAGCTGTTAATACATCCGGATGAATCCCAGCATTATTATCGCTGGCAAAACCTCTTTTTAGCTCATTCATCATAACTTCCCTTCTTTTTAAATATTAAAACTTTATTTACCATTCTCTAAATTCTTGTCAAATTACAATTCTACAATGTCAAGAGTTTTACTCCGATTATTTTTTTTTGTAAGTAAATATTTTCAATACTTACTTATTTATTTTATTATCCCTTAAGTTAAATTTTCTATTGACACATTAACTGATTGGTTAATTTTTGAATTATGATGTGTGAGGAGTAATAATGGGGATAATAAAAGATGGCGTATTGGAACTCAAAACAGATGATACTATTGTAGATCTTTTTTACTGTAAAACTTCCACATCCCTGCCACGACCTCTTCTTGCAGATGAAGTGCCTGCCGGTTTTCCTTCTCCTGCACAAGACTACATCGAAGAGGAACTTGATCTCAATGAACACCTTATTGCTCATCCTGCAGCAACCTATTTTGTAAAAGTTGATGGATATTCCATGGTAGATGCTGGAATTTATCCGGGTGATATCCTCATTGTTGATAGAGCCGTAGAACCGGCTCACAAAAAGATCGTTATTGCTATAGTTGACGGCGAGCTCACAGTGAAGCGGCTTTATAAAAAAAGTGGGAAATGGTTTCTTGCCCCCGAGAATCCCGAATTTGAACCTCTTGAAATTACACGCGATATAAATTTCCATATTTGGGGAGTGGTCATCTATTCCATTCATAAGATGAGATAATAATGGCAAAAAATACTGTCGCTTTAGTTGATTGCAACAGCTTTTATGCTTCCTGTGAAAAAGTATTCAATCCGGATATTGCAGATAAACCGGTGGGAATATTATCTAATAATGACGGTATTATTGTTGCGCTTTCCAACGAATTGAAAAGACTGGGAATTTCCCGGGGAGCTGCTGCTTTCAAAATCGATAAGCGTTTTATAAGAGAACATGGCATTAAGTTATTCTCATCAAATTATACATTATACGGTGATATGTCTACCAGGGTTATGGATACATTATCGATGTTCACACCCGATCTTGAAATATATTCTATTGATGAAGCATTTCTCTCGCTCACAGGATTTAAGCACCTGAACTTGACTGACTATGGCAGGCAAATGAAGAAAACTGTGCGGCAACATACTGGTTTACCGGTTTCAGTTGGTATAGGACCCACCAAAACTCTGGCGAAAATTGCAAATCGTTTTGCCAAAAAGCATAATTTTGCGGAAGGTGTTTTTGATATTACGGATCATCCCGATAGGGATAAAATATTACGCTGGGTTGAAGTGGAACATATCTGGGGTGTGGGAAGACAATACGCCAAAATGCTGCGTCGCAATGGGATCACAAATGCTTATGAACTCGCCGAAGTTCCGGATAACTGGGTACAAAAAAAAATGACCATCGTCGGATTGCGAACAGTAAAAGAATTGCGTGGAATATCCTGTATTGATCTGGAAATGGATATAAAACCAAAGAAAGAGATCGTCTCTTCCAAGTCATTTGGAAATCCGGTAACTGAGCTACAGGATTTACTTGAGGCAACTTCCGACTACTGCAGTGTAGCTATGAAGAAACTACGTTCCGAAAACCAGGTAGCTTCACTTATTATTGTATTTCTCTCCACAAATCGTTTTAAGAATGAGCCGCAATATGCAAATTATGCCAAAGCACGTCTTCCTCTCCCCTCTGGCTACACACCGGATTTTATACAAGCCGCTAATAAAATTCTAAAGAAGATCTACCGTCCCGGATACAAATATAAGAAAGTTGGAGTGATGTTGGCAGATATCATGCATCAAAGCAAAGCTCCGCTCGATTTTTTCCAACCTACATATCTGGATGACCACCGGAAAGTCATCATGGACTGCATGGATAGTATTAATGAAAAAATGGGATCACATAGAATTACTTATGCTTCTGCCGGCATAAAAAAGCCCTGGCAAATGAAGAGAGAAAAACTTACTCCCAGTTATACAACAAGTTGGAAACATATTCCGGTGGTAAAAGCAATATGACAAAAATAAGAAAGATCATTCACGTGGATATGGATGCATTTTTTGCAGCTGTATATATTAGAGATCATCCGGAAGTTAAAGGTAAACCAGTAATCTGCGGTGGACCTGCAAACAGCCGTGGCGTAGTTTCTACTTGTAATTATAAAGCCAGGGAGTATGGTATCCACTCTGCCATGCCCAGTTTCAAAGCTCACAAATTATGTCCGCATGGTATCTTTGTGAAACCCAATTTTGATGCAATTCGAGAAGTTTCTGAAATCGTACGAAAGATCTTTTATGAATATTCCGAACTGGTGGAACCCGTCTCCATTGATGAAGCATATATTGATGTAACGGAGAATAAGAAGGACATTGCATCAGCTACTCAGATCGCTATCGAGATAAGAAGAAAGATATTCAACAAAACCAGACTTACCGCCTCAGCAGGAGTTTCCTATAATAAATTCCTGGCAAAAATTGCTTCCGATATGAACAAACCTGATGGATTGATGGTGGTAACGCCCTTAAAGGCAAAACAAGTACTGGAGGAACTTCCAATTGGAAAATTTCACGGAATTGGAAAGGTGAGTGAAAAAAAAATGAATATGCTGGGAATAATAACTGGTAAAGATCTGAAAGAGCTGACGTTGAAAGAATTGATGAAGCATTTTGGGAAAGTTGGGAGTTATTATTACAATATTGTACGCGGATTTGATAATAGAGAAGTGACTACAGAGAGAATTAGGAAATCTTTGGGGCATGAATGTACATTTGCTAAAGACATAAGTGATGTAAATAAGATGGTGGATATTCTTATTAAGCTCGGTGATAAAATAAGTAAACAGATGCAGGAAAGAGAATTCAAGGCAAAAACTTTGACACTGAAAATTAAATATGCAAATTTCGACCTCGTGAGCAGGAGTAAAACGCTAGATATTCCCTTTGATAAAGATAATGTGATCAACAACCTGGGAAGAAAAATGCTCCTGAAAACCCTGGGGCCTAAATGTAAAATCAGGCTTTTGGGTTTAAGTGTTTCTAATCTTGTGTGGGAGAATGATAAAAGTGATGAACAAGAGATTTTTACATTTTTTAGATCAGAGATGCCGATAATTTGATATATCGCATGTTGGAGGATATATGTGTGGAAGATTTGCATTATATAGTAGTTTTCAGGCAATTAAAGATTATGCAGACCTGTTAAATGAGATAGGTGAATTAGATACAAATTACAACGTTGCACCAGGACAAGAAATTCCTGTTATAATAAATGAAAACAAACAAAACATTCTAAAATCGTGTAAATGGGGTTTTATCCCTTTCTGGGCAAAAGATGAGAAAATTGGAAATAAACTCATCAATACTCGTGGTGAAACAATTGCAGAAAAACCAAGTTTTAAATTTGCTTTCCAGCAGAGACGTTGTCTCATCCCTGCAAATGGATTTTATGAATGGAGAAAAAATGACAAACAACCATTTTACATTAACTTAAGAGATAGAGAATTATTCTCTTTTGCAGGTATTTGGGAGATTTGGAAATCTCCCGCTGGAAAGCATATATTTTCATGTTCAATTATCACAACATCATCAAATGAGAAGCTTAGAAATATCCATCATCGCATGCCGGTAATTCTTCATAAAGAGCAAGAAAAAACATGGTTAACAGAGGATAACAGTAATATTCTAAAAAATCTTCTTACTTCATATCCGAGTAAAGATATACTTTCTCGACCAGTTTCAAATGATGTGAATTCTGTAAGAAATAATTATCCTGAGTTGATCGAAGCAATTTAAATTTCTTATCTATCATTCCTATTGTCATTTTATAATAAAACAACTTGCATGATTGAATTCATAAAATATTTTTGTGAAATAAATAAGATAAGGGAATTGATATGAATTTTCTGGAAAAACTTTTAAAAAACATACTATATAAAAATTTATTTCTTTATAATTTTCTGGTAACACTTTTCACTCTTTTGATCTTCTTTGGCATATTCTTCTTGGGAAGTTTATTGGTTTTAACAATCGGTTATTATATTGCATTTTCTGCCAATACAGATGCCACTTCATTTGGTACAATCTTGCTCACTATCATCATTCCACTTGTTATTGGCATCTTAGATCTTGCACTTTGTCTGTTTATATTAATCGTAAATTTGAAGTTTAAAAGTCCTGTGGAGGAGTGATGACAAAAACAACAGATGAAAATATCTATCGTATATTACAACAGCACCTAGATAATTTTCCAATTGGTTTTCCTGCAACAAAATCTGGTGTAGAAATCGAAATATTAAAATTCCTATTTAATCCTTTAGAAGCCAAAATTGCTTCTTGCTTGAATTTAGCTCCGAAAAGACCAAGTAAGATTCTAGAACGATTTATAAAACGATTTAATATTGAATTAACTGAGAATGAAATGCCTGAATATTTACATGAAATGTTCATGAATGGTTGTTTGCAGCGTTCTGGTAAAGAAGGATCATGGAGATATTCCAATGCTATGCTGGCAATTGGGATGTTTGAGTATCATGTAGATAATCTCACACCCGAATTCGTGGAAAATATGAATAAATATTTTGATGAAGCATTTGCTGAAGAATTTCATAAAACTGCTATTCCTCAGTTGCGAACAAGTCCTCACTTTAAAGCAATATTACCAGAACATAAAATTGCAACGTATGATGATATGCGTCTGTATGTTCAAAATGTAACAAAACCAATACAAGTAGCCAACTGTATTTGTAAACAAGGAGAAGCACTAATTGGAAATCCTTGTAAGCAAACTGATGATATTGAAGTATGTTTAATGTTCGGCAGTAAAAGTTATGCTGAACGTGAACAGGCACGTGAGATTTCTAAAGATGAATGTCTGGCAATTTTGGATAGAGCAGAAAGAGAAGGGATGGTTCTCCAGCCTGGAAACACAATGGAGCCTTTCTGTATCTGCATTTGTTGTGGTTGTTGCTGTGGAGTTTTAAAAGCTGCTAAACAATTCCCAAATCCTGCAAGATTATTTGCAACAAACTACTATGTAGAAGTTGATATTGATGGCTGCATTGGTTGTGGTATTTGTGTTAAACGATGCCAAATGGAAGCAATAGTTATTGAGAGTGATAAAGCTATAGTTGAACTGGAACGATGCATTGGATGCGGCTTATGTGTAACTACTTGTCCTACAAATGCAATGAAATTGATAAAAAAAGAAAAAGAAACAATCCCTCCAAAAAACATGGCAGCTCTTTATATGAAAATACTTAAAGTAAAATTCGGCAAACGTAAAATGATGATGAAAATGTTGAAATTGTTGTTAGGGTAATCAGAGCAGCCTTAATTTCAAAATGTGAAGGATAATATATGATAGGAACACTTATTAACGTAGGTACGATCATTATTGGCAGTATAATTGGCTTGATCTTGCATACTCGACTTTCCAAACGTTTTACTGAAGTTGCCTTTCAGGGGATTGGTATTTTCACGATCTTTTTGGGAATTGCGATGGCTCTCAAATCTGATGCTTATTTAATAATCGTACTAAGCTTGATCTCCGGTTCTTTGATTGGGGAAGCTTTTAAAATAGAAATATGGATGGATGGACTCAGTGAAAAACTTAAAACAAAATTGAAATCAAAAAATGATAAATTTTCTGAAGGACTTATTACTGCTTTCTTGCTCTTTTGTATGGGATCGATGACTATCTTGGGAGCTATTGAGGAGGGATTGGGTGGAAAACCAAATCTGCTTCTCACCAAAGCGATTATGGATGGTTTTGGTTCTATTGCTCTTTCCTCTGCTCTAGGGATCGGAGTAATGTTTTCTGTAGTTCCATTGTTTATTTATCAGGGTGGTCTCACTCTACTCACTGCTGTTCTGGGAGACTATTTCAGTGAAATTTACATCAATAATCTTACTTCGGTTGGTGGGATTCTACTAATTGGGCTGGGGCTCCGCATCTTAGAGATCAAGCAGATCAGAGTACTTAACATGCTGCCGGCATTAATGATAATCTTACTTCTAACCTGGATCAAAAACCTGATATGATCAAATATATTCCACTTGATCAAAACATTTTACAAGCAACATTAAGGGAACTGGATTCTGGTAAATGCTTGCTGCTCTTCCCCACTCGTAAAAGCAAGCAGGAAGCACAAAAATTATTCCAACCAAGGTGGGATCTTACTGAACATCAATTCCTGACGATGGCCGAATGGAAAGAAGGCATATTCCATTCCAAATTACCAATATTAAAAGAAGAAAAACGAACTTTGATGTTTTATAAAGCACTTTCTAAAGAGAACAAAGATTTCTTTAGAATTAAAACATATTTTCAATCGATTGAACTGGCTAATAATTTTTTTAGTTTCTGGGAAGAGATAAATGAGGAGATGATCTCCAAAGACTCTATAATAGAAGTTCTCTTCTCTAATAATTCTGCAAACAATTGGCAGCTGAACACATTTCAACAACTTTTAATGATCAAAGAGCAATATGATGAACTTCTTCAAATAGAACAATTTTCTGACACAATATTTCTACGTGAAATAGAAGAATTGCACTTTGATTTAAATTTTGATAAGATCATCGTAGTGAATCAGTTTTATTTTACGGAACTTGAAAAAAATATTTTGCACAAGTTTGAGAAAAGTGTTGTGATATATTTACAGATCCTACCAAAATTCTACAATGAAGAAGAGTTGAGTTTCAAAGATGATTTTGATGCGAGCATTTTACGATCAGTTCTAAAGCAAAAGGTGAAAGTTATTACATCAGCTGAACAATTTCAGATGATTGGAAATCTTTTTTCCGCAATAGATCTTCAACAGGAAAATACAGTTATCGATTTTAGATTTAGTTCTCGTTCTTATGCATCATTTCTATCACGAGAGCATTATTCCATTTCCAATACTTTGCCATTTTCCGGAACAAGTTTATTCCGATTCTTCCAAACTTTACAAGATATTCTTAATTCAATTGTTTGGGAAGGAACACCCTTTTTATTATCTCTTCAAGAGTTGTTGAATGCTGCACTTTCAGATGGTTTTTTAGAAATTGTTAAGGAAGATAAAACCAAACATGAGCAAATAATAACTTTCCTCTTCAATTGTATTGATAATGATATTCAATATCTCGATCTTGACTATTTTACAAAACATGGAAAGAATTTTAGAGATGTTTTTGAGAAGATATTCAATTTAATCATTAAACTTAGAGAAATTAACGGTATTGCAGATCTTATTTATTTCATCGAGCATCAAATAAATGTTGAAAAACTGACTGAAAGAGAAAATAGTAAAACCGATGTTTTAAAAGTATTTTATGAGTTGCTTTCGGATTTTGCTTCTATTGAGCAAATTGGACTTATTGCGAGTTGGAAAAATATCTTTCCACGTAATATTTCTGCAAATTTGTTACAGCTATTTCTGGACTACATGAAACCAAAACAGATCAAATACTCTTTAGATAATCAATCTGATAAACAAGTTCAAATTACTTCATTGCAGGACACAAGAAACCTGCATCTAGAAAATGTTTATATTCTGAATGCAATCGAGGGAATACTTCCTGCTGCTAAACAAACTCAATTTCTCTTTTCCGAAAATCAGAGAAAAAAACTTTCACTTAAAACTTATGAGGACATTAAGCTTCGTGATAAATATTATTTTTATCGTCTTCTTGCAAATTCACACAAGGTTAATGTTTTCACTCGTAGCAATTTAGAAGAAAATATTGAAGTGAGCTCATTCATTGAAGAACTAAAATTATTTGATTTGATCGATGAAGTTGAGCTTCCTAAAATCGGTTTATATCAGCAGTTTTTTGATGCAATTCTAAAAAATAATAATCACACTCATCCCAATCTAAACAAAATTTCTGATGATTTCTTTTCCATTCATTTTGAAAAAAATGATCTGATAAATAATGAGCTTAATTTAAGTTTTTACAAATGGGATAAGCTAAAAAAAGATCCGTTCGCATTTTATCTTGAATTTATTGCAGATTTGAAAAAACGGGATCCTATCCTCTCACAGGATTTTAGTAATAAACTCATCGGAACTATCTCACACAGCGTTTTCACAATAATCTGGGAACGTCTGATAGAAGTTTATCACGGAAACAAACTGCATCATAATTTTGTATTTAACACAAAACAATATGTAGATCAAGCAATTGAATATTTTATTTTTGGCAAAGTAGTATTTTGGGATATGACCAGCAAGTTCAGAAACAG
>CAZOCS010000082.1:0-11205 GCA_964578365.1 uncultured Candidatus Cloacimonadota bacterium
TTGATATAGCATTTTCAGATAGGTATTCCTTATGTGCGATAGATGCACCGTCCGTGTTCAACCTTGATGAAACTGAACTGAACAGACTTTCAGAAAGGTTTTACAATGACACATATTTAATGGACCAAAATGCCTGCTCATCGCCCCACCTGATAATTTGGTTGGGAGAGGGGAAGGAAGCGGCGAAGAAAAGGTTCTGGGAGGCGATATATCATACTGTGGTTGTGAAATACGGCCTTGCGGCTGTGAGCGCAGTGGACAAATACACCATGCTTTGTCGAGATGCCATAGAACTAAACAATATCAGCTCTGTTATGAGACACGATAATTACGTGTACCGTATCGCTATTGATAGTGTGCTTGATAATCTCGACAATTTGCGAGGAAGGTTCGGGTATTTTTACGAGTTTGATACCGATGACATAAACAGTATAGCCCATATTATCAACACTAAATATCAAACCCTGACTTATTTTGGGGTAAATAAATCGCGGCTTCTCGATTTTGTTATGAATAACCGCTTGGCGGGGATAGATCGTATAGTGCCGATAGGCAGGGCGCTTGATATGGGGGTTATATGGGATGGGTATGATATTGTGAAAAGCTTGTCGAGGATTATTGATGTTTAAGCAAATAATTATAAGCAGGAAAAACAATGGAAGGATTTAGTCTAAATATTGATAAGATAGGACAATATTTAGAAATTACCCCCCCATTTTTAATGATTGATTATGTTGATGAAATGATACCGGGAAAACAAGCGCGTGGCGTCAAAAATCTTACAGAAGATGATTGGTTTTTCAAGTGTCACATGCAACGAGAGCTCGCAATGCCGGGGACCTTACAAATCGAAGCGATGCTGCAAACACTTGTATTGACGATTTACACGCTCGAAGGACACGCGGGTAAATTTTCCTATATTTCCCATATAAAAACAAAATTGTTTTCCAAGGTTTCCCCCGGAAATCAGCTTATTATACATGCTGATTTGTTATCGTACAGAAGAGGAATGGCAAAAGGTGTTGCTTTGGGGAAAGTAAACGATGCAACGGTTTGTCAGGGAGAATTCACATTCATATCTCCTCATGACGTGGTTCATCCAAACGGATAGTTACATCCCAAGATAACATTTATGGTGGTTCTATGGAACTTCGCGATGTCATAGCCCTTAGGCGCAGCATTAGAAGATTCAAACAAGTTCCAGTTCCTGATGAAATGATCAGGGAATTGTTGGATGCTGCACGTTTGGCCCCATCTGGGGGCAATTGTCAACCGTGGCGGTTTGTTGTCATTAAACGCCAGTCATGCAAAGAACAATTGGCAAAGGTTGTACCGCAGCCTTTTGCAACACAGGCACCGCTCGTTATTGCGGTGTGCGTCGATAAGAACGCCATGTCGGGAAAATACCTGAAACAGAGAACAGAAGAATTATTTAAGGCCAGGTCTTTTTTTGCACCTCCTACAGGAAAGTTTGATCCCAATGATTACGCAAATAAAAGACCGACCGGACCTGAAGTTGATCGACCCTACCTTAATCTAAATGCTGCAATTGCCATTGACCATTTGACCTTAAGGGCGGTGGATCTTGGCCTGGGAATATGCTGGGTCATGCAGTTTGACAATAAGAAAGTGAAAGAGATTCTGTCCTTAAATGATCGGTATGAACCGCTTGTTTTATTGCCGGTTGGTTTTCCAGGCCAAAAACCAAAACCGCGGCCCCGATTGACTCTGGAGGAAGTTTTGATAAAGGAAATCGATTAAGGAGACATAAATGGAAGGATTTAGCCTGAATTGTCTTGAACTGCAGGAATATCAACCCAATCGTTACCCATTTCTAATGATTGATCATGTCGATGATGTCATACCAGGGAAAAGTGCGAAAGGCTATAAAAACCTTACACTGAATGAGTGGTATTTCCCGAAACACTTTCCAGGGAACCCGAACATGCCCGGGGCCCTGCAATTAGAGGCACTTGCTCAGATGCTTACGGTTGCGATAACCACTCTGCCGGGAAACAAGGGAAAGGTAACCCACGCCCTGTCTCATACAGTTCGCTTCAGAAAAGAGGTGCTGCCGGGTGATAAATTCGTAATAGAAACAACGGTTATTTCCTGGAAGCGTGGGATAGCAAAAGGAAAAGGGGTTGCCTACACGAACGGCGAAGTTGCCTGTGAGGCAGATATGCTGATAACAATTCCGGATATCCTTGAACAATTTTTGCCCCAAAAAAAGGATAAGTGAGTAACATGCTGAAGAAACCGCTACTGCCTAAGGGCCGGTACAATATTAATGCTGAACATTGGACGAATTGTGAGATCGGGTCCAAGTAAAACGGGCTTGCTACAGTTTTGGAAATTGCTGATATTCTGATCATAGGTGCTGGTGCATCCGGTGCCGCAGCGGCTTGGAGCCTCAGCCAAACAAACTTGAGTATCATGTGCCTTGAGCAGGGCGACCGAATGGACGCCTCCGATTACCCAAGCACGAAGCGAAATTGGGAAGTCTTGCGACAGCACGAATATCACGTCAGCCCAAACGTTCGACAGCTTGCCGCGGATTATCCAATCAATGACAAAGACTCACCAATAGCAATTGCCAACTTTAATGCCGTTGGTGGCGGAACAATTCTCTACTCGGCCCACTTCCCCCGCTTTCATCCTTCTGATTTCAAGGTCAGGGCGCTTGATGGTGTAGCTGACGACTGGCCTATAGATTACGTGCAACTCGAACCATTTTTTTCCGAGAACGATCGTATGATGGGAATTTCGGGGATCGCTGGAGATCCAGCCTACCCACCTATAGAAGGACTCCTTCCTCCGGTTGCGCTTGGTCGAATGGGGGAAACTATTGGAAAGGGTTTTAACAAATTAGGTTGGCACTGGTGGCCTTCATATAGCGCCATTATTACCCGACCGTACAGGGGACGTGAGAAGTGTATAAATCTGGGGCCTTGCAATACCGGATGTGCTCAAGGTGCCAAATCCAGCGTCGACATCACGTATTGGCCTTACGCATTGCGAAACGGTGTAAAGTTGAAAACCCGCTGCCGGGTTCGTGAAATAACTGTGAACAAGGTGGGTAGAGCGACCGGCGTTATCTACTACGATGAAAGCGGTGCCGAATGCCGGCAGAAAGCTCGACTCATAATCGTAGCCTGCAACGGTGTCGGTACGCCTCGTCTGTTGCTGAACTCAGTTTCGAAGTGTTTCCCCGACGGACTCGCGAACCGGTCCGGTGTGGTCGGGAAAAACCTGATGTTGCATCCCTTGGGGTATGTAGAAGGAGTATTTGACGAGCCGCTTAAGTCACATCTGGGTCCACAAGGATGTTGCATATTTAGCCACGAGTTTTACGAAACCGATACCAGACGGGGTTTCGTTCGTGGATATACGATGCATGTATTACGCGGACCTGGTCCGATCGAAACGGCTCTCTCCGGTTTAATACGACGCGAAATACCCTGGGGAGTTGGCCATCATCAGGCATTCGCTGCCCGCTTCGGTCGAACTGTCGGGATGGCCATCATCGTTGAAGACCTCCCGGATCTTCACAACTCCGTCACACTTGACCCGGTCCTCACGGACTCAAACGGAATTCCGGCGCCGAGAATTACGTATAAAATAAGCGATAATAGCAGGAAAATGCTCGCGCACGGGCTCGACAGAGGTAAAGAAGTCATGGTAGCTGCCGGTTCATCGAAACCCCTTGCTTTTGGACCGGTCCGAGATACGGGCTGGCACTTGATGGGTACTGCCCGGATGGGAACTGATCCCAAAAACTCCGTGGTCAACGAGTGGGGGCGCAGTCATGATGTAGAGAACCTCTTCATTGTGGACAGCAGCATTTTTATTACTTCCGGCGCCGTGAACCCTGTTTCAACAATACAGGCATTAGCCCTGTATATAGCAGATAAAATAAAGAAAAACTTAACAAACCTGTTCGATTAAAGGAACGGACTTGGTAAAAAACAGGAAGAGCGTATCTGCTAGTTTGAACGAAGAACAAGAGCGAATGCTGATTGCGCTATTGAATCTGATCATTCCACCCAGTGAAGACAGGAAAATGCCTGGCGCCGCCGATGTCGGCTTTTTCGCCTACATGCATAACGAAAATTTCTTCCCGTGGGTAAGAGAGGGACTACTCAGCATACTTGAAGAGTCTCACAACCGGTACGGCCAAGAATTTTCAGCGCTGAGAGATTCCGAGAAAACGCAACTCATCAATAGATTACGACGCAGGCACTTTCGGTTCTTCAGCCGTTTGACCACTGAGGTCATACAGTGTTATTACCAACATGAGCAAGTACTCCAGGCTATCGGGCTTGAAGCCCGTGCGCCTTTTCCTGAAGGATACCTGTTAGAAGAAGGGGATCTTACTCTACTGGAGCCCGTCTATGAGCGGGGCAAAATCTACCGTGAATAGATGATAGTGATAGAAAATAATGGGGTAATGGAGGACCATATGCTCTTGCAAAATAAAACGGCGATAATTTCAGGATGCAATCGTGGTATCGGCAAAGCGGTATTGGAGATTTTTGCGGAAAGCGGCGCCGATATTTTTGCATGTGTTAGAAAAGAATCAGAAGAGTTTTCTGATATAATGGCGAGGCTGGCGGAGAAAACAGGCGTTTCTATTATTCCGGTTTATTTTGATTTTGAAGAGAATGAGGATGTTAAAGCGGGAATTAGGGCCATAATTTCATCTAAAAAACAGATCGATATACTGGTAAATAATGCTGGTGTGGCTTCGGGCTCGTTTTTTCAGATGACATCGTTGGGAGACTTGAAGCAAGTCTTTGAGATAAACTTCTTTTCTCAAATCCTTTTTACTCAAGGAATATCGCGTTATATGTCGCGATTTAAGACCGGATCGATAATCAATATTGCTTCAACCGCTGGGCTTATCGGTGATGCAGGCATGACAAGTTACGGTTCAAGCAAAGCCGCATTGATTTTTGCAACAAAAACGATGGCAACTGAACTGGGTGTGATGAATATAAGGGTGAACGCAATTGCGCCAAGCATAACAAAGACTGATATGTTTGATCAGATGAAGGAAAAAGCACGCAACAAGCTTATAGAATCCTCTGCTCTAAAACGGCCGGCTGAAGCGATTGAGATCGCAAATGTCGCTCTTTTTCTGGGAAGCGATTTGTCAAGTTTTGTAACAGGGCAGGTTTTGCGGGTTGATGGCGGCCTTACAACATAAAGGGGGTGTTATTGCTATGAACGTACAGAAAATTGAAGACATAGCAAAAAAAATGAGAAGGAAGATTCTCGATGTTTCCCATTCCTGCAATGTGGGTGTGCACATAGGCGGCGGGCTGTCAATAGTTGATATTACGGCGACGTTATATGGCGCTGTTCTCAGGTATGATAAAAAAAATCCTGCCTGGGAGGACAGGGACCGGTTTATTTTAAGCAAGGGGCACGGCGCTATAGGATACTACAGTGCGCTGCTGGCGGCTGGCATCATATCTGAGGAGATTTTTGTAACTTTTCAGACGAATCAAAGCGATTTGACAGCTCACCCTGTCATGAACATACCATTGGGAATAGAGTCTTCCAACGGCAGTCTGGGGCAGGGTTTGTCAATGGGAGTCGGGCTTGCCTTAGCCGCAAAAAAGAAATCTAAGAAACACAGCATCTATGTTCTGTTGGGAAACGGCGAATGCAATGAGGGTTCTGTGTGGGAAGCGATCATGTCTGCGGCGCACTTCAAACTGGATAACCTGATTGCGATTGTGGATAACAATGGTTTTCAGAACGACGGCAGCAGTGAAACAATAATGGATTGCGGCGGTTTTGTGGATAAATGGAAAAGTTTTGGATGGAATGTCTGTTCAGTTAATGGGCATGACATTTCTGAACTATATATGGCCTTTGTTGAGGGTAATATCCAAAACAAGCCAAAAGCGATTATCGCCCATACCATAAAAGGTAAGGGCGTTTCGTTTATGGAAAATAGTAACGAATGGCATCACAATCGCTTGACAAAATTGAATTATGACCGGGCGTTGCAGGAGATGGGAGAGGCTTAAATGATAGAAATCAAACCAAAAAATGCACGGCAATGGTCAAGATTGGGGTCAAGGGGTGTTTTGGGTCAAGCCATTTTGTCACTTGCAGAAACGAAAAAAAACTTGATGGTTCTCTCTGCTGATTTAGGAAGCTCTTCCGGCCTTGGTCGTTTTATGAATGCATATCCTGAGAAGTTTCTGAATCTTGGAATTTCCGAACAGAATATGATTGGCGTAGCCGCCGGTCTTGCTAAGGAAGGTTTTGTTGTATTTGCAACTTCATTTGCTCCGTTCATTTCTATGAGATCCAGCGAACAGATACGAATGAATCTTGGGTACATGAATCTGAATGTAAAGGCGGTAGCCCTTGGAAGCGGTTTTTCAATGTCTTTTCTGGGAAATTCTCACTATGGAATTGAAGATGCATCAATTATGCGTTCTATTCCTAACATTACAGTTGTTTCCCCCGCTGACTGTGGAGAAATCGTCAAAACGGTTTTCGCGGCTGCGGAATATGAAGGTCCCATGTACATTCGACTTACGGGGGAAGCGAATGTTCCGATCGTATATACAGAAGATTATAGTTTTGAAATAGGGAAAGCGATCACTTTGCGTAAAGGATCCGAAATCACCATCATTGCAAATGGTACGATGGTCTATGAATCACTTGAAGCAGCAAAACTTCTTGAGTTAGATGGGCTTTCCGCAGCAGTGGTGAATATGCATACTATTAAACCCTTAGATACTTCAGTAATAGATAAGGTTGTCGCATCATCAAAATTAATCGTATCGGTTGAAGAACATAGTGTTATTGGGGGCCTGGGCGGTGCCATCGCTGAGTACAAGACAACACTCCGAAACGCCCCGCCACAACTTATAATGGGTCTGCCTGATAAATTCGGCAAAGTTGGCGTGCATAGATATCTGTTGGAAGAATATGGTCTAACAGCTAAGCAGATAGCCGAAACGATTGTGAAACGGTATAAAAATATCACTCCTCATGAATCATCAATCTAAAATCTAAGCCGCATATTTCTTGATTTTTTAATATTGGCGTTTTTTTCGCAAGCAAGGGAATGGATGAAATTGAAATAGCGACACGAATGAAAGGCAGACCCACACTACTGAAACAACAGCCATGAATGAAATTTATCCTGTTCAAAAAGAAGACTATAATAAATTAGCTATTTTTCTATCCAATTTTGAAAATGCAACAAAAAATGAGACTTTGGAATTTTGGTATAGTCGATTTGCTTTGTGGTGGGATAAAAACCCCGCCTTTAATGCAGAATTGCTCAGGGGATTTATTTTAGATTGTGATGGAAGAATCGTGGGTTTTATTGGCCTTATACCTTCTTTATTTCAATTATCCGGAGAGCAAACAATAGTTTTTAGCAGCACAACATGGAGAATAAATAGGAAATTCAGGGGAATTTTGAGCCTGAAGTTACTATTTATGTTGATTGATTATGTGGAGGAAAGCATTTATTTTAACACCTCTTCGTCAGGGCGTATTGCAAAGATGCATAAAAGGCTTCGCCTTAAAAACATTTTTCCAGAGGAGCGATTGAAAACATATTATGTTTTTATTAATCCATGGAATATTTTATGTGAAAAACTCCATAAGTTTTTGTTTCTGAAGATTGCTCTTGCATTGTTCTATCCAGTAATTGGTTTGTATCATTTAATGATTAAGTTAGTGATAAAAATGAGTCGTGAATTTTATGAAACGAGAATCGTTAGAAAAGCAGATGGTATATTTGATGAACTCTGGGAATCCACCAGAATGAAATTTCAAAACACAAATGTGAGAACTTCGGAGGTCATAAATTGGTATTGTTCTAATAATGGTATGGATAAGAATATTTTGTTTGGCTGCTATTTAAATGGCAAGCTGTTGGGTTACGCGCTTTGCATTAGTCAAGGCGGGAATAAAAGGGCAAAAATATTAACTGTAGCGGATGTCTGGTGCCAAATAGATGATAACCCAGTTGTATTTTCACTGTTGAAAAAATGTCTAAAATATGGAGTGGAAAATAATTTCGATTTAGTTCTTTTACCTGTTTTTAGTGAAAAAATAAGGTCATTTTCAAGAAAATTCATTCTTAATAAGCCCAGTGCGGGAAGCTATTTTTTAAAGGCAAAACCAGAAATTTTAGACAAAATTGAGGAAGGACCATCTTATTTTACATATTTTCAGGGAGATTGGGGTCTGTTTTAGGCGTATCGAAGATGCAAAGGGGGAATTGTTTTTAAGGCGCTTATTAGGAAAACTTTAGGAAACATTTTTCAATTAAAAGCAGTCCATTCACTTTTAATAAAGGACGCGTTGACTGTCTTTTTATATCATGATGTTTCTAATAACTCTGCTGAATTTAGCCGTATATTTAATTTAAATGTACGTCCGGATATTTTTGAATACCAGATCAAGTTTATTAAAAATGAGTTTAATATTATCGGGCCAAATGATTTGTTAAACGGAAATATTCCCCCAAGGGCAGCTTTAATCACTTTCGATGATGGCCTCCGTAGTTATTTCAAACGGGCTGTTCCAATTCTTAGAAAACATGGAATTCCATCCATAATTTTTTTGAACATGGAGGCGGTTAAAGGAGGTATGTTTTGGTCTGGATTTATTACTTATTTATGCCAGAAAAACGACGCTTTTGTTAAATTTCTCGAGAAAAGACTTTTAACATCTCATTCATTGGGGCCTTTATTCTTGCACTGTTCTAAAGAAGTTGTTGGAACATTTTTGACTGAATCGGGACAAAAGCTTGACGATTTCGCGGATAAAATAAGTATGTTTGTGGGGGAGTTTGCCAACGAAAATGATTTGCGAGAAGCAGAAAACAATGACAATGTTTTTCTGGGCAACCATCTTTATAATCATGAAGTGCCATTTTTAATGTCTGATGAAGAATTTTTGTTATCCTACCATATGAATCGCGATGAGCTATTAAAATATAAGAATTTTTTAGATTTTTTTTCTTTTCCTTTTGGCCAGCCAGGAACATGTTTTTCACAGTTGCAAGTTAAGTTGTTATTGGAAAACGGTTCCCAAAAGGTATTTTGTAGCTCTGGAGCCACTAATTCAAACAGATTGTCATCATTTTTAGATAGAGTCCCTATGACGTCTAATGAGGATACTCCCGAAAAATTATGGTTTCGGGTTTGTGGCCAATCTCTCAAAAGAATTATGGTGACGGCGGGTAAAAAACTATTTATGAAACGTATAATCATAATTCCAAAAAATAAATCAAAATCGATACTTAAGAAATACATTAATCCTGATTTTTTGTGTTATTTTTTAAGTGATGATTATAATTTCTTTATAGATTTAAAATATATATTCGAAAATAAAGTGAAGATTAGAAATTTGTCCGGTCTTTTTGATGAAACATGTCAGGAAATTAAAGATTCATATTTAGAATTATCGGCAGCGTTAAATAAGAGATATGGTTCAAGGCAATGGTGGAGCACGCAAATAGCTTCCCGATCCAACGGCGCAACCCCATTGCGCCGTAATGTTATATACCTTTTTTGTGTAAAGCGCATTTTAGCAGATGCGGATAATAATGTTATCTTCATTATAGACAGTGTCGCCTTATCTCATTGCATTTCGGAAATTGCTAAGGAAGCTGGATGTCAAGTGGTATGCAGTTTTAGCAGCGTTAGTGTATCTTTAGGGGTGGTTAGGCGCTGGGTCTATAATATGGGTATCGGAGCCTATTATATTTTGCAGATGATCCAACATCGGTATGCCTCTCTAAAATTATTAAAGCCTATAAGCACTCGGAAATTGACAGAAAAAAAGAGAGTTGTTTTAAGAAGTTGGGTTACCGATAGTTCTTTTAATAAGCATGGAAAATATAAAGACAGAAATTTTGGCTCATTACCAGCATGGCTGCGCACAAAAAATTATGAAGTCTGGATTCTGCCGATGTTTTTCAATCTTACCCTCAAGAAAAGACTACTATACACCCTATTAAGAAATCAAAAACAACACTTTGTGTTCCCCTACCATTATGTAACATTTTGGGATTATTTTAGATCGGTGTGTGAATGCTATAAAATGCTTTTATGGCGTATAGAATTCGCTGAGATAGACGGGACCAATGTGGCGCCCCTGTTTAACGAAGTAATAAGTCAACATTTGCATGAGCCGGAGGTATCTTTTGTATTTCTTCAAAGATTAAAGGACGTTGGATTTCAGGTTGATGCTTTTTGTTATCCATTTGAAGGAAATCAACCGGAAAAGCCGTTTATTTTAGCCTGTCGAGAATATTTTCCGGATTCAAAAGTTATCGGTTTACAACATACCTATTTTGCTGAAAATGTACTGACTATTCATCTAGCTTCTGGTGAAAGTGAATTCCATCCTTTGCCAGATAAGATTATTTGTAGTGGGCCAAACTATGTGGGGCTGTTTAGTAAGGCAGGATTTCCGTCAGAAATATTAACTGCTGGCCCAAATCTTAGGCACAAAGCTGTGTATGGGAGTAAGAGCAATTGGCGAAAGATTCTGAGCAACGGAGAAAAAGCAGTTTTGCTTCCGCTTACATATAGTTATGCGCTAGCTTTTGATCTTTTCCTAAAAGTAAAGGAAGCGCTGAAAAACACAAGTAATTACAAGGTGTATATAAGGAATCATCCTCTTTTAGCAAAGAAAGAAATCTTAAAATTTTTACGGAAAATTGGAATGACTGATTTTACCTTCGCTGATGATGGAAGTATCCAGGAGTGGTTTCCTAAATTAACTGCGGTCATATCAGAAGGCTCATCCATTACTATTTTGGAAGCAGTTGTTGCCGGAGTTCCGGTAATCCGAGTCATCCCTGATAATTCAATTTTCGAGGATCCTCTCCATTGTCCTGAGTATCCATTGGAACCTACTAATTCAGCTATGAAGATAAAGAAACAGCTTGAGGTAATAGAGGATATCACTTTTCAAAATGGCGATTTTTTCCTGAGCATTGGAAAAGATGTTATCCAGCAGTATTTTACAGAGCCTACAGAGGAGAACATGAAGGTTTTTATATAAATTATGGGGGTACACACATTAAAGTGGGACCCCATGTCAAGGCTGATTTTCAGGAAATTAAATGCTCAAAATACTCCTGCTATCCCCATCCCAGCCGGATTGACCCAATAAGGTGGAACAAAAACACTCTGTCACGTTTGC
>CAZOCS010000083.1:0-11127 GCA_964578365.1 uncultured Candidatus Cloacimonadota bacterium
CTTAAGAGCTTACAAGAGTATCAAAAAGAACTGGAAGCAGGGAAATAGGAGTAAAACAGGAAAAGGAAAGATCATCAAACTTACAGATGACATTAAAGAAGCTCTAAAAATCCAAGAAGAACACAAACATGAAGGAGCGTATATTGAAGATAAAAAGAGCCCTAATAAACATAAGAAATCATTTTTTCATTAATGATATAATTTTTATTTAGACTTTTTTATAATTATTTAACCTCAAATTCATTAACAATTTATGAATAAATTTAGACTAGTTACATTACTATTTATATTAGTAATAGTTCCTTTAGGATTCATCAGTAAATTATATACGGGTTACGCAGCAAAATGGGTCAACGATTCGTTTGGTGGGCTTTTATACGAAATTTTCTGGTGTCTTATAATATCTTTTATTTTAATTAAGGTAAAACCTTGGATAATAGCTTTAAGTGTATTCATATTTACTTGCATTTTGGAATTTCTCCAATTATGGCATCCAGTGTTTTTAGAAATAATAAGAAACACATTTATAGGAAGAACAATAATTGGAACATCATTTGTTCCAAGTGATTTTATTTATTATTTTATTGGTTCGTTTGCGGGTTGGATCTTACTGAAGAAAATTAAAAGATCTACAAATTCCTTACAGACATAACAGCAATTCCAATCAGTAAAGAATCTTTCAAAGTGTATCTATCAAGTAATATGGGAGTATAATCTTTATTATATGGCTGCAGTAATATTTCTCTACCTTCTGCAAAAGATTTAACTTTTTTAAGCGTTACTTCACCTTCCACGCGAATAACACAGACCCTTTCATCAGCAGCAACCCAATTATCACATTGCTTCACGATCACAACATCACCATTTGAGATGTAGGGCTCCATACTATCTCCGCTGGCATAGAAAGCAAAGTAGGAATTGAAATCTCCCGAGAGTGAGCTTGTGTCCATCATGATATGATCAAGAGGCTCTGCAGAATCAATTTCTTGAGGTGAACCACAGCTTACTCCATCAAGTATTGGTAGATAAAAATATTCACGGTTTCCCACAGTTTTTATATTTCGAGTAGGGAACATGGGGCCTTCACCGGTTATAAGCCAAGTGATATTTATATTAAAAGTTGTAGCAAGTTTATTAAGAAAATCGTAATTGGGGCTAGTTTTTCCTTTTATGTATCTATTTATTACAACATTAGAGATTCCGATCTTTTCTGCCAGACCCACTTGTGTGAGTTCAAGCTTTTGTAGAACTTCCTTCATTCTTTTTCCAAATAACATACCAACCTCCAATTCTCATTTAACTACATAGTTAAGTAAAATATGAGGAATTAACTGTCAAGTTAAAAAAATATGTTGATATGTTTATTGTATCTTTTCTCAAAAAAAAATTCTAGCCTACAACTATATTATTCTTCGCTGAGTCGTTAACTTCACCAATAATTGCAGCCCATTCAATTCCAACTGATCTTAATTTATCCAAAAGTAAGTTCGCTCTATCTTGTGGAACAGAAATAAGAAGACCACCAGAGGTTTGAGCATCATACAGCAACATGAATTCATGCTCAGCAATAGAATTATTAATACGCTCAATATGTGGTTTATAATATCGCTCATTTCTAAAAGAACCACCGGGGAATAATCCTGTTTCGGCTAATTCATAAGCTTCTTCTATAATAGGTACAGCACTGAAATCAAGCTGAATAGATGTATCTTTATTTATCATTTCATAAAGGTGACCCAATAAGCCAAATCCGGTTACATCGGTCATGGCATTCACTCCAACTTCAACAGCCAATTCCGAAGCTGTCTTATTAAGGAAACTCATATGAAAAACAGCTTTATCAATAGCACTTTTAGGAGCTTCATCTGCTTTGATAGATGTAGTAATAACTCCCATTCCCAATGGTTTGGTTAGAATTATTCTGTCACCTGGTTTTATTGTATTATTTCTTAATATTTTATCAGGATGAACAGTACCAGTTACGGAAAGACCATATTTCATCTCGATATCTTCGATAGTGTGTCCACCTAAAACAACACCACCGGCCTCTCTCACCTTATCAATTCCACCACGCAGGATTTCATGCAGGATTTCCTTGGTTAAATGACAATTATCGTATGCGACTATATTAAGAGCTGTATCAACCTTAGCACCCATTGCGTAAATATCACTCAGGCTGTTAGTTGCAGCTATCTGTCCGTATAAATATGGATCATCAACCACAGGTGTAATGAAGTCAACAGTTTGCACAATGGCGATATCATCCGTGATCTTGTAAACACCCGAATCATCATTATCGGATCTATCGACCAAAGTTCTGGTTGAAGTGGGAAAATTTAACCCGTTTAATATAATATCTAAGTCCGACGGACTTACTTTACCAGCTCAACCAGCCGCTTTAACATATTTTGTTAATTTAATTATATCTTCTTTTTTATTCATTATGAATCTCCGATAATTTGGTTCAAATGATTAGATATGTTTGATATGTCAAGATGAAATTGATATTTAAAAAGAATATAGTAAGATCAATATAGTTTTTTTATTAAGTTATTAGAATTATATGGTTAATATTTTATTATGATTTTAGTTACATCCTAAAAAAATGTTCGACAAAAAAATTTAATAGATAAATAATAGTAGTTGAGATATTTATGTTTTATACTTTCGTAATAAGTATGAATAGTTGGAGTAGGTTAAATCAGGTGGTAATATGAAAAAAATATCTGTTTTTATTGCTTCTCCAGGTGATCTTTCGGTGGAGCGAAAAATATTTCGTAATATTATTGATCAACTGAACACCAGTTTTTTGGAAGGAACTGATATTGAATTTGAAGCCCTTGGTTGGGAAGACACACTTGCATCTACAGGTCGTCGAAATCAAAGTTTAATTAATGCCTCAATAGACAGATGTCATGTTTTCATTTTGACAATGTACAGACGCTGGGGACAAGAATCACCAGATGCAGAGCCTTATTCATCTTATACAGAAGAGGAATTTCACCGTGCATTTGAGCGCTGGAAGAGAGAAGGAAATCCTGAAATATTCGTTTTTTTTAAACGTGTTGATGCTGAATCTGAAGCAGATCCCGGTCCTCAACTGGCCAAAGTTATGGATTTCAGGCAACAGTTAGAAAATACTAAATCTGTTCTTTACCGCTACTTTGATGATGATCAGTCTTTTTCCAAAGAGATCGAGCAACATCTGCTAGCTTATATGGAAGGTTCATTACCCGAAGCAGACAATCAGCAGAATTCTGTCGTACTTCCCTTAATAGCCCTGGAAGAAGTGAAAAAGGCTAAAGCAATTGCAGCCCAAAAAGTTGAAGAAGCAGAAAAGGCTCATGATAATGTTGAAAAGGCACATCTGAAAATTGAAGAAATGCAGTTGCAACTTGCAGAAGATGCTGCCCAGTTATCGAAAGAAGGTAAAATTGAATTTGCACGACAGAAGTTTTCTGAGCTGATAGCTGAAACGATTGATATAGGGATTCTACATCTTGCTTATGAATTTTTTGAACGTACAGGAGATCTGGATACTGCCATGATAGTTCTAAATAAGTGGTTAGATCTGAGTGGACCTAGTAATAAATCTGCTGATACAGCTAATGCATATCGTAATCTTGGTACACTCCATCGGACACGGGGTGACTTGGAGAAATCTGAGGAAATGTTTAATAAATCCTTAATAATTGAAAAGGAACTCGACCTTAAAGATAATCTGGCACAAACAAGCATTCATCTGGGAAGTATTTATCAGACCCGGGGAGAGCTGGAAAGAGCTGAAGAGATGTACACGAAGTCATTGAATATCGAAAATGTTCTTGGTAATAAAGAGGGAATGGCAAGCGCTATTACCAGACTTGGAGTTTTGTACAGGATCCGAGGTGATCTAGATAAAGCCGAAAAGATGTATCATAAATCATTAGCTATAGAAAATGAACTTAGCTCTAAAAAGGGTATGTCTGTTGCTTACTGTAACCTTGGTAACATTTATCAGACCAGGGGTGAACTTGATCAAGCTGAAGATATGTATCAGAAATCTTTATCTATTGATAATGAACTTGGTCATAAAGGGGGCATGGCGATTGGATATGGGAATCTAGGAAACCTGTATCAAACTCGGGGTAATTTGGAAAAAGCAGAAGAGATGTATCTGAAGTCATTGGCTATCGAAAAAGCTCTTGGACATAAAAAGGGCATGTCCAGCGATTATTGCAATCTAGGGAACCTGTATCATACTCGCGGTGATTTGGAAAAAGCAGAAAAGATGTATCTGAAATCTTTGGAGATCAATAAGATTCTAGGTCGCAAAAGAGGTGTGGCAGGTCAATATGTAAATTTAGGTAACCTGTTTAGTGATCGATCAGATTATAAACGAGCAGAAGAGACGTACAATAAATCTTTAATTATTTATGAAGAACTGGGTTGTATAAGGGAAAAATCTATTATTTTGGGTAACTTAGGAGTTATGTATCAGACTAAAGGTGATTATGATAAAGCAGAAAAAATGTATAACCAGGCTCTAGATATTCGCAAATCATCAGGCAATAAGCTGGGAATTGCAAAACAATATACCAATCTGGGTGACTTATATCAAATTCAAGGTGACATTAGGCAGTCTATAGATATGTATCAGAAATCAAAGAAGATTTATAAAGAACTTAATTCACCAATTCTCGAAGAGGTCAATAGAGTTTTACAGGATTTACAAAAGAGGATTTCTAATCTTAAATAATGAGAATAACTATCTTATTATATTGTTTTGTCAGTATTCATAATTAGTCTATTAAAGTTCAGCTGAGTATAATTTGGTACAAAATTAGATATCAACTTATATAGTGATTTGTCCGGCTTCGTAGCTGAAGCTACTACGCCATGACATTCTTCGCTCCAAGCGAAGAATGGTGGAGGTGGCGGGAATCGAACCCGCGTCCAAAGATAAGTCAAAAGCCGAATCTACATGCTTAGCTGTTTTTAATCTTACTTTCCCGATGGGAAACAGTCAAACCAAACTGAAAAGCCAGCCTATAAGTTTTCGGACGACATTATAGACATCTGCCGTCTATAGTTGCTAATTATGGCGGTGATCTGCCGACTTAACAACAAAGTCTGGCAGGACCGTAGCTGCACTTAGGCAGCTAATGCAAAGTTATCGTTTGCGTTTAATTAGTTTATCACCGTGATTAACGAGTAGGTAATCTTCTCGGCATGCATCAGCAATCCCCTTTATCCCTGTCGAAACCAGGGCACCCCCGTATGTTTATCTAATGATCTATTTCTATGGACAAACTAATTTGGAAAGTTCTAATGTCAAATGAAAAGAAACCTCTGAGTTGTAATTCAAGTTACCTAATTGCACCCTCATATATCTCAATCACATTTTGCAATGTTTTCTTCCATGAGTAATTTTCAACAGCATATTCTCTTGCAAATTTTCCCTTTGAAAGCTTTGTATTATTTTTCAATTCCTCAATTATTGCATTTGCAAGTACTACCACATCTTCCATCTCAATAAGCTGACCTACATCATTATTTACAAAATCTGGAAGACCACCGGCATTTGTGGCAACCACAGGAGTTCCACATCCCAGTGCTTCAATAGCAACAAGACCAAATGGCTCGATGCGGGAAGGGACAACAGAAACATCGGCAGCAGAATACAATGAAGCTACATCCTCCTGAGTTTGATGCCCTAAAAAATAAACATTATTCAATTTTAATTCTGCAGTCAGTTGTTTCATCTCAGCCATCAACTGTCCATCTCCAGCTAAAGCAAAAACCACTACTGGAATTTCATCAGTAACTTTACGGGCTGCTTTTATGAGAATATCGATCCCCTTGAAATCTGTGAACTTCCCAACAAAACTTACTAATTTTTCAGGTTCAATGTTTAATCCAAGTTGAGTAAATAATTCTTTTTTAGTTATACTTTTTGGTCGGAACATATCGTCGTCAAAACCATTTGGATTCAATTTTAATTTCTTCTCAGGTAATTTAAATAATTCCAAAGTATCATTGTGAACTTGCCGAGAGATCGTGATGATCTTTGCAGCGTTATTAGCACCTTCCAAAGCATACTTATGATAGCGTTTATCTTTCTTAAATCCCATTAGATCGGTACCGTGAACTGTAACGATATAAGGAACACCACTTGTTAGAGCAGCATATGGTGTTATCCATAAATGTTGGGCATGAATAATATCAGGACTGAAATCTGCAACAACTTCTTTTGTAACTTTAATAAATGTAAGAACATATTCTTCAACTTGTTCATCGGAAATATTATAGAATGTATTTAAACTGCGGGGATGAGTAGTAAAGCAGGGAAAATTGAAATCGAGGTCGAACCTTAGATCGAGGTCAAGATCGAATTCAAAATCAAGATCGGGGTCAATGTCATTATCTTTTGCACACATTATTGTTCTTCTTTGGAATGAGTACTTATTATTATCCATTTCACAGTCTATATCAATTACAAATACATCATGACCTTCTTTAATTAATTCCTGTGCAATATTCAAAGTGTAAATTCCACTTCCGGAACCTTGCAGGGGAAAATGGTTTATCAATAGAACTTTCATCAACTTTCCATATCATCAGATACATCAGAGAATTGATCTTTACTTTCCGAGAATTTCTCGGTTGTATGCATAAGCCGTTCACTAAGTTTCTTTGATACTATCCACAAAAGTTTAGCAGAAAGCTCACAGTTATCTTCAAGCAGTTTTAAAAATTCTTTGTTATTAACTTTCAAGAGGTCTACCTCAGAAGTTGCTATAACAGAAACTTTATGTTTAGACCCAAAGAATATTGAGGTTTCATTAAAATGATCACCGGGTTTAATTTTGGAAACTAAAATATCATGATCGGAGTTCTTTCTTTCTTTAATAATATCCAATGTTCCCTGGAGAACTACATAAACATTACTATCAATATCACCTGCCTTAAAAACATATTCACCTCTTATTAGATTAATAATTTCTGAAATAAAGAAAATGTTTCTTAATTCCTTTTTAGTAAAATTCTTGAAGATCTCAAGCTCGCGCAAATGCAGATTTTGATGAATGCTTGTTTTTTCTAATAATTTTCTTTTTTCTATCTGATATTTATCAAATTTAATAATTTGTCCTTTTTTAATGATGTCTTTTAGAGTATTACCAAAAGATTTTGTTTGTTCAAGAGTTGCTCTCCATTCTTTTTGGAAACGAAGGTACTTATCGAAAGTATTATAATGTGGAATCGCATCATATCTTGCAAGATAGATATTCTCTATTGTTCCCTTACATGCTTCCACGTCTCCATCTGCAAGGTAATTTAAAGCAAGAATTATATTAGTTTTAAAAATTTTATCTCCCAGGTCTGGTTTCATAAATGAACCCGGATAAGGATCAAAATCTTCTGGTTTGATCTCATGAAGATTAGTTTTGTAAGTTTGTGTATCAAATTTAGATTTATCATACAGAAATCTATATATATCCTCTCTGAACCTTTTCCAGACAGGATGTTTTTTGGGTGGAGGCAAATGCTTTATAGCCAATGTGTTATCCAGATAAAAATTAAAACCGAATATCCGAGCATTAATTACATAATCTGTATCTTCGCCCCGGGTAATCAGCGGATCAAATGGAACAATTCGAATAAGATTCCGATGAATTACCATTGCTCCACCAAAAGCAAATGGAGTTTTCTTCAATCGCGGTTCACTTCCTATGATCTTATCAAAAGCTTCTCGTTTTCCACCAAAGCGATCCCAATATGTCATCCATGGTACGATATTTACTTTATCGTAATACTCGTTATCTTCATTTAAATAGTAACCTGCCACACCATCAATGGTATTCCCATAAAATCTTTTACCTATAAACTCTTTTGCTTTTGTAACAAATTTAGGATCTTCAAAAACCTCGTCATCATCAATTAAAAGTGCAATTTCAGCATCCAGAATATATGGGATAAATATGCACATGTTTCTGATATGAGCATAATTATCTAAGCTTAAAACATCTTCGCCCGAATAATTTTTATAAAGTTCTTTTTTTATATTTGCCAGAGATGATTCTGTAAATAAAATAGTGTCTACATGAATATCTGCTTTTGAAAGAATTTTCTCCAACTTCTTTTTCATCTGTTTTTCAAATTTTTTATTTGTAGCAACTGCAATGATAACCAAAGTAAATTCATTATCTTCAAGAATATGAAGCGATTCAAGGATTCGACCTAAAGTACCTTCTTCACTTACAGGTGTAGCATGGTCAAAAACCTTATCACCTTCTTCCCATTCGTTATTAGGTCCTGTCCAATATGTTGGAATTACCATATAAGTTCGCATATTTACTCCTTCATTAAAAGTTGTTTTATTTTTGTCCAGGCGGACATTAGATCTTCATATTGCCCTATATCATCTTCTAATTTCTGATACGATAGTTTGAAAGCTTTAGGTAATTTCAAAAACCTTTCATCCTTAAAGTATTTTGCAGCAGCACTGCTTCCAATTAAAAGAGATTCGTATCTTTTTTTATGATTAATTTTTTCTGTTGAAATTGCATATTTATCTCTGATCCAATTTAGAAATGGGTTTCTGATAATCCAGCCCATGCAGGCATAATAGAAACGGTCTAAATTCTTTTGCATTGTAATAAAGGGCTTGTTAGGAAAATCTCCAAAACAGTTATGGAAAACAAACAGGTCTATATCCACACATCTACCTGAGCCGTGAACTTCAGGTCCAAACAATGTATCTTCTCCGCGACCCAAAAAACATTCATCGTCCAATATTAAAGTTGTTGAGAAAAAAAGTGGAATAATATTTAATTTGGAAAGATCAAGTGCCATATTTCCACCCAGTGCTTTTTGCGTGTTGAAAATATTTTCGGATTGAGTATTTCTTGTTACCGGTGTGTCTACACTGGAAATATAATAATATCTGTCTTCTTTTTGAACACCTCGAAGCAGCTCCATCAAATATGGGAAGTTCATTTTTGGAATTATGTAGTAACCTGTATAATCACTTGTACTTAAAATGACATCTTTCTCTATCAAATATTTCAAATGCGAACCTATAAAATCAATATCAATAAAAGTAGATTTTCCATCGTGGAATTCTGATAATATCTTTGGATAGATATCAGTATCAAAAAACATGAGGTAATTAATCCCAAGCATTAATGCCGCAACAAGCACATAATTCCTGGAAGTTCCATAAGATACCATTCCATATTTTTCTTTGAAGGGAGTTCCCAGTATAGAATTAATCTCATCTTTTGTTAAACCAAGTTCCAGTAGAAACGAATCTAGTATTGGTGCATTACCTCTTTTAACTGTGGTTACTTTGCACTCCTTCTGTAATGTCCGTAATACAGAGGGATCGATTTCATCTTCATAAGAAATTATTAAATGTTCTACTGTATGACCATGTTCTTTTGCATTATCAAGAAAAGTATTAATTGGTTCTAACTTCATTAAACTTCTGGTAATAATTCCAAATGCCTTACTATCTTTTTCCATGGCTAATCCTTTGTACAACAAATAACCTGAATAAAGTAATTTTATTTGTTGTCAAATTAAAATCAATTTTTTGTTTACATTCTTTTTAGAATTTCGTTTCTATCATTTATTGAATTAATTAATAATAAATATTCAGGTTTTTATTATTAAACCAGAAATGAAGTTGTTTTGTGAGAGGTTCTGTAAAATTGTGAAATATTGGTACAGAAAGGATGTAGGCAAAATTTATGCAGGAAATACCAGATAAAGTTAAACCAAAATTAAAATTGCTACCGGTATCTCCAGGTGTTTACATCATGAAAAATACATCAGGGAACATCATATATATTGGAAAGGCAAAAATACTTCGAAATAGAGTAAGATCGTATTTCACCGGGATTCCTTCGGATCTAAAAACTACAGAGATGGTGAGTAAAATTGCAAACTTGGAGTATATACTCACAAAAACAGAAAACCAAGCTTTAGAACTTGAAGCAAATTTAATAAAAAAGCATCAGCCTAAATACAATATTGCTCTCAAAGATGATAGAAGAAAACCCTTTATCAAAGTCACGATCAATGAGCCATTCCCGCAGGTTTTTGTAACAAGAGAATTAGAGAAAGTTAGTTCAAAGTACTTTTACTTTGGTCCCTATAGCGATACAAAAGCTTTGAGAAATACAATGCGTATGCTGGAGTGGATCTTCCCACTTAGAACCTGTACAAGAAATATCCCGGAAGGAGATCCTGTATTCCAAAGACCATGTATGAATTTCCAGTTAGGAAAATGCTCTGCTCCTTGTATTGGAAACATTAGCATTGAAGAATATAGAAAAAATGTGAATGCTTTGATCCAATTTGTAAAAGGCAGAAATCAGGATGTGATAAGTGACTTTACATCACGAATGAAAGAATATTCTGATAATCTTAATTTTGAAGAAGCAGCAAAATTAAGAGATAAAATAGAAAATATTCAAAAATTGAATAGATCTAAAAATATGTTTTTCACAGACGAAAAAAACAGGGATATCATAGGAATTTACCAAGAAGGCAGTAGGGCGGCAGTAGCTGTGCTGAAGATACTTTCCGGTAAACTATTGAACAAAGAGAGTTATACTCTTAATAATACTGAAGGATCAACCTTAGCGCAGATCATGGAAGCATTTTTGAAGCAATATTATTCAACAAAATTGGATGAGCTTCCTTTTAGGATATTCCTGCAGACGGAACCTGAAGATCTTGAAACACTTAACAAATGGTTGAAGAATAAAATAATGGTTCCCAAAAAGGGTAATAATAAAGCATTAATTTCTATCGCCCGAGAAAATGCCTTTAATTTTGTAGAAGAGGAAAAATTAAAATATCTTAGAAAAAGCAATCGAACTATATTCCCGATAAAGGAATTAAAAGATAAGCTCGATCTGAGGAAGCTTCCTAGGAAAATGATCTGTATTGATATATCTACGATTCAGGGTTCTGATACGGTTTCATCACTGGTTTTTTTTGAAAACGGAAAACCAAAGAAAAAAAACTACAGACACTTTATTATTAAAACAGTAAATGGACAAGATGATTTTGCTTCAATGGAAGAGACAATGAAACGTTATCTCACAAAGATCGAAGAGAATGAAAAACCGGATC
>CAZOCS010000084.1:0-11071 GCA_964578365.1 uncultured Candidatus Cloacimonadota bacterium
TACTGTTTATTAATTAATTAGCACTGAATGTCAATCAAATTATTTTATATTTTATATCTAGGTTCGTTAAATGCCAAACAGCTGCAACTTGATACTTCTCCCAGTTAGTAACCTGATACAATATTCTCAAATTTAGATAATTAGGATCAAATTAACTGCAACCCCTTAAAGGTGCAATAAAATAATTTGACATTAAATATCCGTTTATTTTTTGTTGCACCCAAGAGGTGATTATGGAAGTTTTAAAGAATAAAACCGTTCAGAAACAGCTTTCTATATTGGGACTTACGGAATATGAGATCCGGGTTTACAATGAGCTGATAAAGCTCAACAAAATTGGCGCAACAAATCTTGCCAGAATTTCAAAAGTCTCCCGCGGAAGAATTTATGATGTTCTGGAAAATTTAATTAGAAAGGGATTTTGTAAAGTGCTCCCTGGAGCAAGAAAAAATTATAAAGCAGTAGCTCCAGAGATTGCCATCGGGAATCATCTTACTGAGATTCAAACAGAAATGCAGCAAAAAGAAAAAATCATTGAAGAGACTTCAATAAGTCTTCAAAAGATCTTTGATGCAGTAAATAAAGATGATTCACCCGATGATCATGTACAGATCCTCACCAGTCAATCTGCCATTAATGAAAGAGTTAGACAGCTTGAGTATGAATGTAAGAATGTTTTACGTGTTTTCGTCAAAGCACCGATAATCATGGATAATAGCAAAAAAGATTCTAATGATCGAATGAAAAATCAAAAGAAAAAGAATCTGAAAATCAAACAGATTTATGAATATAAAGAAAATGGATACAAAGCATTTGCGAATTCTGTAATCAAGGCCAGAGAAAAAGGTGCAGATTTCGACGTGCGTGTTGCAATGAAGCTGCCTTTGAAACTTGTAATCTTTGATGATAATCATGCCTTATTTACCTTGAACAAAGAGAATAATTCAATAAAGAATTACAGTATGATGTCAGTTTCAAATACTTACCTCACAAAAGCGATGGCAGAACTCTTTGAGTTTTACTGGGAAGTGGCTATACCTTTAGAAGAATTCATGAAGGAATATCCAATTAAAAATATTGAGAATTAAGGATTTTACTAAAAAAAAAGGAGAGTAAAAGATGAAAAAAATTATTATTTTGTTAACAGTTTTAGCGATTGCTGCAACATCATTAGTTGCTATACCTAAAAAGCCATTGTTCGAAGTTTTTACAAGTTCTACATGCCCACCTTGTGCCAATGCAAATCAGATTCTGGATGAAGTACTCTTTGACAATCCAGGGCAGTACAGCCTTATCAAATACCAGGTGAATTGGCCGGCAGCAGGTGATCCGTATTACATTCCTGAAACTTGGACAAGAGTAATTTATTATGATGTTACTGGAGTTCCACGTCTTATCAGCAATGGTGGTGAAGACGAAATTTGGGATTTCACTCAGGAATATTTTGAGACATTTCTACAAGAAGATACAGGCTTGGCTATATCAGCAGTTGCCAGTATAGATGATAACGATCTGGTAACGGTAGAAACCACAATTACTGCAGAAGAAGCTTATGCTGCCGGATTAAAGTTCTTTGTTGCAATTGTGGAAAAAACAACAGTAGGAAACGTTGGGACAAATGGTGAAACAGATTTTCATAATGTCATAATGGCATTACTACCTGACGGCAACGGAATGAGCCTTGATGCTTTTACAGTTGGAAGCCAACTGGATCTGGTAGATACTTTTGATATGAGCTCAACATTCATGGAACAGCCAAATGACCTTTCAGTTATTGTTCTTATCCAGGATGATACTGATCAGCAGCTGATCCAATCTGAAATGGTGGATGTAACCGGCACATTTGATGATTATGTTCTTACCTTTAATATAACAGATTCGGATGGCAATCTGGTTGATGACGCAGAAATTTACCTGGAAGAATACGGAACCAAATACTCAGATGAAAATGGCCAAGTCGTTTATGATGGGATGTATCCGGGAATTTATGATTATGATGTTTTTAAAACAGGACTATTCCCTACATCAGGAACTGTGGAGATAATAGATCAAGATGTAACTGTAGATATTGTCCTGGAAGTTCCACAAGATTATTTTTATGAAGATTTTGGTACTGAGATTCCAGCTGACTGGACAGTTCACACAACTTCTCCTGATTTCCTCTATTGGTATGATGGACGTGTGATACTTTTCAGGCAAAACAGCACATACAATCCTATAATACTGGTTTCACCGGAAATTGATTTTGGACCTGTAGATAGTCTTTATTTTGATGCTGGAGAATCTCAACTAAATCCGCATGGTAGTTTTGGGATTATTACAGATCCGACAGATCCGACTACTTTTGTATTGATTGAAGATTTTTATCCCGGAGTAGAATGGGAGGAATATGCTTATGACATATCTGATCTTTCAGGATCAGGCTACCTGGCCTGGGTACTTCAAGATACAGGCACAATGAGATATTTCAGTTTTGATAATGTACGATTAACAGTTCCAGCTGTTCAACCATTAGAGCCACCAACTAACCTGGTGGTTGATACAATGACAGGTCATTTCACCTGGGAAGCTCCAGTCATGGATGATCTTATCGGATATGATGTATATCTGAATGATGAACTTCAGGGAAATACAACAGATCTTCAGTGGCAGTTTACTGAACTTGTAAATGGAACGGTTTATGAAGCAGGAGTTGTAGCAGTTTATGATGAAGGATTTTCTGATATGGCTACCCTTGGATTCACTTACGAAGGAACAGAGGTAGAAAATAACCTGGTTGCAGTAACCGAACTGGAAAGCAACTATCCCAATCCTTTTAATCCGACAACGAATATTACTTATTCAATAAAAGATGCAGGCAATGTAACACTCGGAATTTACAACTTAAAAGGGCAGCTTGTTAAAACACTTGTTAATGAAGTAATTGAGACAGGCAAGCATACAGCTACCTGGAATGGTACTGATAACACTAATAAACCGGTATCAAGTGGTGTTTATTTCTATAAATTGAAATCAGGTTCCTATACATCGACCAGAAAAATGATCTTATTGAAATAGCAAAGAAAAATTAAGGAAGAATTATGAAAAATTTAATACTAATACTTATCTTATTAATCCTGACATTTTCTGTTCAGGCTCAAAATTGGGAAATGTTAAATACAGGGACAACTTCAAGGATCTATGACATGTCCTTCCCTGCCGGACAGAACAATATTGGATATGCAGCAACAGGTTCTGGATTGTATAGTGGAGTTGGAACAATTATTAAAACTGAAGATGGTGGTGATACTTGGACCCAGGTATATCCTGTTTCAGGTACTGCCGATATTTTGAGGAGCATATTTTTTACTTCTGTGGATACAGGTTATGCTGGAGGATTAAACGACACCTTTATGAAAACAACTGATGGAGGTGAAACTTGGACCAATATCACTATTAGTTCGGTCGGAGACATTTTTCATACCATCGATTTTATTGATGCAGACAATGGAATAACCGTTGCTAATCCCGTAGGTACAGCTTCATCAATAATATATGTTACAGCTGATGCCGGTGCAACCTGGACGGTTGCAACTGGCCTTACACAAGGAGTTTATGATATAACTTATTCCAGTGCAGACATAGTAGTTGCAGTAGGAGCACAGAATCAGAGTATTTCAAGATCTACAGATGGCGGATTATCGTGGACACTTGTTAATACGGGTTTTCCAACCATGATACTCTTAGGTGTAGACTTTGCCGGTGATTATGGAGTGGCTGTTGGATCACACGGTGACACATATATTTCCAATGACGCCGGTGCAAACTGGAATGTAACTATGCTACAGCAATCCGGAAACTATGAAGGTATTCATGTGTTTAATGCTGATAGTACCTATTTTGGTGGAATGTATGAAGAAATATATAAAACTACTGATGGCGGGACAACGTGGGAAATCGAGTATGATGGACCAGAAGAAAACCATTTTTATGATATCGAATTTACTGGAAATGGTACGGGCTTTGCTGGTCTGTCCAATGGTAATATATTACGTAAAACTGTACAAATTCTCGACCCGCCAGTTAACCTTTTTGTTTCTGATAGTGGTTATGCTACCTGGGATACTCCAAGTAATATGCGCGACCTGTTAGGTTATAACGTATATTTGGATGGTGTGTTTATCGCTTATACAGCAGATCTATTCTACGATTATGATGATGGAACACTGATCGACGGACAATCTTACCTGGCGGAGGTTACTGCCGTTTATGATGAGGGTGAATCAGATCCTGTAGATTTCTTATTTACATATCAAGAAAATAATCCTTATAGTGAATTTGGTTTTCTTGTTGATTATAACAGTGGTGATATGTATAAAATAGACTTAGCAAATCCAACTGATGAGATATTAATCGGTAATGTAATGTCATTTATGACAGATATTGAATTTGGTCCTGACAATGTTTTATATGGTCTTCCATTGATGGGAACTGAATTTATTCAAATCGATACTACCAGTGCCGTATATACTCAGGTAGGAACTTCCACACCACTGGCAGATCATATGTGGACTGGATTGGCTTACGACGTTACCACCAGCACTATGTATGCCGTCAGTATTGGCAATGATTCTGCATTTTATTCAATTGATGTAACCACAGGAGAAGCAACTCTTATCGGCACTACACTAACTATAGATTCTGTGGCTGATATTGCTTTTGATGCCGATGGTCAGATGTATGCTCATAATCTACAAGATGAGATCTATCTGATAGATAAAACAAATGGTACTGCAACATTATTGGGAGAAACCGGTTTTCAGGCAACCGGTCCCTGGCATGGTATGGACTACAGCTTTGATAATGATACGATGTATTTATCTACTTATAATGGAATAAACTTTGAAGTTTTCTTGGGAACGGTAGATCTAACCAATGGCAACACTACTTTTGCAGGGGAGATCAATCATTTAACAGGTGGATTTGCCATAACTCATCCGGAAGGTGGTATTCCAGCTATTGCTGTATTTCCGACTTCTGTTGTTTTTGATTCTACCGCAGTAGGCAGCAGTAGTGATGTGGAACTAACCGTTTATAATACAGGTAATGCAGATCTGGAGGTTAGCGAGATCACCATATCTACCAATATTTTTTCGATAGATATTTCCAGTTTCACAGTTGCTCCTGCCGACAGTCAGATTGTGCTGGTTACGTTTACACCAATCGAGCCAATAGCCTACAGCGATAGTTTGATCATTTTGAATAATGACCCTGAAATGGAAGCACTTATTATTCAGATGTCGGGGACAGGATATAATCCTGCTGGAATTGAATCTGGAGATATGCTGCCCGATAAACTGGAATTGTTTAATAATTTTCCAAATCCATTTAATCCTGAAACAACTATCAGTTATCAACTTCCAGAGAATAGTAAGGTGGAATTAACAGTCTATAATCTGAAAGGTCAAAAAGTGAAGCAGCTTGTCAGTGAACAGTTTTCAGCTGGTCACCATTCAGTAGTTTGGGATGGGAAAGATGAAAATGACAAGTCAGTAGCATCGGGAGTTTACTTCTATAGGCTTAATGTGAATAAGAAAACAGAAAAAGTAAAGAAAATGCTGCTTCTGAAGTAATATAATTAACCCGGCTTGGGATGTTCTCAGGTTGGGTTTCATTTTATTTGTACTTAATATAAAATTGCCAAACCTATTCAACAATTTAAGGTTTATGACAAACTGCTGCAACAATTCATTCAGAAATGCCAAACCCCTGCAACAATCCTAAATTCCCATAAAATGCCAAAATAGTTGCAATAATTCTCAATAATTCCCATAAATGCCAAACCTGTTGTTAGTCGGTAATTTTCTCTCAATTTTATGTCAAAAGTCCTGATAGTGTCCACTTTTCCACCAGATATCCTGAAGTCGCTCTATGAACGGCTTTTGTGCATTTTGATTCTTAAATTACTTCATTAGAAAAGGGAGGTTGCCAGACCACTCGAGTGATCTGACTAAATTCGCTTATTTCATCAGCACCATTTTCTTAGTTTGAGCATAATTTCCTGCCTGGATCTTATAAAAATAAATTCCTGAAGAAACAATGAATCCAGCATCATTTGTTCCATTCCAAACCAGAGAGTGATGACCGGCTGAAAACTGTTCACTGACAAGCTGCTTTACGTGCTGACCTTTCAGATTATAAATTGCCACCACAGTGTTCAAGTCAGATCCAGCGGATAAATTGAATGATATTGTGGTAGATGGATTGAACGGATTCGGATAATTACTGATCGATTCAAACTTCACGATCGGATCATCTGCTTGCACGATGTTCTCTACGGTGATCTCAAAGTCATCAATATACATTCCATCTTCTTCCACATAGGTATCACTATAAAAGCGGAATCGGAGTTGTACAGACGGTTCTTGTAGATATTGATCTAAAGAAAAAGTAAACTGGGTCCAGGTTGATAGTAAGCCAGTAAAACTGGCATATTCATCCCAGTTCTGACCATCTATACTCGCTTCAAAATACATATAATCGTAATTAACTTCGATATCATATTTGGTCCAAAAACTCACTTCTGCATCACTAATATTTGTCAGATCGATACTTACAAGTCCGGCAACGATATCCAGATTGTTGGAATATTCTCCGGCTGGACTTTCCGTGAGTGAATGAGTAGCAGAAAAAGACTGATTGTCTGCCAGCCCCCAACTTCCTTCCATAGACCAATAGGGTGCTCCAGTTTCAAAATCTTCGGCAAAAGGTAAACTGATCGGTGGCATTGGAGTTACAGTAACAGTATTGGAAGGCATAGATTCATCTCCACTTCCAGCATATATAGCTGTAACATAATAGGAATATTCCTGTCCGTTCGTAAGATCAATATCTTCATAAAAAAGTTCTGTAACCGTTGCGATAGGATCAACTTCTTCATCTCGATAGATTTTGTACTCACTTGCCTCAGTAACTTCATCCCAGTTCAATGTAACCATTGTATCACCGGCAATTGCCGTAAGATTTTCGGGTGGCAGCAGCATGTTTGCCATCGTAGCCACAGAAGCTAAGGTTGCTTTGGTAAAGGTGGAAACTTGTTCATAATTATTAACACTGGGTCCAATCACGTCACTACTAGTGTGAATGAACGGGCTGTAATCATCACTATCTTCAAAGGGGAAGATCCCCATGAAACCATGCTCATTAAAAGAGGTGTGATCACTGTCACCACCTGTCAACTGTCCTGCTTCGATAATGAATGCGGGAAGATAAACAGCACAGACCATTTCATAAAATTCTACCAGAGGTGCAGCAGATTGTGGAGCTATCATATCGGTGTGAATTGTTCCACCGGGTAGAAGATAACCAGACATGTCTATATTGAAATAACCCAGAATATCCATATTTGTATTATCGGCCATTGTAGCATATTCCTCACTTCCATAAAGTCCGTATTCTTCTCCGCTGAAAGCACAGAAGATTATTGTTCTATTGAAATCATACTGGCTCAGAATTCTGGCAATCTCCAAAATTCCAGCAGTTCCACTGGCATCATCATCAGCACCAGGGGCATCACCTGAATATGAATAGCTGTCGTAATGAGCACCCAACACAACATATTGTTCCGGATAAAGAGTTCCTGGTAAAGTTGCTATCACATTCTGGCTGGAGTTCGGCCCACCATAAGGAATATATTGAAGTTCTACACTCAATCCCAGATCAGAGTATTGCTGAAATAACCAATCCTGTGCATCCAGTGAGCCTTGAGTATACCAGTTTCTGGTTCCATAATCCTCCAGAGTCTGAATTGTTGTGTTCAATTGAGCTGCGTCCACATAAGTCAGAAGTTCTGTTACAAAAGGATCTTCTTCAAATCTGACATTTCTGAGATAATCACCATAGCGAGGTAGTTTTGCTACGCTGTTATTGATGTGAACTACACCGTTGTGAATTATAGGAACAACTTTATTTCTATCTTCATCCGTAGCTTTGATGATCATAAAAGCATCTCGCAGCAACAGAATTTCAGCAAATTCATCCATTTGCTGAATATATTTAATGTTGCTACCTTCATCCAACCAGAGCAGGAAATAATTATCTCCTCTTTGCCAACAGTTTGTTATGATAAGCTCACAATCAAATGCAGCCCGGTTTTCGGTAGTTGCTATCAGAAAATCATCGTGAACATAATTTACCGTGAGTGCATCTTGTTGAAAATATCCTTTGGCTTCCGTAGCATTTTGGGGTTCGATCAAAATCAGATCTGCAGCAAATACCTGCATTACCAATACAATTAAAACAAAAACAAAAATCGTTCTATTCATTCTTTCTCCCGATGCCGCTTAATATGCGGCACTTTTTTTCACGCTTTTTTGAAACAGCATTGAAACTATCATCAGGCCAACAGCGATCACAATGGAGCTGTCTGCAATGTTGAATATGGGCCATCTTGTCATAATTACATCCGGAAAGTCACACCAGATAAAATCTGTAACACTTCCCATAATTATCCTGTCGATCAAATTTCCTATTGCTCCGCCTAAGATGAGCGCAAAGGAAAATATTTCCATTTTATTCTTACTTTTAATACTCATATAGGTTATTAAAATAATAGCTAAGGTTGAAATAATAATGAAAAGGATCCTGTTAAGCAGCGGGTTTCCAAAAGAGAAGCTGAAAGCCGCTCCGGTGTTCTGGACAAGGGTGAGCCAGATCAGTTTCGGAGACAACTTTATTATCTCTCCGGGTTCAATTGAGTTTCTGGCCACATATTTTGATACCTGGTCTAATATTATTACGATCAGCGATACCCAGTAAAAGGGCAGCAGCTTCACAATTTTTTTTAATAAGATAATCACTTTTTTCTTTTTCTCTTTCTCTTCTCTTCTTCTTCTTTACATTTTATGCAGTATTTAGCGTAAGGAATAATCGCTAGTCGGTTAGCCGGAATGTAATCCCCGCAGATCTCACAAATACCATATGTTTTATCATATATTCTTTTCAATGCAGAGTTGATAAGCTTAATGGTCTTCAGCTCTTTTTCCAGAATGTAGACCCTGCGTTCAGATTCATCTGTATCGCTTCCCTGGTCTGCCTGATGCTGTGAATAGGCAGAGAGATCACCATTACCGTTCTTAGCTCCTCGTTTTTGAATCTCATTTATGTTGTTAATAAGTTTTTGTATCTCTTCTTTCTCTTTTAGAAGGATCACCTTGTATTTCTCCAGTCTTTTATCAGTTAATGTTTTTAGTGCCATAATTTTAACCTCTTCTATATCTCCTTTAATAATTCTAATATTAATATTTCCAGATCTTGCTTTGATTTAAGAGCATTATCTCTGATCTCTTGTTGTGTATGCTCCTCAGAATGAAAAATATTGCTCAAGTTAGTTACTACGGATATTCCAATGACTTTCATCTCGGATGAGATCGCCACAATAACTTCAGGAACGGTTGACATTCCAACCAGATCTGCTCCCATTTTTACCAGCATTTTACATTCTGCCCGAGTTTCAAAGCTCGGACCGGAAAGTGCTAAATAGGTTCCATCCTGTAAAGAAAAATCATTTTCTTCTGCAATTTTGTGAGCTAATGTAATAAATTCTTTAATATATGGTTCGTGCATACTGGGAAATCTAACTCCCAATTCTTCTCTGCTCTCACCGATAAGCGGATTATTTCCCATAAAGTTGATATGATCATTGATCAGCACCAAATTGCCCGGGACCATCTTCTCATTTAAACTTCCCGCAGCGTTAGTGACGATCAGCTTTTCTATGCCGAGTGCCGCTAGAACCCTGATCGGGAATGTGATCTCCTGCATGGAGTATCCTTCATAATAGTGGAGTCTGCCCTGCAGAATTATAATATTTTTATTTCCCAGCTTTCCGGCCAGCAGGCGTCCCTGATGGGAGGGAGCAGTTGATGCTTTCCACTCAGGAATATCCTCATAGGAAATTATCACTGGATCCTCGATCATCTCACCGATAGAGTTGAGCCCTGTTCCCAGGATCAATCCGATCTCAGGAATAAAGTCTATATGCTCGGTAATAAAATCGGCTACAGTTTTTATATTTTCCAACATATCTTCTATCTGACCCTAAATACCAAGTAAGATATTTTTTAAAAAATTGAGTACAACAATAACGATTATGGGTGAAAAATCTATTGGTGATGCTGGAAAGATCCTGTGCAGAAATTCCCGTACAGGACGCATTACAGGTTCGGTTATCTGTATGATGAAGAGATAGATCCTAAAAAACTCTCCGGCAGGTTTGATCCGGATCCAGGATAGTATTGCCCTGATGATTATCAGGATTATATATATTTGCACAGCTTGTGCTATGAGTAATCTTAAAGAGTCCATCTACAACACCTCATGACAGTTCCGGCAGCGTGCTTCGTAGATATCTGTAGCACCTACTACGACCGTCTCTTTACTCTTGGTCAAACGCTGGGTCCTGCTGGCGGGATTTCCGCATTTTACACAGATCGCATTGAGCTTGGCAACATATTCGGCAATTGCCAATAGATCCGGCATCGGTCCAAATGGTTTTCCGCTGTAATCCTGATCCAGTCCGGCCACGATAACACGCTTGCCGCTGTTCGCCAGCTTTTCACAGACAGCCACAATATTATCATCAAAGAACTGCACTTCATCTATGGCAATTATCTCAGTATCATATTTAACCAGCTCATGGATATCCTGTGCGGTTTTGACGATCTGGGAAGGAGTTTTCATTTGACTGTGCGAGACGATCTGGTCCTTTTCATAACGGTTATCGATCTCAGGTTTAAATACCTGGATCTTGCGTCTGGCATATTCTGCCCGGTGTACACGACGGATCAGTTCTTCTGTCTTACCACTGAACATACTGCCGCAAACCACCTCGATCCAACCTGTCTTATTATTGATGATATTCATTTTTTAACTCCATTTGTCATTAATTTTTCGCTGAGTTATTGTGTCAAATCATTTGTGAAGTGTAGATTACTGATAAAATAGATGGTTATCTATCGCTCTAAACGGGGGAACTTCTTTAGAAAAACAGAGAGCTTTACAATTTGCTTTTGATGCTTGTATGTTCTTGATT
>CAZOCS010000085.1:0-10865 GCA_964578365.1 uncultured Candidatus Cloacimonadota bacterium
CTTATGTAATTGCCAAAGCTGCAATTTCACTTGATGGTAAGATTGCGGCAGGAAAGTGCTAAAATTTAACTAATAGCAATATTTCAATAAATTTGAGAAAGATTGATCAACTTTTTCTATTAGAATGGAATTTTCTCACTACATATATCAAATTCTCAGAATCCTCTGTAACATTTCCTCTTTCAAAGTCTCCGTAAATATTAATTATCTCAAATTCACATTTATCAAATAATAATTTCATATAATCTTTGCAGCATTCCTTCAATGAAATATCAACATAAGTTCTTTGTTCTTTACCATTCTCTGCTATTTCTAAATATTCATCTTTCCAGTGTTTTATTTGATTTATCCGGTCAATTTTGTGAGAAGTGTACATCGTAACTGTAGAGTTATTAATCGGATATTCTGCAGTATATGAGTGGATTCGAAGTAGAATATCATCTCCTTCACAAATTCTGGGATTGATGTCCATTGCCAGCACTCCCCCATCTTCAAGGTGGTCGTGAATATTATTCAAACATTTTATTTGTTCATCCAGCGTTAGAAGTTGTTGAAATGAGGAATAACTAATCATAACAAACTTGAATTTTCTATCTAATTTGAAAGTTGTCATTTGTGAATTTAGAATTTTTAGGCTTTGTAAGTTCTTGGCTTTAAGAATATCGAGCATTTCATTTGAGTTATCAATAGCATAGATGTTATGCCCGTCTTTAATCAATTCTTGAGTTATCCTACCGGAACCACAGCATAGTTCAAGGATCGGACCACCGAATTCTTCTGCAAGTGCTTTCCAGATACGAATATCCTCTCTTTGATTTGTACAGATCAGATTAAATTCCCAATCATAATATTTTGCATGTGCATCCCAATTCATAATTACTCCTGCTTTACAATTTTGAGAAACTAAAAAATGCTAGTCAAAGAAAATTATATTAAATATGGTTTTACAAAAAAAAATAATAATATTAAATTCGAAATCATGAATTATTATGAGGAAGATGGTGATGGGAAAAGAAATAAACTTCAGCTTTAACAAGTTTAAATTTGGCTCTAGTAATTTCATGGATCTTATGCAAAAGAAGGTTTACAATATCCTTTTAGTATCAACGTTTTATGATGCTTTCATTTTCGAAGAAGACGGTTTGCTTTCAGAGCAGATGTTTAGTGAATATGATCAACTATATTTTTCGCAGATACCCCGGATCACTAATGTTCAAACCGGAAAAGAAGCCATAAAAATGATAAAGCAAAGAGATTTCGACCTGGTGATAACAATGCTAAGAATTGGAGAAGTTACACCTTTCAGATTAGCGGAAGAGATCAAAATTGAAAAACCAGATCTACCAGTTCTACTTCTCTTAAATAATGAATCGGATATTGAAATAATAAATCGAAATAAAAGTAAAATGGAATTCATTGATGATGTTTTCTTATGGGGTGGTGATAATCATATATTCTTGGCAATGATAAAATATATCGAAGATATACAGAATGTGGAGAAAGATACAGAAAGCGGTTTAGTTCATGTTATCCTTCTTGTGGAAGATTCGGTTAGGTACTATTCTCGCTTTCTCCCGCTACTTTACAGAGAAATAATGCAGCAGTCTCAACGTTTGATCTCTGCAGAATTAACACCACTGTATAGAAGAAGAAGGAAGCGGACGCGCCCAAAAGTTCTTCTTGTTCACAATTATAATGATGCAGTACAATTAATTGAAAAATTTAAAGAAACCTTAATTTGTGTTATTTCTGATGTTAAATATCCTAAAGATGGTATTCTCGATAGAGACGCAGGCTTAAAATTAATGAATAAGATCAATGAAGATGAATTGAGTGTTGCTAAACTATTACAATCATCTAATAGTGATAATGCCGTTTTTGCTTTAGAAGCTGATGCAGAATTCTTATTAAAAAATTCAGAAACACTTCTCAAGGATCTGCGAAAATTCATTATAAATAATCTTGGTTTTGGAGATCTGATACTTAGAAATAAAGATGGAAATGAAATTGCAAGAGCATCTAATATACTTGAATTTGAAAGTCTTATCTCTAAGGTTCCTGCAGACTCAATTCTTTATCATGGCAGGAGGAACAACTTTTCCTCTTGGCTTATTGCTCATGGAGAAATTCAGATCGCTCGACGGATCAGACCAATAAAGATAGATAATTTCCCGGATCCGGAAAGCCTTAGGAACTATTTGAAGATGACTTTTGAGGAGATCAGGTTAAAAAAAAATAGAGGGAAAGTTATTGAATTTGATAAGGATAATATTGATCCTGAAGGGCAGATAATTAGACTTTGTGATGGGTCACTCGGTGGAAAAGGGCGAGGACTTGCTTTTTTAAATTCACTTATTAATTCTATAGATATCGATTCTGACTTTAAGAATATAAATGTTAAGATGCCCAAAACCTTTATTATTGGTACTGATGAGTTTGATGAATTTATAAGTGAAAACAATATTAAAGAAGCTATTCTAGAACTCTCCGGCAATAAAAATGAAATACTGGAAAGCTGGAATGAATTTGATGATGTTGTCTCATTATTACAGAAGATCACAGCTGAAGATGAGGAGATCGAAGAGATCTTCCTGCAAGGTGACTTAAGCACAGAACTTCAGAATAAATTAATAACGATCTTGGACGTGAATAATGATCCAATTGCAGTCCGGTCTTCAGGATTATTAGAAGATTCCCAATCACAACCTTTTGCCGGGATCTACAGCACGTATATGTTTCCAAATAACCATGTAGATATAAACATAAGGTTAAAAAAATTAACTGCAGCAATTAAACTGGTTTTTGCATCTGTTTTCCTGAAAAATGCACGTGATTATATTCATAACATTAACTATAAATTAGAAGAAGAAAAGATGGCTGTGATCATTCAAAACATAGTTGGAAATGAATTTGACGGTATGTTCTATCCTCACGTTTCCGGAGTTGCCCAATCTTATAATTTCTATCCTACTTCTAAATTGAAAAACTTAGACGGCATTGCAACAATCGGAGTAGGAATGGGAAAATCGGTGGTTGATGGTGAGAGCAATTTTATTTTTTGTCCCAAATATCCCAAGCATGGCATCACTTCTATTGAAGACATGATAAAGAATACCCAGAAATCAATTTATGCCGTTGACATGATCAATAACAATGAAGTGCTTAATAGAGAACTTGATGGATTACAAACTATAAAAATACGCAAGATAAAACATAATGGTAGTTTCAATCATCTTGCCTCGATCTGGGATTATGAGAATGACAAATTACAGGCCGGAGTAAACGCCAAGGGACCTGTGATTATTGATTTTGCGAATATTCTTAAACACAGTTATATCCCACTTCCGGATGTTCTAAACAGCATTTTAAATATTTGCAAAAAAGCGATGGGTATACCTGTGGAAATTGAATTCGCAGTTAAAATGAATGAAAAAACTAATAAGCATACATTTTACCTTTTGCAGATTCGTCCGCTTAATGTACATATGGAAGCAGCCAATATCGATAAAGAGAGTTTGAAGAAAGATGAGCTCCTGCTTTATTCCGAAAAAGGTATGGGTAATGGAACGTTCGATTCGATAAAAGATATAATTATTTTTGATCCGGAGAAATTTGATAACAAAAGAACATTTGAAATGCAGGAAGAGATCGAGCTGTTTAATCTCAAACTAAAAGATGAAAATAGAAAGTATCTGCTAATCGGACCGGGAAGATGGGGCTCGCGTGATAGATTTTTGGGTATTTCCGTGAAATGGAGCCAGATCTCAAATGCAAAAGCAATAATAGAAGTTGGATTAAAAGATTTTCAGGTTGATGCTTCTCAGGGAACACATTTCTTTCATAACCTGATGTCAATGAATGTTGGCTACTTCAGTATTCCATATAGTGCCGGAAGTGACTTTCTGGATATAGATTGGATATTGAAGCAGAAGGAAACTGATAGAAAAGAGTTCTTTATCCATTATAGTTTTAAAAAACCTTTAGTAATGAAGATCGATGGTAAGCAGCAATTAGCTGTTATTTATAAGAATAAATAATTATTTTTTGATACTTCTATCCGTCAAATCCGTGAAGATCAGTGAGCAATTATTTTAATTTTTTAATTCTATCTTCTATCAATTTTTGGATTTCATGCAAACGTTCTTCTGTCTCTGCTTCAAAGCGTAAAACTAGAACTGGAGTTGTATTGGAAGCCCTGCAAAGTCCCCATCCATCTTTAAAAGTGATACGCATTCCATCAATATCATTCACATCATATCCTTCAACAATAAAAGAATCACGAACTCTTGCAACATGATCGAACTTATCTTCATCAGTGCTTTTAAAATGAATCTCCGGTGTGTTATACATCTTTGGTTGATCAGCCAAAAATTCGCTAACCGGCATATTTGTTTTACTCATGATCTCAACAAATCTTGCACAAACATAAATTGCATCATCAAAACCTAGGAAACGGTCTTTTAAGAATACATGACCACTCATCTCACCGCTCATTAACAAACCTTCTTCCTGCATTTTACTCTTAATATTGGCATGACCTGTTTTATACATAATAGGAATTCCACCATGTTTTTTTATGTCATCAAAGAAGTTTTTGGAACACTTAACATCACCAATGATCTTTTCACCAGGATTAGCCTTTAAAAAATCACGAGCTAAAATAGTTAATATCTGGTCTCCAAATAGCATTTTACCATTTTCATCAACCACACCGATCCTGTCAGCATCTCCATCAAGTCCTAGTCCAACCTCTGCATCAGAGTTTTTTACCGCTGCTATCAGATCTGTCATATATTTCTCTACAGTTGGGTCTGGATGATGATTTGGGAAGGTTCCATCCGGTTCGCAGTACATTTCTGTTACTTCGCACCCAAGTCTTCTTAAAATCTCAGGAAGATACGGTCCACCTGCACCATTTCCACCATCTACAATAACCTTTACGGGTCTTTCAAGTTTAATACCATCAAAAATATAATCTTTATAAACTTCATGCATTTCATCGTTCGTAGTAAGGGAACCTTCTCCGGTCTCAAAATCTTGAGTTTGTATGAGTTTCAGTATTTTCTGGATCTGCTCTCCATAAACGCTTTGAAGACCTTGATTAAGCTTTATACCATTATATTCAGCAGGATTATGACTGGCAGTGATCATAACACCACCATCTGCCTTCAGTTTCCAAATAGAGAAATATAAAACTGGAGTAGCCATAATGCCAACATCGATAACATCAATACCGGTTTCCATCATCCCCTTTATGAATGCTTTTTTATAGGCGGGAGTACTAAGACGTGCATCACCGCCAATACTTACTGTTTTAAGGTTCTGTCTGCGTAAGAATGTTCCATATCCTTTACCTATTTGGTAAAGTACATCCTCATTAAGGTCTACATCTACAACACCTCTGATATCATAAGCCCTGAAAATCTGTGGATTAACCATAATTAAATCCTTTATTTGATATATTTTTTTAAAATTGGGATCATTTTATTAAAAGCTCTACTTCTGTGACTTATTTTTTCCTTATCGGATTGATTCATTTCACCAAATGTTCTGCCTGTCTCTACGGCTCTAAAGATCGCATCATATCCAAAACCATTACTGCCAAATTCTTCTTCTGTGATCTTTCCATCAACTATTCCTTCTGTAGTTGCTATCAATCCATCCGGTGAAACAAGAGCACAGACAGTTCGGAATTGGGCATTTCTATTTGAAACATTTCTCATTTCTTTAAGCATCTTAACGCGGTTGTCTTTGTAAGAACAATCCTCTCCTGCAAAGCGAGCAGCATAAACTCCGGGTTTTCCATCTAATGCATCAACGAATAGGCCTGTATCATCAGCAATTGTGAGAAGGTTGGAAAATGCAGCACATTCGGTTGCTTTTTTAATAGAATTACCTTTGATAGTATCTTTATCTTCTATCACATCCGGCATATCGGGGAACTGGGAAGCGGAGACAATCTCCACTTCCAGATCCTTCAGTATCTCTTTTATTTCAATAACTTTATCTTCATTGCGAGTTGCTAATAGTAGTTTCATAAATTCTAATGGATCTTAGAAAACCAGCCTTTTATTTTTCTCAAGATATTCTTATCGAGAAAATTCTCGGCAACGTAAGTAATTTTTTGAAGAAGTTTTAAAACATCCTCTTCCCCGCTCCAGTTATCAACTAGAACTTGTTTATCTAATTCATTTAAAACAATATTTAATCCGTAAACAACCAAAACAAGATCGTCTACATAACCGATGAAAGGAATAAAATCGGGAATAATATCAATTGGTGATATCACATAGGCAATTATTCCACCAACCAACAACTTCTGTTTGCTACCTACACGTTTATCAACAGCCAATCTACATAATAATACAAAGAAATCCGGCAAAGCGAGAATATACTCGGTAAATTCCCCGGCTTTGTCTCCACCTTTGGCAATGGCTAATTTGTGTATCTTTTTTCTTAATTTTCCATAGAATTTTAACTTCTTTTGATCATCAGTAAAATCTTTTTCCTTTTCAACTGTAATCTCAATTTTCTCTTCTTTCACTTCATTTTTCTTATCTTCAACCATTGCTCCTCCTATTTAAGACCTTTAAGTAATGAAACTGTAATATCCATTTTGGTCTTAACTTCTTTATATTTTTCTTTTTCTTTTAAAATGATCTGCTCAGGTGCATTTGCAATAAATTTAGAATTATTGAGTTTTCCGTTAATTCTTTTCAATTCATTTTTAAGCTTAGCTATTTGTTTTGTAAGTTTTTCTCTTTCTTCATCCAGATCTATAATACCTTCTAAAGGAAGATAAACTTCCATATTTCGTACAACAGCTGCAATTGATGATGCAGGTTTATTCATGCTGACATCAGCATTCAATGTAGTAACTTTTGCTAACTTTAAAAAGTAATTTTCATAAGACTTTAAAAGTTCTATTTGTTCATTAGAAGCAACTTTGATAGAGATATCGATCTCTATCTTAGGTGCAAGATTTACCTGCTTTCTCAAAGTCCTAATAGCAGTTATCGTCTCCTGTATTAATGCCATATCTGTATCTATCTGCTCATTTATGAAATCTTTATTTACTTCAGGGAATGCAGCTAGAACAATCGTTTCTTCATCCATAGGAAAATAAATCTTTATTCCCTGCCAAATTTCTTCAGCAATAAACGGCATTATTGGTTGAAGCAGTCGCATTGAACTTTGAAGAACATCTAAAAGTATATATTTTGCAGTAAGTTGAGATCGTTTATCTTCTTCATTATATATTCTGTCTTTAGAAAGTTCAAGATACCAGCTGCAGAATTCCTTCCAGATAAAATCCATCAGAATATTAGCTGCATCATTAAAACGAAGAGATTCATAATTTTTGCGTGTTTCTTCGATAACTTCGTTCAGCCTGCTATATATCCATTTATCGGCAAGTTCCAGTTTTAATCCTTCAACTCCGTTCAGGATGTCAGATTTAGGAATTTCTTCGATCTTCTCTGCATTCATCATTATAAAGCGATAAGCATTCCAGATCTTATTGGCAAAATTTCGTCCTGTTTCCAGAATAGAATTTGAATAATAACTGTCTTGTCCTTTAGGGCTTGCAAAGATAATGCTGAATCGGAGCGCATCGGCACCAACATTCTCGATTATATCCAGAGGATCAGGTGAGTTCCCGAGGGATTTACTCATCTTTATTCCTTTCTCATCCCGAACCATACCATGTAATAAAACTGTATCAAAAGGTATTTTGTTTTTGAACTCAAGTGTTGCCATTATCATCCTGGCAACCCACAGATAGATGATATCCGGAGCTGTAACCAGTAAATTAGTGGGAAGAAAGTATTCAAGCGCTTCTGTTTCTTTGGGCCAGCCAAAGGTTGAGAAGGGCCAGAGCCAACTTGAGAACCATGTATCAAGAACATCTTCATCCTGTTTAAATTGGTTATGACCACATTTTGGACAGACTTTTGGGTCTTCTTTGGCAACAATGATCTCATCGCAACTTAGGCAATAATAAACAGGAATTCTGTGTCCCCACCAGATCTGTCGTGAAATACACCAGTCCCGAACGTTCTCCATCCAGTGATAATAAACTTTTGTCCATCTGGTAGGATGAAATTTAACTTCACCGGTCTTCACTACTTCGATCGCCCTTTCTGCCAGAGGCTTCATTTTAACGAACCACTGATCAGAAAGATAGGGCTCGATGACTGTATCACAACGATAGCATTGACCAACTGTATGATCATGTGGATTTATCTCTCCGAGAAGACCTTTCTTTTTCAATCCTGTAATAATCTTTTCACGAGCTTTGAATCTATCTAGACCGGCAAATTCTTTACCGGCATTTTCATTCATCACACCATGCTCATCGATAACTATAATTTGCTCAAGATCATGTCGCTGTCCGATCTCATAATCGTTAGGATCGTGAGCAGGAGTAACCTTTACACAACCACTGCCAAATTCCATATCTACAAATTCATCGGCAATAATTGGAATTTCACGCTCGATAAACGGCAGAATAACGGTTTTCCCGATCAGTTCTTTGTAACGTTCATCTTTGGGATTTACAGCAACTGCAGTATCACCCAGCATCGTCTCTGGACGGGTTGTGGCTACTGTTACGTATCCGTTTCCATCTTTATAAGGATACTTAATATCCCAAAGAAATCCTTTATCATCTTCATGTTCAACTTCATCATTAGAAAGAGCAGTGTGGCAACGTGGACACCAGTTGATAATACGCTTTCCCTTATAGATAAGTCCTTTTTCGTATAATTTTACAAAGACTTCTTTAACAGCTTCGGAAAGCCCTTCATCTAAAGTAAATCTCTGTTTTGTCCAATCGCAGGAACAACCGAGTTGTTTAAGTTGTTCGATAATCAAACCGCCTTTTTCATCCTTCCATTTCCAGATACGTTTTATCAGTTCTTCTCTTCCGATCTCATGCCTGGTTTTGCCTTCTTTTGCCAGTTCTTTTTCTACCATGTTCTGTGTTGCAATTCCGGCATGATCAACTCCAGGAAGCCATAATGTGGGAACTCCAGTCATTCTTTTGTAACGTATCATAACGTCTTGGAGTGTGTTATTTAGAACATGTCCCATGTGGAGAATATTCGTAACATTGGGTGGTGGTATCAAAACTGTGTAAGGTTTTTTTGTTTTATCGATCTTCGGTGTGAAGTAACCATTATCTATCCAGTGTTTATACCATTTTTTTTCTATCTTTTGTGGCTCGTAACTTTTATTTATTTCCATTTTATTATCCTTTATTTCTGCCAGCGATTTTTCACAAACTATATTCAGTGAAAGAGTCTGTGTCTACCTTTAAACTATTCGTTTCATTTACTGTATAATGCTTTCACTATTTCAATAAATTTTACATGGGACGGGAATGCGATCCGGGGTAGTTCATCAAAGCTGACATAACGTGCTTCGACTGCATCATCTCCAGCCTGAAGCTCACCTCCGATTATCTTCATTAAAAAACCGAATGAGATAACTTTTTCATATATTGGAGAAAATTCGGTATCATAACCCAATTGAATTATTACTTCACCATCAAGACCTGTTTCTTCTTTCATCTCTTCAATGGCACATTCTGCAGGTTTTTGATCGATTTCTACATAACCACTGGGTAATGCCCAGCCACCTGCATTGGGTTCATATTTACGTTTGATAATTACTATCTCTTTATTATCGTTAATGATAACGCAAGCTGAGGCGGGAATTGGATTTTTGTAAAAAGTCCAATTGCAATTTGTGCATTGTGGCCGCACTTTTCCTTCACGATCAGCTTTTAATTCCATTTTGTTCCCGCATTTAAGACAGAAATTTACATTCTCATAAGATTCTTTTTTAATAGCCATTTTTTAACTCTTTACTTTAAATATTAATTTACTTATTTTATTACTTTCTACGAAATAGATACATTTGTCGAAAATATCAAAATCGCGAAGATAATCTATTCTATTTTCTGAATTATAAACAATTAATGTATTTCCGGTAATGCTATCGATCAACTCGATCTTATTATCCGAAAACATTAGAATAATGCTGCTGTCAAGCTGTTTATACTTATTCAGCGATATCTGAAATATAGAACTTTCTTCACTATTTGGATAAGCTTCAAGTTGTTTTGTCCAGATCTCTTTACCTGTATCTCTATTTAAACAGATTGCCATATTCTGTTTTGTAATAACAAGAATTCTATTTGCATCGAGTAACTTGATATCTATGAGTTCTTCATCAAAAAGCTTATTCCACTTAATTTTTTCCAGAATCTTTAGGAAGTTTACGGAAACATGATTATAAATTCAAGAAAATTTGGTTTTCTAAAGAGATGCGAAAAGAAAGGCTTTCAATTAAGAGAAAAGAGTGTTATTGTCCGCTTGCAAATGCTTCCTACACAAATATGCTGATGCATTTTCCAACTCTCACAAGAGTATTTTATAGAAGTTTTATTAAGTGGTGGAGTTAAATGAGAAGTAAGACAAAAAAAAGAATAATTGCTTTTGTCATGGCGTTAATCATATTAATGACAGTAGCTTATGTTTTTTATGGAAAGAACTGGCTGGCAGAACAGCAATACATTCAAAAACAGAGAAACAGCGAATTCTTGAAAAATGAATTAATGCAGAAAATGCTGGATATCGAAAAACAATCTCAAGAAGTTCTTACTGAGATATTAAATTTAACTTACGATATAGAATTATTTCAAAAGCAACAAATTGAATTAGAAAAAACAGATGAAAGGTTTTTTGAAATAAAATTGGTTCAAAAACCTTTTTTCGATTATAAGAGTATGTATCTCATAAATGTACATCAACTATTTGTTATCAGTAAAGATCTGGAAAAAATTAAGTGGAATAAGCTTT
>CAZOCS010000086.1:0-10700 GCA_964578365.1 uncultured Candidatus Cloacimonadota bacterium
TGGTAAATAACGGCAGGAGTGCCGGACAGTGTATCTTCCACACACATTTTCATCTAATCCCCCGGAAGTGCCATGACGAAATTGAAATAGAGGTTTGGAAGGATAAAAAATTAAGTAAGAGTATATTGGCTGTTTTGGAAATTTCTGCCGGTAGATTTGTTTCCTACTTGGCTTTTGGAGCAATAGCTGGCTATACCGGAGCTCAAATTGCTTCTGTAAACCGAGAACTATTTACTTCAATTGCTTACATATTGCTTTCAGTTTATCTTGTTCTTTCTGCAATAAGAACCAATAAAAAAGCTAAAAGCTGTCATATTCCTAAAATGGCAAGATTTACAAGAAGCGCCTTCATTCTTGGAATACTTACAGGGATCAATTTCTGCCCATCATTTCTAATTGCACTTTCTAAAGCGGTAGAACTGAGTGGAGCACTTAGTGGAATGACGCTGTTTTTAGGTTTTTTCTTTGGGACGTCGATTTTCTTAATACCTCTTGCATTTATCGGTCAGATTTCTAAAGTTAGTAAAATGAAGTTGATCGCTCAATATGCTTCGATACTTGTTGCTATTTGGTTCACTTTCAGTGGAGTTAAAGGATTAGTTCACTATTATGAACATGTGAAACTAGAAGCTCAACCATCACGATTAGTAGAAGCGTTTAATCCGAATATTCCACTTGCAATTGTTGCTTCACAAGATAATTCTTTTTACTTCAAAACATTACAAGACTCACTCAAGAATTATACACCACAAAATGTTCATTACTTCCATTATAATGAATCTATTCATGATTCCATAAATAAATACTCTGAAATAGTTTTAGTTATTGATTCTTCCATATTAAATGAAAGCTTTGATAATTATGATTATTTTCTGGTTGAGCCTGATTATAATTTATCCAGAATGCTTAAATTTATGAAGTTCTATACTTTTAAAACCAGGACACATCTGCACTGGGAATTTATCGAGAGAGAAGAATAAATAGAGAAATTAACAGCAACGAACAAATATTGTTGGCTTTGCGAAGCAAAACGACAACTTCTTGCAATAATACTAATAAAAACTAACAAAAATAATAACCACAGAGTACACAGAGAGCACTGAGAGAAATATTAGTCTCAAATAAAACAGTTTGACAATCAGCACTGTAAATAAATCCTCAAAAATAATAATATATGGAGGGGATAAAGTGACTGATAGAATTAAATTACTAAAAAAGCTAACTCTTGAATCCGGGATTTCAGGTTATGAAAATAAAATCGCAGACTTAATGAAAAATGAATTAAATGGATATAAATCTTATAACAAAGACAATATGGGTTCTGTTAGTTTTGAATATAAAGGAAGCAGTGAAAAGCCAAAGATCATGTTCGTAGCGCATATGGATGAGATAGGTTTCATAGTTGCCGATATTTTAACAACAGGATTTATCAAACTCCAGAATATTGGTGGGTGGAATCCTAACACACTTCTCTCTTCTCCGGTTGAAATTATAAATTCCAAAGGAGAAAAATATCCTGGGATCATTGGTGCTGTACCGGTACATTTCTTAAAAAACAGACAAGATGTTAAACCAGAGATCAATAATATGTTCGTGGATATTGGTGCAACTTCAAAAGAAGATGTAGAAAATAATTTTGGAATTCAGCTTGGTGACCAGATAGTTCCGGTAACAAATTTTCATTATAGTCCGAATAACAGAAGAATGTTCTCGAAAGCATTTGATGATAGAACGGGAGTTGCTGCAGTTATCGAGATAGGGAAGATATTAGCAGCAAAAGAACATTCGAATACGGTTTATTGTGTTGGAAGTGTGCAGGAAGAAGTTGGAACTCGTGGTGCTCAAACAATTGCAAATTATACAGATGCAGATATCTGCATAGTTTTAGAAGGTGCTCCTGCAGACGATATTCCTGGAATTCCTTACACATCTCAAACAGGAGTTGGAAAAGGTGCTCATGTTCGCTTGTTCGATCCCACCATGATCGTGAAAAGTGAATTGAAAGATTTTATTATTGAATGTGCTAATGAAAATGATATTAAAATTCAATTAACAGTAAGAAAAGGTGGTGGAACAGATGGCAGACAATTTCATGTAGCAAATCGTGGAATTCCTACTATCGTTCTTGGTGTTCCGGTTCGATATGCTCATAGTCATAACTGCATTTCCTCAATGGATGATTTTGATGAACTTATAAAACTACTTGAGGTAATTGTAGAAAAATTAGATGAAAAAAGCTTAGAAGAAATTCTGAAATTAAAATAAAATTTTCATTTCTAAAAAAAAATAATTGACAAAAATCACCTCAAAATTTTTATACATACCGAACGGTCGGTATAGAAGCAGGAGGTGTGATGAATTCAAAAGATAAGATATGTTTAGCTGCTTTAAAAATATTTTTGCAAAAAGGTTATGATGCTACATCAATTAATGATGTAGTTACAGAATGCAAAATAACCAAAGGCGGAATTTATCATCACTTTAAAAATAAAGAAGAATTATTTATTGAGGCAATAGATTATCTTTTTGATAGATTTGAAGAACTCGAAAGATCAATGTATTCCGATTCTGTAAATATAAAGCAGATCTTGCAGATATATTTTGGGTCGCTTTCCAATATTTCCCAATTTATTGGTGATATGACTGGTTCGGAAAATATTGATGTTAATAATTTTTATATGCTCATGACCCATGCATTCATCAAATTTCCCCAAATTCGGGAGAAGCATGGAAAATTACATTTGAAAAACCAGAGGATGCTTGGTGAAATTTTACAAAAAGCTCAACAGGATGGTCAAATCAAAGACGATATAGACTGTGAAACAATGGCTTTCATGATAAATGCATTGGCAGAAGGAACGATGATATATCATATAATGACGGATGAAATCGACCTAAAAGAAAAAGGTGAAAAAATATTTCAGAATCTTTGGAAAAGTATTTCAACAAAATAGAATTTAATAATAAAACGAGGTGAATATGAGAAAATTACTATTATTAATGCTAACATTTTTAATGTTTTCTGCACTTTTTGCTGTAGAGATAGATCTTGATGAAAGCATAAAATTAGCCCGGGAGAATAATAAAGAAATTCAAGCTGAAAAATATTCCCTAAAATCAGCAAAATGGGGGAAATTTGATGCATTCTCAAATTTTCTGCCAAGAGTTTCTTTCAATTCTGCAATTGTTCGCATTGATGACGATACATATGAACTAGCAAATGCACCATTTCAAATTCCAGGCACTGGGATAGTATTGCCAGCAATGTTTCCTATGTATAAAACTTCCTATACAAATAATATCACAGTTCAGCAGCCGATATTCAATGGTGGGAAAATAATTCTTGGTTATCAACTGGCAGATTTAGCAAAACAGCAAGCAGGGATTGCTTTGGAAAACAAAGAATTAGATACTTCCTATACCGTAGCTTCCACTTATTTTGGATATTTGAAATTAAAGGATATTCAGATGCTTACTCAAAAAAGTTTATCCTCCAGCATTTCACACCTGGAAAAAGTTGAGAAGAATTTTGCGGTAGGAGCTGCAAAAAAATCTGATATATTACAATGGAAAGTAAAACTGAACAACGATAAAACATCAAATTTTGAAATTGAAAATGGAATAAATGAAATATTGTCCTTCTGGAATTCTCTGATTGGAGTTGAGGGAAAAATACCATCTGAAATTCAGCTTGCAAAATATGATACTGAAATTGAAGGTTTTGCCACTATGGAATCGAACGAGATCAACTTTGAAAAACAAGACTTCTTAAAAAGAGTAGAAACTGCAAGTCCCACATTAAATAGTATTGACCTGGTAAATAAAATGATGAAGAAAAACTATTGGATGCAAAAAGGTAATTTTCTTCCTTCCTTAAATTTACAATTCGATTATCAGATCGAGAGTGATGACGAATTTGATTTTTCGGGAGATGATAATTGGAATCTTGTTGCTGCTGTCTCTGTTCCGTTATTTACCAGCGGTTCCAGTTTTTCTAAAGTAAAACAGGCAAAATATGAATTACTAAAAACCAAAAAACAAACAGAATATGCCAAAGATAATTACTTGATAGCTGCAGAGAATGTTTTCAATAAATTGATCACAAAAGCACGAATCGTTAAAGATAATAAAGTTGCTTTGGAATTTGCTAAAGAAAATCATAAGATAATTAATGAGTTATTTGAGCAAGGGATGATTACTAATAGCGAGCTTCTGGATGCAGAGACAATGCTGTTCGGTAGTGAGATGAATCTTATCTCATCCTATTACGATTATGTTCTAACTAAATTTGAAATGAAAAAATATAAAGGCGAGATGGAGGAATAATGTACAGAAAGATATTTATACTTATATCACTGGTGTTTTTAATATCAGTCGGATGCCAGGATAAGGAAGTAATTAAGGAAGATAATGGATTTTTGGGTAAACGTAATGTGAAAACAGTTACTGCGAGAACTGGTGAAATTAATGAATACATAAAATACTCGGGAAAAGTTGAAGCTGAAACAGTTGCCAATGCAAGTCCTTCAATGTCCGGGAAGATTGAAAAGTTGTTTGTAAAAGAAGGTGATCATGTAAAGGTTGGAGATCTATTGGTTAAGCTGGATGAAACCCAGTTGGAACAAACAAGGATCCAATTTGAAAATGCCGCAAAAAATTATTTACGTATGCAGAAACTGCTGGAAAGTGATGCGATAGATAAAAAGACTTTCGATGAAGTACAAGCTGGTTACAACGTAATAAAATCCTCTTATGAATTCATGCTGGATAATATCGAGATGAAAGCTCCGATCTCCGGAATTGTTACATATTTATACAAACAGGAAGGGGAAAAATTTGATTCGATGTTGGATCCCTTTCTTATTCGTATTGTAAATTCAAGTAAATTCAAAGCAAAATTGCAAGTTTCGGATAAAGATATAAACAAGTTAATAAAAGGACAAAAAGCTATAATAACAGTAGATAATTCTGATGAAGAATTTATTGGATTTGTTTCGTATGTTTCTCCTGAAGCAGATATGATGTCCGGTACATTTCCAATTGAAATACCAATTAATAACGATTCCAATTTATTAAAACATAACCAATTCGCCCGGATTGATTTAATTACTCAATCTTCTGCAAACACAATAATTATTCCTCAGGAAAGTGTGTTGAAATCAAGTTATGTTTTCGTTGTTGCAAACGGAATTGCAGAGAAACGTGAAGTAATACTGGGAATTGGAAACGAAGAAGAGATTGAAATAAAAGAAGGTGTTGCAGAAGGAGAGGAAGTAATTGTCTCCGGAAATATCGGTTTGCATGCTGACGAAAAAGTAGAAATTAAAAATTAAGAATTATTAATAAACGGAGTTAATAATGAAATTAGCAGAATTTTCGGTAAATAGAAGAGTTACAGTACTTATGCTAACGATCCTCATCCTGATATTAGGTGGGATATCGTTTACTAAACTGGGATTAGAAATGTTCCCGGATATGGATTATCCGGTCATTTCCGTAATTACACCATACAATGGTGCTTCTTCTCAGGATGTGGAAGAGACAGTAACAAAAACATTAGAAACGGCAATTGCATCTGTAAAAAATATTAAGAATTTAAAATCTGAGAGTATGGAAAATGCATCTCTTATTATGGTTGAATTCAACTGGGGAACCAATCTTGACTTTGCAGCGCAAGACCTGCGTGACATGATAGATCAGGTAGCAGATTATCTTCCTGATGATGTGTCTCGTCCTCTTGTTATGAAGTTTAATCTATCACAAATGCCTATTTTGATGTATGGAGTTACCGGACCTGAGGATACTTACCAACTTCGTAAAATACTGGATGATGAGGTTGCATCTAAGATCAAACAGTTACCTGGAGTAGCATCTGTGATGATAATGGGTGGAGATGAACTGGAAAAACAGGTCATTGTGGATATAGCAAAATTGGAACAATATAATATTTCCATTGATGAAGTTGTACAGATAGTTGCGGCAGGAAATATAAATATGTCAGCCGGTTATATTCAAAAAAGAAAAGATGATTTTCTGTTGCGTACAGTTGCTCAATATAAATCTATAGAAGAAATCCAAAACCTTCCCATTAGAATAACAGATAGGGGTAACACAATATACCTAAAAGACATTGCCAGTGTAGAAGATGGGTATAAAGAAAAGAGATATTACATAAGGACTAATAAAAAGCCCACCGCTATGATGATGATATCTAAAGAATCGGGCGCAAACACAATTACTGTGGCAAATGTTGTGAAAGACGAACTGGTAGAGCTCCAGAAAGATCTGAAAATTGAAATAGATTTCAATGATATCATGGATATGAGCTTACCTATTTCCAGAGTTACTGCCGGTGCAATGTCTAACCTGATCATCGGTGGAATACTTGCTATTAGTATTATGTTCCTTTTCCTTAGGAATTGGCGGCCTACTCTGGCTATTTCGCTGGCTATCCCAATATCTGTTGTTGCTACGATGGTCTCGATCTATCTTGCTAAATTCTCTTTGAACATAATGACACTTGGTGGTCTGGCACTGGGGGTTGGAATGCTTGTAGATAACTCGATCGTGGTTATCGAGAATATTTACCGGCATATGGAACTGGGTATGAAGAAAGTTGAAGCAGCCAAAGTAGGTGCTTCTGAAGTTGCAATGGCAATTACTGCTTCCACACTGACCACAATAGCAGTTTTCTTCCCAATGATATTTGCAGAAGGTATGACGGGAATTCTGGTGCGGGGACTGGCTCTCACAGTTGCTTTTTCACTTGCCGCTTCTCTTTTTGTCTCACTTACCATTGTACCTGCAATTGCCTCAGTTTTATTCCGAAAAGCAGCAGATAGACCCGAAAAAGACAAGTCGGAGAAAATGTTTGAAGGTATTAAAGGACGATATATTAAAATTTTAAATTGGGCGTTGGATCATAAAGGTAAAACTATACTTATTGTTGTTGTATTATTGGTTATTTCTCTTGTAGTTCCATTCACCGGTATGATAGGTACAGAATTTATGCCCACTCAAGATATCCCGATGATGGCTTTTCACGTACAAGCTCCTGTTGGTACTTCACTCGATGAAACCGATGAAATTGTACGTCAAATAGAAGATGTATTTATGCAGGTGGAGGGAGTACAAAATGTGATGTCGCTGGTTGGGCCAATGTCTGATGCATCAGCACAGGCAGATCCCACAAATCCGCAGGAAGTGAATGAAGCACAGGTTTTTGCCAGATTATATCAACAGAAAGATAGAAACATTTCCTACGAAGAGATACAGAATAGAGTACGGGCACAGGTTCCAATAATTGAAGGGGCAGACATTAACTTCCTGTCGAGTGAGCAGATGATGGGAGGAGGGCAGACAAATCCAATAGAAATAAAGATCTTTGGTAAAGACCTTGAACTACTAAAAGAATTTGCCGGAAGAATTGAAGATAGAATAAAAGAAGTTAAGTATGTGAGTGATGTTGTGAATTCTGTGAAAATAGGTAAACCGGAAGCTCATATTATCATCGATAAAGATAAGGCATTCAAATATGGACTTACAACTTATCAAGTGGCTTCTGCTATTAAAACAGCCACTATTGGAACACAAGCAGGAGTATTTCGTAAAGCGGGTGAAGAATTAGATATTCTGGTAAGATTGGATGAAGAAACACGTAATAGCTTTGAAGATATCATGCATATTGCTATAATTTCTCCAATTGGATTTTCCATTCCGCTCAATCAAATTGCTCATATTGAATATGCAGAAGGACCTCGAGTGATCAGTCATGAAAAGCAAACCAGAAAAGTTACAGTTTCTGCAAATATCACAGGAACACAAGATATGGGTGGAGTTGTGGATAACGTGAGCACAAGGATCGCTGATATTGTAGATGATCTTCCTGCGGGATATTTTGTAAATATCGGTGGAGCTTATGAAGATATGCAGGAAGCTTTTAAAACTCTTTCACTGGCTTTATTGTTGGCAGTTGTACTGGTTTACATCGTAATGGCATCACAGTTTGAATCGCTGCGTCAACCATTTATAGTGATGTTTACAATCCCACTGGCGGTTATTGGTGTTATGTTCATATTAGGAATTACCGGCACCACACTTTCTGTTGTAAGTTTTGTGGGAGGAATTATCCTATCTGGTATTGTTGTAAATAACGGAATTGTGCTTATCGACCATATGAACCAGCTCAGACTTAAGGGAATGGAAAAAAGAGATGCCATCATTCAAGCAGGTAAGGATAGATTGCGTCCAGTTCTCATCACAGCAATTACTACGATGATGGGAGGAGGGCAGACAAATCCAATAGAAATAAAGATCTTTGGTAAAGACCTTGAACTACTAAAAGAATTTGCCGGAAGAATTGAAGATAGAATAAAAGAAGTTAAGTATGTGAGTGATGTTGTGAATTCTGTGAAAATAGGTAAACCGGAAGCTCATATTATCATCGATAAAGATAAGGCATTCAAATATGGACTTACAACTTATCAAGTGGCTTCTGCTATTAAAACAGCCACTATTGGAACACAAGCAGGAGTATTTCGTAAAGCGGGTGAAGAATTAGATATTCTGGTAAGATTGGATGAAGAAACACGTAATAGCTTTGAAGATATCATGCATATTGCTATAATTTCTCCAATTGGATTTTCCATTCCGCTCAATCAAATTGCTCATATTGAATATGCAGAAGGACCTCGAGTGATCAGTCATGAAAAGCAAACCAGAAAAGTTACAGTTTCTGCAAATATCACAGGAACACAAGATATGGGTGGAGTTGTGGATAACGTGAGCACAAGGATCGCTGATATTGTAGATGATCTTCCTGCGGGATATTTTGTAAATATCGGTGGAGCTTATGAAGATATGCAGGAAGCTTTTAAAACTCTTTCACTGGCTTTATTGTTGGCAGTTGTACTGGTTTACATCGTAATGGCATCACAGTTTGAATCGCTGCGTCAACCATTTATAGTGATGTTTACAATCCCACTGGCGGTTATTGGTGTTATGTTCATATTAGGAATTACCGGCACCACACTTTCTGTTGTAAGTTTTGTGGGAGGAATTATCCTATCTGGTATTGTTGTAAATAACGGAATTGTGCTTATCGACCATATGAACCAGCTCAGACTTAAGGGAATGGAAAAAAGAGATGCCATCATTCAAGCAGGTAAGGATAGATTGCGTCCAGTTCTCATCACAGCAATTACTACAATGATGGGAATGCTGCCAATGGCATTGAGTACACAGGAAGGTTCGGAACTGAAATCTCCTATGGCACTTACGGTTATCGGTGGTCTTATCAGTGCAACTTTCCTCACTCTAATTCTGTTACCGGTTGTTTACAGCATGATAGCAAAGAAAAAAGTTGGGATAGAAGAGTAAAAGTTAGTTTAGTAGTTAAACAGTTCAGTTGTTGAATTAAAAAGAGCTCCCGATTTTTGGGAGCTCTTTAAATAATATTTATATTAAAAAAAATAAATTACTTTAAAACTTCAAAGTCAATTGCTGAATTGGTTTATACGATTTGCGATGACAATCGATAATACCATATTTATCAATAGCAGCGATATGTTCTTTGGTAGGATATCCTTTATTCTGTTTGAAATTATATTGCGGAAATTCTTTGTGAAGCTTGTGCATAAGCCGATCTCGCGTAACCTTAGCCAATATTGATGCTGCAGCAATTGATGCTATTTTTGCATCACCTTTTACAATCGCTTTAGAAAATCCAACTAATCTTTTTGGAACTTTATTCCCATCGATCAGACAAAGATCCGGTTTTACTTTTAGAGATAGAACAGCTTCTTCCATTCCATGTAAAGTTGCCTGCAGGATATTTATTTCATCAATTATCTCTGGTGAGACGATCTTAATTTCCCAGCAAATAGCTTTTTTAGTAATTATATCGAAAAGCTCTTCGCGTTTCTTCTCGGTCAGTTTCTTAGAATCATTAAGTCCGGGAATTTTCTTTTTCAGATCCAGTATCACTGCAGCTGTTACAACAGGACCCGCCAAAGGACCCCGTCCGGCTTCATCAACTCCTGCAATAATTCCAAATTCTTTAGAAAAACGCCTTTCTTCTTTAAATAATGGCATTATTTTTCCAGAACAAAGAACAATCGAGTGAAGTTGGATTCTAGTATCTTTGGATTATGATCAATAAGATTCTCATCATTACCAATGTGATAAATTCCTTTTAATTTGAGTTTTGTTTTCTTGATTAGCTCTAACAGATTACTAATTCTAAATATTTTTTGTTTATGTTCTTCATCATATCTGACAAATAGGAATCCTTTTTTCTTAAAAAAAGTAAGTTTGGTTGTCTGGGTATTGTCTGAAGTTTCATAATCACTTTGATGTATGAAAAGGTCATCTTTGATCTGTTCCATATTTATGAAACCGTCGAAATGATTTTCACAATTTTTATGAGTTGTAATATCAAATATAAAAAGTCCTTTTTCAATTAGTGTATTGTGAACATTATTAAGCAAAAGTTCTATTTCATCTAGATCATGCAAATAATTTATACTGTCAAAAAGCAAAAGTGTTAGATCATATTTATTTTTTGGAAGTGCATCAGTCATTTTACTTAATCTCAAATTTGGAGGGAAAGGTTTAAAAGATGCTATTTTAAGCATTTCTGCTGAGATATCAGAAGCATCAACAGTAAGTCCTTTCTTAACAAGTAAGGAAGAAATATTAGC
>CAZOCS010000087.1:0-10663 GCA_964578365.1 uncultured Candidatus Cloacimonadota bacterium
ATATTATAAAGAAAGATACATATACCCTCATAGATTGTATTATTATAACTTTGAAAAAATGTGTATTGATACACTATTCATTCCTTTAAGTAATAAAATATAATGAAATAATCAAATATAAGTAAGAGACAAAGTCAAAAATATTGAGTAATATAAATAAGGAGGTTCAAATGAATTATGTTGAAGAGGTATTAAAAGTTTTTCGTAATTTTATTTTTCGAGATGTAATGTATCTTACTTCTGGAACTCTTGTATTTTCATCAATGTATGTAATCTGGTTTCTTGATGAAATTAAATTATTTAAAGATTCTGATATTCAATCAAAACCTATCATTTTTGTTTTGTATATGTCAATCATACTTCTAACATATGCTTTTGGATACGGACTGCAAGAATTGTTCTCTGTTTTAAGAATTATTTCAACTAGGTATAATAAACCAAAATGTAAGTTAATGATTTGGATTCTCTCAAATTTTTTTGCTGGTGCAGATTCACAATGGACTGATATGTTAGATAGAAAAAAGGTTAGCATTCTAGAAATTTGGGGAAAACGTGATAAAATTAAAAATGAAAGTAAGAAATCTAGAATTAATAGAGCTGTAAATCTAATGCATATTGGAACAGCACTAACTCCCGGTATAATGATCACTTTTTTAATTATTTTTATAAAACTCATTTTCGATTTTTCAGTTTTCTATCTTCTCCTTTCAATATTCTCATTTGCATTCTTCTTAATTATGTTGTTAGTAAGTAAGATAAAAAACTATGAATTAAGTTTAATACTTTATGAGATTATTAAATAAAAGCCATTAACACTGGGCGTGCCAAATCATCTTGTTATGAGGTTGTAGATTCCCTGTGCCGTTACTCCACAAGCCACAAATTGTAGGTTGTAACGGTTTATCTTATTTAATAAGCTAAATACTATTATTCTTGACACTAAAATCACTAAAATCATTTATTTCATGTTTTCGGATTTATTTGATTATCTCATCATGAGTTTTTCAACAAAATTATAAAACAAGGAATAAATCATGAATGAAGAAATTTATAGTATAGTGCGTAATAATGCCTTTAATCTTGCAAATTCAATGATACGAAATTATCATGATGCTGAAGACATCGCCCAAATTGTTTCTTTAAAGTATCTGCTTAATCAAGAGGAAATTCTTCATCCCATAGCCTGGAGTTCTAAGGTTACAAAAAATGAAGTTTATGGCAGATCTAAAAAGAATAAAAACTCAGAACTATTATTGCAGAAAGAAGCAATAGAGAGTTTTGAAGAAAAAAAACTGGAAGATGTAATGGGTAAAATTCAGGATTATGATAAACTGGTCAGTCTAGATGAAGCAAAGCAGCTTCTTTCCCGTGATGATTATAAGATATTCAGGCTCTGGGAGAAAAGTAATTATAATGTTTCAAAAGTATCGAAATTACTGAAGCTATCTTATCATTCATCTCATACTCGTGTTTATAAAATGAAAAGAAATCTTAGAGCCCAGAAGTTAAAGCATGAAGGCTATACCACTTCAAAAGACATCATAGATTATAATACTAATAAGAAAATAGTTAAATTTATTAAGATGTTTGTGGATAAGATGAATTCCAATGATCTTAAATCACTTCATTCATATTTAGAACATATAACAAAAGAGGAAATTGAATGTTTGGATATTGCCAGAGTTCTGAATTATGAAGTCCGATTAAAAAATAACATGATCCATGAATTACTTTTGCCTTATTTTGATTCAGAAAAGCAAGTACAATTTTGTGGTGTAAGATTTAAAATAGATAAACATAAAAGAATAAAAGTAACTGAAGTTATTTCCAAACCCAAATCAGTATTAGCTATTCCGAAACCTAAAAAACAGATTCTCGTAAAACTACCTAAAGAAGAGAAGGGCGTCATACAATACAAAATTGCTGATTTAAGAAATATGTTGCAGGAGGATCCACCATAACCGTATATAATCAAGTGTGATAGTCGCTATAGTCACCCAATTTAAGTAAGAAAAACCTCTTACGTTTAACAAAAACGTAGGAGGTTTTTATGTTTAAGAAAACAATCATTCTTATTTTATCCGTTCTGTTTCTTTCACTATCGTCAATTAATTATGCTTCGGATCCACCAACTTTTGAAGACCTAAAATCCTTTTATCCTGTGATTCTATATGAAGATCTCGATAACTACAATTATACAATTGAAGAATATGGCATTGATTTCTATTTAGTAGAAATTGATGGTGTTACTTACATTGTTGAGCTCTGAATTAGGTTTTATTTTGTTAAAAAAAACTTACTCATGTTTTAAATCTAGATTTTGTAATGCAAATAACATATTCTGCATAGGAAAGAATAAGTTCATTCGGAGTAATCCTCTCCGAGTAATAGGAGAGAGTGGATTGTGAAGAATTTAGTAGAGAAATAAAAGAAATTGACAAATAAAATTGAAACGAGAATTAAAAATAAACATACGGAGAGAAAAATGAAAAAATATACATTAGTGATATTAATCTTTTTAATAATCAGTGTATTATCAGCTTACGATGAAGGATATGTAGTGAATAAAGATGGTGGTGGGGATTATACTGATATTATGAGTGCTGTTAATGCCGTTCAGACAAGTGCAGTTATTTATGTCATAGCTGCTACAACTGATTATACAGGCGCCAACAATACAAATATCTCTTGGAATGGCACCAGTAAAACTATTCATATCTGGGGCATTAATGATCCTGTAATAGATTGTAATGATAATAGTAGAGCTTTTAATCTTACGTATACAACAGCTGATGATGTTATTGAAGGACTGACTATAGAAAATGCAACCTATTCTAGTAATTCGGGTGGGGCAATTAGAGTGAAAGACGGTTTGATCAAAATCAAATATAATACCTTTATTGATTGTCATAATGGTCCTTATCTTACAGGTTATGAAATGAATTATGCTTATTGGAATAATTCAAGAGGAGGGGCTATCTTCATAGAACATGCAAATGATAATCAGTCATCTGAAATCATAGGTAACAGTTTTGATAATTGTGTTGCTTTCGAAGGTGGAGCAATATGTGTGGAAGAAGGTTTTGGATTAATTGAAGATAATATGTTTGAAGATAATCATGCTTGTTATAATGAGATAGGTACTGGCAACAATGGTCAAGGTGGCGCAATCTATCTTATTAGTGCCGACGCTGATATTATTGATAATGAATTTACATCAAATTCGGCTGCTGATGGTGGTTTGGTTATTTCAAACTATTTTGGCTCTGAACCACTAATATCAAATAATAAATTCGATTCAAACTACCGAGGAGAATGGGATGCTTTAGGGGGAGAATGTGTGATTGCATTGTGTTCTGAATTTTCGAATAATATAGTCATAGATCATGAAGTAAGTGGTCTTAATACTTTCTCTTTATTTGTTGATTTTGATACTTGTGAAAATAATACAATTAAAAACAATTCAGTACCATTATCAGATGGAACAGCTTCAGGTTTAGAATTTACAAATTGCATCTTTGATGGTAATTCAGCAACAGGAGGATTTTTTGATGATGAAGAGATGAATTATTGTTTAATTAATAATAGTGGAAGCACAACTAATCTAACCTTATCTAATTGCATTTTGAATGAAAATCCACATATTAGTGCTTCAACTTACCAACCTGTTTGGAGTCCATTTGTAAAATCTTTATGCATTGATGCAGGAGATCCGACAGTTAGTGACGATGATGATGATACCCCCTCAGATATTGGTGCTGTATGCGCAGTAACTCATAGATACGATGAAATTGAACTTCCAGATACTACCTCAAATAACGGTTGGAAATGGCTTAGTTTTCCTGCTTTGGATAATGTTCTTACTGGAGCAGATACCGCAGGATACGTATTAGAAGATATTCTGGATTTAGCAATTCTTGAGGAAGTATTAGCTAGGAATTATACAATTGATTGGAACGGCTCTTATTGGGATAATACAGATCAGGAATTTTCTCGAACTGAAGGATTCAAATTTCATATGAATGATGATGTTACATTGGATGTGCCAGGATTTAAGGTTGCAGATAATACAACAATTGCGTTAGCTGGAAATAACGTTGAGAACTGGATCGGTTATTGGATAGATGAGGTACAAGAAGTAAGTGATGCATTTGAAGATTATTGGAGTGGGTCTAATATCTGGTATATACAGAATCAATCCTGGACGGCAACTTATTCAGGTGGAGAATGGATCTATACTACCAGAGTACCAACTCTCGAATATGGAGATATGGTAGTTGTTAAATGTAGTACCGCTGTAAATGATTTTGGATGGAATTACAGCTCACCACCGGAAGAAAGAACATTATATGCTGAAACAGAATATTTCACTTTTGAAGAACAAGCAGATTATGTTCCAATATATGTCGAAGTAGATGAGAATAATTGGCCTCAGGAAATTGGTGCATTTGTTAATGGAGTATGTATTGGTGCTACTGTAGCAGAAGATGCTTTAACTCAGATCAATGCTTATACAACATCAGCTCCTCCAGGAGATATTGAACTTGAATTGTATTATGGTGGAAGAAGTGAAAATAAACGTTTATCTTCATACAATTGCACAACTTCTTCCAACCCAAATACACTATTAAAGCATCTTTCTACAGAAAACAGTGATGATGCCTGGTTCGTTGATCTAAGAGAAGGATACCCTATTGTTCCAACTCGGGGAAAAGTAAGTTTGGATAATTACCCAAATCCTTTCAATCCAACTACATTAATTGCTTATTCTCTTCCAAATGACAGTAAAATCGAACTTAGAATTTTCAATATAAAAGGACAGCTTGTGAAAACTCTTGTTGATGGAAAACAACTTGCTGGATCCTATGAAATGGTTTGGAATGGCAGAGATAATAATGAAAAGAGTGTATCGTCAGGGATATATTTCTATAAATTATCAACTAAAGATGAAACAATAATGAAAAAAATGTTGATGTTAAAGTAACCTTGTAAATATTATCATCCTATAGATCCCTTCTCGTAAACAGAGAGGGGATTGGGGTGATAAAGAGGAATTATGAAAGTTAGATATTTTTCGTTGTTAGTCTTATTTAGTTTTTGCTCGCTATTAAATTCTACAACATGGCATATCAAGCTGGATGGTTCAGGAGATTTTACAACTATCCATGAAGGCATTAATGCATCAGTTGATTCTGATACTGTACTTGTATATCAGGGAACTTATTATGAGAACCTGGATTTCAATGGTAAGAATATTGTATTAGCAAGCCTTGAATTAACAACAGGTAATGAACAGTACATTTCTACAACTATCATTGATGGACAACGACTTGAGAGCTGTATTAGAATTCATAATGGTGAAACAGATGCACACATTCAAGGATTCACAATTCAAAATGGATTTGGCACACTGTTTTGGTCAGAAGATGGTGGAGGAGTTCTTGTACATGATTATAGTACTGCATATATTACAAATTGCATAATAAAAAATAATCTTGCTACACTTGGGGGCGCTATCTACGCAAGACATGGTTTTCTGCATGTATCTGGTTTAGACATATTTGAAAACTATGCAGGATTAGGTGGAGGCTTGTATATTGTAGATGATAGTACAATAGATTTTGATGATGAGAATCTATGTAATATTTATAATAATAATGCAGGAAAAGGAGCAGATGTATATACAGAAGATACTGATCATATCGATGTTGTTATAGACACATTCACTGTATTTGAACCAAGTCGTTATTTTGCAGAATATTTATTTGGTTCAACTCTTAGTCTCGATATTCAAAATAGCTGGATGGAACTGGAACCACATGATTTATATGTTGCAGAAGATGGTGATGACTCTAATTCAGGATTAACACCGGATGATCCACTAAAAAATATATCTTGGGCTGTTCGTAAGATCCAGGCAAATGAACAAAATCCTCGAACCATTCATGTCGCAGCAGGTACATACTCATGGGCAACAAACCAGCAGATCTTTCCCATTGGTTGTAAAAAATATGTATCCATAATTGGTGAAGATATGGATACTACAATTTTATATAATGATTTTACGACTTCTGCTTTAATGGGAGTATTCTTGAATGGAACAATTGAGATTTCAAATTTCTCAATATCTAATAGTTCAGAATTATATGCTTGGAACGTTTTATTCTTTAAATCAATTGGCTTGTTAAAATTATCTAATCTTAAAATACAAAACAATTCAAATACTAGACGAATAATTTTTAATGAACATGTTAACAATATATTTGATAATTTAATAATTACTGATAATATAGCAGATCGGAATGCTGCTCTTAGTTTAGAAGAAAACAGTGGAATTATGAAAAATTGTGTGATAAGCAATAATGTATTAAATCCACCTGCAGAGGGATATGAGGCAGTTATGCAATTGGATGCTTGGGATGACGGAGAATTTATTGTTGAGAATTGTGTATTCTCTAATAATAGTACGAACAGCTATGATGCCAGAATACTTCGTAATATGAGTGGATGGGGTGAAGAATCAACCATCAGATACAATAATTGTCTTTTTTCTGATAATAGTACAAACTTTAATAATGTGATGGATATTTTCTGTCAGGGTATAACAGAGTTTAATAATTGCACATTTATTAATAATACTTCTTCTAACTCAACTATTAAAAGCTATGCTGATATTACAATGAATAATACAATTATGCGAAACAATACTAATTATGAAATATTTATGGTTGATTATGTTTATGTAAGTGGTGAGACCTATGAATTGAATGTAGATTACACTAATATCCAAAATGGAGAGGATGGAATATACAACCAAAATGGTGTTAATACAATTAATTGGGGAGAAGGAAACATTGATGAAGATCCTCTCTTTCTTTTATTAGGAGATGATCCATATCAATTAACTGAACTTTCTCCTTGTATTGATACAGGCACACCGGATACAACAGGGCTTTTCCTGCCACCCTGGGATCTTTTGCATAATCAAAGAGTTTGGGATGGAGATGATGATGGAATAGTAATTATTGATATGGGTTGTTATGAGTTTGGAGCAGATCCTGTTGGAGTATCTGATGATCCAATTCCAATAACTGATTATCAATTAACGAACTATCCAAATCCGTTTAATCCCGAAACTAAGATAGTTTTTGATCTACCTGAATCTGGTCTTGTTAAACTAGAAATTTACAACATTAAAGGACAGAAGGTAAAAACTTTATTAGATTGTTATATGAATCCCGGTAGAAGCGAAATACTCTGGAACAGCAAAGATGATGATGGTAAAAGAGTTTCTTCGGGAGTATATTTCTATAAACTAGATGTAAATGGTAAAACTGAAAAGACAAAGAAAATGCTGCTTCTGAAGTAAAACATCAATCCAGCATGAGTAATTCTCAGGCTGGATTTCTTATTACATACGACTTCAATTTAAACTCTTTATTATATTCTACTTAACAAGAAAATGATAAACTGCTACAACTTATTTACTTTTAAAAAACTATAATTCATTTTAATTCAATACTATAACTGCTAAAGTTACCCAAGCTAATTCAAAATAATCTCTTATATTTAGCATGTTTTTGTAAATGTACATGCATAAATATTATTAGAGGAGGTTATTATGCCTAGATATCTAAATCTTGGTGGAGATTCTGGTGTCTATTCATACTCAATATCAGAAACATCTATTACTGTGATTTTTAAAGGAACGTCTAGATCGTATACATATTCCTATAACAAAGCAGGTAGCTACCACGTTGAAAACATGAAAGAATTAGCAATTTCTGGATCTGGATTAAATTCGTACATTAATGTAAATGTTAAATATCTATATGATTAATTTTACTGATTGGATTCAAATTGAATGACTTGATAGATGAACAGTAATACTTCGGAATTATTATTTACGATATTGTTTGGTTGGATATTGATTTATATTTTGACCAAATGAGGAGGAAGAAATGGACTGGCAAAAAAATTTTAGAAAGATACCACAAAGAATATACGCAACACTTGAAAATTTTGATTCAGCAGAACTAGTAGTAGGATGTGTTAGAACTTTTTTAAAAGAAGATATTATCAATGGAGTATTATCTCATCTCGATATTTATATTGATAATGATGGTCTTCATTGTCCTGCGTCGATTTTCCCAAAATCTGATCAGGGTAAACATAGCTCATGGAATATCAATGGTCGCGTAATTAAAAGAACAGATTTACCGAAAGAAACATATCACAACTATGTTGAGGCTCCCAATTGGGGAGATCCTAATAATGGCACACACACAGTTGATTTGCAAGGGGAGAGGTATCCAAAAGAATTCATTGCACCAAGAAATACTCAAATTCAAATTGAATGTCCAAATCTGGAACCAAATCGATTGAATTATATCATCAAATTTCAACTCTCAGAAGTATTAGCTCGAGAAGGTGATGATTTCGAAGATAGACTTTTTGACTGTATTAACCTTCTACAAGAAAATGTAGGTTGCTGTAATATAATGAATGCTGAAGCAACACTAAGAGATTACATACGTACCCTTCATGTTTCTTGGGAAATATTACCACCCGGAACAGTCGATGAAACTTTAGAAAGAATTTTTAGAGGTTTTACTCCTACACATCAACAGAGAGATATTGCACATGAAAGACTTACGTTCTTCGAAGGGCTTGGATATCGAGACAGAATTATGGGTAACAGTGGATTACAGAGATATTTTGGTGCTTTAATTCAAAATGATTTAGTAATATTTGAAAATATAAGATATGGAAATGCAATTTACATAATGTTTGAAAACTGGGCAGAATTATCTCAGAAAAGTAGAATTGAATTGCTTAAAGGAACATATGGTTCTGGCTTTGAAAGAATTATCCACAGAGGTAATTGGAAGTTACAAGTTGAATGTATCTTAAATGCGAATCGTTAGTATAATAGATTTGTAAATGAACACATAAACAGCTACAGGAAATAGTTGATTTAATATGAACAGAGGTAATCATAATAATTTAATTGAATCAAAAGAAATTGAATACTATTCTAATTGTGTGAATGCTTGGTTTAACACTAAACTTGAAAGAGACAAAAGCATTCTGACAATATCAGCTGGTGGATTAGGTCTATTAATAACATTATTGATTGCTTTTGGGATTAACAATAAGATTGAACTAATTATTTTTATTTCAGCAATTTTTTATTTTATGGTAGCAATCATTGTTACGATAGTTGTTTTCAATAGAAATGCATTATACTTGGAAAAACTTAATAAAGATGAGGATTCTAATGATTCTTCATTATTACTTTTAGATAGGATTGGATTATTCTCATTTATTTTTGGTATAATCTTCACTTTTTTGATAGGTTGTTCTTTATTAGTAAGTTCATTAAATAGAAATATGGAGGAAGAAATGAAACAAGAAAACAAACAAACTAGAGTTGTGGTCAAAAAGAGTTATAATAAAGCACCTAGTATGAGACCGCAAAATCAAAAACAAACATCATCAATCCAAAATTCACACAATCAAAACAATTCACAAAATAATAACAATTCATCTGATAACAAGAAGGGAAAATAACAACTAAATTAAACACTTTCAAAAAAAATGAATGAAATAAAAAAACGTTTGAGATTGATGCTTTCAAAAAAGCTGAATGTGAAAGAGAAGAAAGAGATATAATTGAATTAGAATAAATATAAATATGGAGGATAAAATGCCAACTAAGAAAAAACAAGATTGTTTTATAATAATGCCAATATCAGATCCGGATGGATATGAACCAGGTCATTTTAAAAGAGTATACGAAGATATAATTAATCCTGCCTGTGAAAAAGCAGAATTTAAAGCTATTCGAGCGGATGATGTTGAAGAGACAGATATAATTCACATTAACATTTTGAAACAAATTGTTGAAGCTCCTATGGCAATTTGTGATTTATCAACAAGAAATCCTAATGTTCTTTTTGAACTTGGTCTAAGACAGGCATTTGATAAACCTGTAGTTATTATTCAAGAAAAGGGTACTGAGAGAATATTTGATGTTTCAATATTGAGAGCGTATGGCTATTGCAAAGAATTAAGATATAATGAAGTTCTGAACGACCAAGAATCAATTTCAAAAATGCTTAAAGGTACAGAGGAGTCTTGTATTACTGGAAAAGGATTTAATTCAGTAATTAATCTTCTTTCCCTTGCACAAAGTGCAAAAATTAAATCTATTGATGATCCAAATGAACAACTTAAAATACAATTATATCAACTTTCTGTTCAAATGAAAGATATAAGAACTGAGTTAAAAGCTTCAAGAGATTATAATAAGGGTAGGAATGAAAGAATCCATATACGTGAGGTTGAAAGGCAATCAGAAATCGAACAAACAACATATATTAGATTTATGGATGCTTACAATAGAAATGATATTGATGAAATGAGAAATGCATACAACTTTTTTAAGAAAAAATTCCATAATTCAAAAGAAAGTAATTATTTACTTATGGAGATGGCTTCTATTATGAAGAATGCGAAGTTACTTTAATAGTTCTCAAATTTTTTATTTCTACTCTTTTATTTTAATATAAACTAGCAAAAAATGCCAAACCTATGCAACAAATCAAGGTTTATGACAAACTGCTGCAACAATTCATTCAGAAATGCCAAACCCCTGCAA
>CAZOCS010000088.1:0-10527 GCA_964578365.1 uncultured Candidatus Cloacimonadota bacterium
ATATTTGATAGTGGTGAAGATTCAGACGCACTCCTAAGTGGTTTCACAATTACAAATGGTTCTGCTTCTAGTGGAGGTGGAATTTATTGTAATTCTTCCAGTCCGAGTTTGGAGTATATAACTATATCAGGTAATGCTGGTGTTCTTCGCGGTAGTGGGATTTACTGTAATCTTTCCAGTCCAATTCTACGCTATGTAATAATATCAGATAATGTTTATACTCCTCTAGGAGGTGGATGTTATTTCTATAATAATTCTAGTCCGAGTTTAGTGAATGTAACTGTATCAGGTAATACTGCCCTGATTGGTAATGGGATCTTATGTGATAATTCCAATCCAAGTTTGATCAATTCCATTTTGTGGAGTAATGATATTTATATTGATTCAGGTACAGTTACAGCGACATATTCTGATATAGAAGGTGGCTATACAGGAACAGGTAATGTTAATAGTGATCCCCTATTTATAAATGCTGGTAATGGAGATTACCACCTGCAGTCAACTTCTCCATGTATAGATGCTGGAGATCCGGCATCACCATTAGACCTTGACGGCACAAGAGCAGATATGGGAGCATTATTTTATGATCAATCTTCTTTTGCCGGAACTGGTTCGGGAACATCAACAGATGGAGAATTAGTAGTAATAGATGTTGTTCCTATTGATTTTGGTAGTGGTTTTATAGATCCTGATGTTACTTTTGATCCAGATACTGGTCCTGTTACTGTAGACGTTGCTGTAAGCAATTCAGTTCAAGTTGGTGCTCCTCCACCAAATCCCGGTAATGTTGCCCTGTCTTATGCTTTAACTTTTACTGGAAATACAGCCCAGACGTTTCACATGGTTCTGAATTATAGCGGATATAGCGGCACTCCAGCCTATATTGCATGGTGGAATGGCTCTGTATGGCAAGTTCCAGATGCTGTAGTATTTACTTCTCCTGAAGTTAGTTTTGATATTACACCAGCATCAGATAGATCTGGTGGTGAAATTGAAAAAGGATTAATAGATGGATCAGAAGATGGTACTTTTGAGTTTATCTTAGGAGATGATAATCCGCTCCCCGTCAATCTTTCTGCTTTCTATGCGCTTTATTTAGATGGAACTCCAACTCTTTATTGGACAACCCAGTCAGAGGAAAATAATGAATATTGGAATGTTTACCGGGGAACAAGTGATAATTTTAGCCAGTCTATATGGCTAAATGCAGGAAATCCTGTTCCCGGAAATGGAACCACAACAACCCCATCAGATTATATTTATGTTGATGTTGCACCAGTTATCCAGAATACAACTTACTGGTATTGGATAGAAGATGTATCATCAGATGGAGAATCGGGAATTCATGAACCTATCACACTTGATATTCCATTTGACGAAACACCACCAACTCCAGATTTTTACGGACTGCATCAGAATTATCCAAACCCATTTAATCCAAGCACCTCGATCAGTTTTGCACTTGATGAAGAAAGCATTGTAGAAGTCATTGTCTACAATATAAAAGGTGAAAAAATCAAAACTATATTCAATGATCAAGTGTATGCAGATCAAATTCAAATTGTTGTCTGGGACGGAAAAAATGCAGCTGACAAACATGTTTCATCAGGGATCTATTTCTACAAACTCATAACAGATACAAAAGAATATCAGAAGAAAATGTTATTGGTTAAATGATGTATTAACTCGACTCGAGTTGTAAATCCGAGTCAGGTTAATGAGTTTTGTGTCAGCAGATTATATTTTAGCTAATGTTTCTATAATTTCCGAGCAACCGCCCTCGCGTATGAAATTGGCATGGTCTTCGATATTCTCAAATTTGCGTCCTACTATTGCTGAGCACTCGAATTCGTAATCGGAGCTTTTTAAAAAATTTTCTATTAATTCAGCAATTTCGGGATCGTTAAAATCAATTTTACTATCCGGCTCTTTTCCTTTATTGATCCCGTGGATCCATATTGCAGCACCCAGTGCTCCACAGCCACCACCACATAAACCAATTCCACCGGCAAAACCTGCTGCCATTATCGTTTGCAGTTCAGATGCACCCATCTTCTCAGCCAATACTGCTGCACAACTTACCGGAGTGGAAGGTGCTTTTTCAAGCTCTTCAGGAAAAGTGTTATTAATTACTTCGAATGCTATCCGGGCATATTTTGCGGACATGCGCATACAGCCGATTGTCTTACCTTTTATAAGGAAAACAAAGATCATTTTCATTGTTGATGAAGATTTATCTATTTCCGTAATCTCGAAACAATCAATCTCACCACTGTTGTCATGGAATGCTTTTACAAGCTTCTGGGCAGTAGTAATTGCTATGCTTTCAGTTTGTGGTCCCGGGCCATAAAGTCTGTACGCTTGTGCTCCTGCAGCAAGTGTAGCGCCCCAGATCATGCCGCACTGGTAGCCATTCATCATGATCCCACCTGCTAAGGGTATGGAGGCGTGTTCTTCGAGCTCTGAAGGATGATCAAATGCCTGGTTGAGAACCCCAACCAAAGCTGCTGATCAGGCTCCTTCTTTAAGAAATGTACGTATTGTTCCTAATGTTGATATCTTGTTTTTTGACCGAGTCTTCATGTTTCCTCCAATGTTCCTTCACATAATCTAAATAATTACAACTATCAATATTGAAGGTTCCGGCTTGTCAAATTATTTTAAGAATGGCTGATTAAGTTTAGTTACTAATTACTTTTCATACTCAATAAAATGACACATTATTGCTATTATATTTATGTGTTGAAATATTAAACTCTAATTAATAAGGAGCACCCATGCCAGAATTCGAAGACTTCCTCAAAGAGATCCGGATAATCACAGACAAGATAGAAAAAATAACAATAAAACTAGAACGCCACCTAGCCCAACATGAAACAACCGGCACCAACGCTAAATGGCTAAAGTTTACTTTTGATTTTGTACGTACTGGGATATTGATCTACATAGCTGTTCAAAGTCTAATATAATCAATTGACACCTCCTTTTTGCATAAAGCAATTAACATTCAAAATAAATAAAAAGGAGTTCAAAATGTCTAAAAACAATGAGTTTCAAAAACCGTATATTTCTTTAGATGAAGCTTGCGAATATTTATCTTTAAAGAAATCAATCCTTTATTCTTACACTCATAAGAATGTCTTACCCTTTAATAAAATTAGAAGAAGGATCCTATTTAAAGTATCAGAATTAAATGAATTCATAGAAAGCCATCGTGTAATGTCTAGATCTGAAATTGAAACTGCTGCAATTAATCAGATTTTCTTAGATAAGATTTCCTGATAGTATACTATTAATTCCTTACCTCTCCTCTGGGGAGGGTAGGTTCAGGCAAAGACCACCAACCAGCCTGACTGCCGACACGCCTGTTATGCCCATTTTAATTACACTGAAATAGACAAAAGTTTGAAATATGTGTCCTGCCATATTGATACTACATTCTTTCAATTATTGATCTTTGATATCCATAATTTATGTTCTCTACTAATAGAATTCTCAGTATCAAAAACGATTTCCTTTTGTTTGACATATTTTAGATAAATCATTAAAATACTCGTAAGAGTCTGGTCCAATAAGACTTCTGTCAAACTTTGTCCTCTTCATTTTATCTTGTTGTAAGTTCTTGTAATCTTGCTTCACTCCAGCTGTATAAAAGAATACCATTGTCCGATAGTACTTTAGGAGTTGTGCCATTTGTCCCGCTTAAGCGGATGGCATAAACAGGTTTACCATTGGCTAAAGTCATTTTAACTTCTTCTCGAACCCATCTGCTTAAATATGTTCTTTCTCCAACGAAAACAATTGTTCTCGAAGTCCCATTCATCGCTTTAGTAATAGCTTGCCGAATAACGGCTGTATCTTCAGTATTCCATCTTTTTAATAAATCCTTCACAAGGAAATTTAAATTGTAATATGATGAATTAACTGCTCTACCTTTAATAGTTAGAACAACACCACGATCAGGTTCCTTAAAACTAAAAAAAACAACATTTGACATTACTACCTCCTGTTTTTGTTAATTTGTAACAAATTATAATTTGACACTCTTTATCTTTTGAAAAGCGCATAACACATACACACTGCAACTATTTACAGATTCGCTTAACTAATTTATTGTTATTAGTACTACGTTGCACTCAATCATTATTCAGTCTTGTTTTTTCGTTGTTTCTATCAATGTAATATTTTCTTTTCGAGAATTAATTCTACTTTGTTACATGTCAATAACTTACACACTTACGAGTCGGCTTTCGTAGTTGAAAAAAAAATAATTAACGTTTTCTCAAACGATCAACGATTGATCTTAAATCAATCAGATACTCTGCTATCCAACCTTTTTCAAAGACAACATAATATTCCAAAGCGGTCTTTATCTTTTTTTTAGTACTTATATTTGGTGGTGTAAGATCAATACCGCATTCTTCTTTCATCCTAATATAAAAACTAGGATCTATATCAAATGGGATTATTAATAGCAATCGTTCAGGTGAGATAAGATTAATAGCTTGCTCAATCTCCCACCACAACCCTATTGAATTACCGGCACGAATTACCACTAATGCCGCTTTTCTCATTAATTTCTTTACTTCCTTTTGCCAGTGTTCGTCAGAAAGATAGGTTCTCGCTGCACCCGCAGCTGGCAGATCCTCATCGGGCTTACCTACTGCAATGAGAGGCCCGATCTTTTTCATAGTGGCTTCAATTTGCTCCTCTTGTGTACTTAAATTAAACAATTCAAGGAGAAAGTCTCCACGATTAGTAGTTTCAGAAAGCTTTTTGTCATCTGTAAATGATCTCAAATAGACCACTGGACTACGGTGATCCTGTTGGAGTTTCTCTTTCACAGAAAGAGTGAAATGCCTCTTACTCTTTAAGTAGGAATATTTTCCTACAAATGAGAAAATGGCATATACACAACCTATAAGTCCTCCAATCAAAAACGATGAAAACACTGAAGGTAAAAATGAAGTATCCTTAAAGAGATCAATTTGAGAAAGAAATCTGGAACCAATAAACAATATTAAAGTAATGATAAGAAGAAGTATACCAATTAATTTTCCCAAATAGCCAACCACTTTGTTTCGTCTTTCAAATGGATTCTGTGCTTTTCGTTTCTTCATTTTGTACCACTTGAAAGTAAGAAAACCGATAAGAATAAAAATTACAATAGCGATTCCTAAAATGATATTTCTGCGATGACGTTCAGCTTCTCTTTTGGCCTGAATGAGCTGATATTTCTCAATCCCTTTCTCTCGTTGTATTTTTCTCTCCTCTTCACCTGCCTCCCATTCTTTTTTCAGTTGGACATCCATGTTCACCGAATTTAAGAGCACCTCGAAATCTCTTAGATAAGAGGAGTATTCCTCTAGGGAAGAATAACAATATATTCCTAGCATCCCTTTTACACCTATAAAATATGCTGCAATTGACCTTGTGCTATCGGGAAAAGAATAACCTTGATAATTAAAGTAAATTGCCTTCTTATCACGATCTATGTAGGTTTTATTATAAGAACTTTCGGATATCAATCCACCCATAGAATTAGAGATATTTTTCATCTGCAGTTGTATTGCCCTGGAAAGTTGCCTTGACAATTGATCCAAAGAAACTTTATGGATATATGAATCATTAAAATATTGAAATAAAATATAAGGGTATTCAAAATAATTAAAAGGTTCTCGATCAATTGCATAGTAAAATCCACAGTCATAAACAACTTTTTGAGATCCATCTGAAGAAGGAGTCATCATTTCCGCTATGAAATCAATTTCTTCTTGAGGGATAATGTCCCAATCAGAAGGAATATTGAAGGTATAATCATTAATAGGATTTTGATACTCTTCCTGAGTTTGGGCAATCAATATCGAACAATTAATAATCCAAATGAATGTCCATGTGATTCTATTAATCTTCATCAATATATTTCTTATTTGTTTGATCTTGCAAAACTCAGCATAAATTAGAAATTCGGTCACTTCTTTTAACATCCTAATCTCCCTTTTCATAAAATCATCATTTTCTGTTTTGAATGATATAAATCACTTTCTAGCTATTGTTGTCTCCTTTCTTCTGTTTCATCATATATTGAGACCAATTAGTGTTTTCTTTTGAAACAAGTGCTTCAACCCTTAGTACTAATAAATCAAATGAATTATCACTATCATAAGGTTCAACGCTTGTTTGAAAAAGATACTTTTCTTTCTTTAAACTTTCACAAATAGTTCTATATTCAATCCAATGTTCTTGATGTTTTCCGAAAGCTATAAAACCGGCTAATATTGAAATAATTACACCCAATAATCCTATCATAATTAAACCATAAGTATTGTAATTTGAGAAAAATCCATTTAGTGCTGTTATAAATGGAATCAAAGCAGCTAATACGATTTCCCAATGACGCTTTGTCTTAAAACTTTTTTGAGCAGAAGTACTTTTATTATCATACCATTTTATTTGATCATCTAACCGATCTTTCATATATTCTTCAGAATCCATAATAACTCCTTTAATTTAGTTCGTAATAACTTTTTCTTCTTTACTCATAATTCTCTACTTTATTTCGCGTAATTAAATAATTTATATTAATTTTAAGCCACTACTAAACCATGCTTAGGTAGTAAAGTTCTTAAAACATTATTTCTATGAACAGAAGCAGCCTGGTAAAATCTATAAACATCAGTGTCTAAGGCAATCTTTGAGTCTTTTTTCTTATCAAATGAGTTCCTTTGATTATGCCATGCATCTGCTTTATATTTAGGAATTGCTTCTTCACTCAAATGTAATACTCCACTTTTTACTGCTTTCTGCCATGCCTTAATTCTTCCCTTTTTATCAGCTTGAGTATTCAGAATTCTTTTTATCTCACTTTTGATAGTGGCAAATTCTTTATAGGAGGTATTCTCTGCAAATTCAGGGAAAAATTTTGCAAATTTCTTAAACATACTGTGCAAAGCCTTACAACCTTCTAAAAAAGTTGCTGGATTATTCCGTTCACCACTTTTTTTCTTAGGTTTCTCATAATCAAAATCCCATATAAGATAAGGTCGATCAGGATATGTGGCAACAGCACCATGCCCGAGAGCACCAGAAACAACTTCAACGAAAAATGATTTCAATTTTATCCATAATTTACTTTTACTACGGTATTTTTTTTTGAATTTTTTTGCTTTTTTTGTTATGTATTCTCTCATATCGGGTTTCAAATGATAGAATTTTATACTGTCATTAATGATTTTATTCTTTTCTGAACTTATTCCTGAAAAACCATAATGAGCAAAAGTGTCAGCATAAACATGAGCAGTTATTCCTATTAGCTCCAATGCATATTCCTTGTTGGGTTCATTAAGATTGTGCTCAACCATCTCTTCTACTATAGTACTATTCTTTCGGCATATCAATCGTTCCGTAAAACTACTTCCTTCATTACCTGGTAAAAAATGAAAAGGTACCCAAATTTGTCTTTGATCTGCAGCGTCCAAATTTTTAGCATTAAATGCGTGATGCGCGCTTGCCTGAGCATCAATTCTTCCGGCATCTTTGAAATTAATCGTATCTTTATCTGCATTGTCATCAACAAATTGCGCAGAATAAGCTATTACCCTTGCAGCCTCAGCTTTTATCCCAGCACATCTTGCCATTACATACGTCCCATAATAATGCATATCTAGTTGCATAATTATCTCCTCCTCTTTATTAATTAATCATCATCTCCTATCAAAACTATTCTAAACTTTACAGGATGATGATCAGAATAATACTGCTTAAAAGTATTATGATCATAAGGATCGCCCGGATAATCTCCATTCTCAAGGTTCCAATGATCTTGCATAACCTCAATCAGATCTATTACTTTCATATCAAACAAACTATCTATCTCGGTGGTAAACTCCGGATTATACATAACATGGTCATAAGGTCGTGGTGTTTCACTTGTATTTGTTCTTATGCATTCATCATTCAAAGAAACAAATCCTTCCGGTATTGCGTTCATAAGTTCTTCATAGTTATAAATATTCATATCACCAAGGATTATAAAGTCTTTTTCCACTTCATCATTATCATCAATCCATTTTTTAATAGCTGTTAATTCTTGTTTTCTTCTAATTATGCTTTCATCATTATCTTCAGGTTTTAAATGTACTGAAATCAAAACAAAATCTATCGAATCATTTAACGATCTATATCCAAATGCATAAGGTACTCTTTCATAGTCATCATGGTTTGTTCTATCTTCTGCCAAAAATCCATTTGGAAGATCCTCCGCAACTTTCACCTTATCTGGTTTGTAAAAAGAAACCCACCATTCCGTAGCTGTATTATTTAAATGATTATTATCATTCGTTCCGGTGTCTTCTTCAGATAAAATATATTGGAAACCATTGTTTAACATTTCATCAAAAAACTCTGCAGATTCTAAATCAGGTCTAAAGTTGCTGCTGTCTGGGAACACCCCAGGATATGGGGGAGAGATCAGTTCCTGAATAACTATAATGTCATAATTCTTCAGAATATCTGCCAACGCATGATCATCTCTTTTCTTAAAATTTCCCAAAAATTGAATATTAAATGTACATATTGTTAAAGTATCAGGTTTTATCACATTATTTTCAGCATCAGTATTATTAGTATCTATTTCTTCCTCAAAACAACCAAATATAACTAACCCAAATATAACTAGAATTATTATTTTTCTCATTGTTTCTCCTATTTTATTTCAATTTTATTTTGTTCATGTTTTAGTTTTGTAAACCATCCATGATCTACAGTAGATACAGAGTGTCCAACATCTACGTAATCCACTTCTGCCTTTTCTATACAATCTGCAACAAAAGCTATACAATACATCGATTTCTTACTATCAAAAGGATTACGCTCACGCATTATTCTTCTTCGTTTATCAGGATTCCTGGTTAATTTCCATCTTAATATGGTGATAAGTGTTCCCACTAATTCAATCCCGCCATATTTTACTTTCTTCTTCTTAAGTTCTTTACCCTTAGCTGTTATTGCTTCCCAATCTTCATCAGATATTGTCTCAAATTTAACCTGAAATCCAATCTTTTCATCATGTTTCATTATCTCTTTTAAGATCTTACTCGGTTTAGATACTCTAATACCGTATAATATTTTCTTCCAACCAAATTTAACAGTGCTTTCATAGAATTTGCCGTCCGTTCCAAAAAACCCTATATGAGACCACTCAGATTTCTTCCCATATTCATCCCAAACAATATTTTGAGATTCAATAATAGCATTGCTAATAAATCCTTTTCCTTTTTCGTACATTATCGTTTTGGGTACTAGTAATTTACGTATCTCTTCCTTCTTTGCATTATTGCTCATACTCTCTCCTCAGAAAAATTCTTATATATGGTTTTACTTTTACCATTTTTTAAGGAATGGTCTCTTATTAGATTCCAATAGTTCTTTCTCTCTTTGTTTTCCCATAATGCTCTTCTCAATGAAATTCATCTCATTTCTTATATTTTTCAAATCTATTTCTATGCTATCATTAATTGTAGTTACTACTACAAGGCTATCTCCATATGCCGCTTGATAAATTTCATCGTATTCTAATTGTTTATCACCTAATCTTTTATTAAGCATCTCAATTTCCATTGATAAATTTTCAATTTTGAATTTCTTCTCATCAAATTCCTGTGTTTGTAATCTTTCTTCTGCATATAACTCTACAGGTTCTATAATTCTTGCTATAGAGTTTATTGTGCCGGTAAAACCATAAGCTAATTTCTCCTTAGCTTCAGTTGCATAATAAGTTGTCCCTGTGGCAAATGCAAATATTATTAGTGAGTTAAGTACATATAAAACGATCTTGTTCCATATAGGTAATTTCTTAGCTTTAAATACAATTGTACCAAGCATAAAGCTTATTACAATACCTGTCCATCTTGTAGGTAAGTTAAATTGCATTGTTAAAGCATTTGTTAAAGCAAATGTTATACTGCCAGCTACACCTGGTGTTATCATAGACTCCGGATTTAAAAAATCATGTGTTTGTCCCATTTTTCCTCCTAATTGTTACTTATTATATTCATACCACTTAGCAATTTAAATGATATACATTTTAATTTGTAATTTGAGTTACTAACTTGGGCTTGATTTTGTTTTAATTGTGTTTCATGAAAGTTGTTTAAATAGTCATAAGGGATTCTAAATCCATTCATAACTAAATAGAAATGATAATTACTCCTCATATAATATTCCTATCTAAATGATGATGAATGTCTAATAATTTAGAAGTTTAAGAATTCTTTGAGTACTTAATTTTTTAGTTAATTCGCTATTTCTTTCTATTCTTTTCGTTGCTTCACGTATTTATTTATATATGTTAATAATGTATATAATGTGACGAAACCACTCAATATATTATTATTTTTTTTTGGTCCGGCAGGGTCAGGTAAGGGAACTCAAGCCAAACTCTTAGCGGCTAAATTAGGTATTCCCCACATTTCCACTGGAGATTTATTTCGTCAAGCAGCCGCCGGGCAGACGTCACTAGGTAAGCAG
>CAZOCS010000089.1:0-10516 GCA_964578365.1 uncultured Candidatus Cloacimonadota bacterium
GATAAGAATTTTAGCAATAAATTTTTCACATTGCGACACTTCAGATATAGGTTTCTTTAATATTGAAAAATATTATAATAATTTGGAAAAGGATATTAAATTCTTGGTCGCTGATATTAAGCCACATCCACCTTATGATATTGTTCTACCATGTGAACTTAGATTTAGTTGTGGATTTATCAAACCAATAAACTTATCAGATTTTGATGATTCAATAATTGGTGAATTAATTTCTAAAACAGGTTTAGATCACTCTCTTGAAGAAATACCTAAAGCATCAAAAGAAGAAATTGATGAAATTATTCGGTCATTTGAGTAAAATGATAATGATCAACAGGATATATAACATAATTAACAATAAATCGGGTAAGAAGTTAGCAAAAGATAGTCAAGCATGGGGCTATAAGAATTATGAATAAATTTGCATGAATTTAAATACATGTGTCTAATAATCTCCATACAGTTATAAAAATTTATTAGGGACTCACTAGTTGCCATATTTTAAAATAGCTACCTTTTGGTATGTGACTTAGGTGCTAAAAGCCCTATTATAGAGGATTGAGTATTATAATATCACACATAAATTATATTTCTTGGAGATCATAAAAACAAGTGATTTGTTGAAAGGGAAGAAAATGAGTTGAGTTTTATATCCCAGCTTAAAACTTATCATATTGTTTGACATAATTTGTTTATTTAATTATATTTGAATTAGAAATGTGAAATGGAATTTTATTATTGAAAGGATCAAATCATGGAATTAAAACTAACGGGTAAGAAATTACTTTTATTACTTATTTATACTCCAGATGAAAAAAGAGAAGTAGAAGTGCAATCTCCAATATCTGGCAGGACTCGTCTTATGAAAATGATTTTTTTGTTTGAAAAAGAAATTTGGCCAGACTTCAAAAAAGATAAAACTTTTAGTGAAATAGATGAATTAGGTTTTATACCATGGAATTATGGACCTTTTTCAAAAAAAATCTATAATGATTTAGAATTTCTTATTAATCAAGAATTCATTGAAGCAAAATTTGGAGAAAATACACCTATAAATGCAGAATTAGCAGAATATGAATATTGGGCAGAGATTGAAAATAATGAAAATTTTAATGAATTCTATGAAAGGGTATATACTGAAGAATTGTTTTATCTATCAATTGATAAGGGTGTAAAACAAGCAAAGTCATATTGGGATAGACTTACAGAGAACCAAAAGGATATTCTTGTTGAATTTAAAATGGTTTTGAATAGAGTTTCTCTTGACAGGATTCTCGAATATGTTTACAAAAAATACCATAAAGATGGATATATAGATAAATCTTTAATAAGAGATAGGTATCTTTCATAATGGAGATGTTTAGCTATATTATCGGAGGACTTAATTTTCTATTTGTATTAATTGTTGGTATTCTTTCAAAAATAGATGACCATTTTCTTCAAGTTCATAAAACAATCAAAGATGAATTTTTTTTCACTTATAAGGAATTTGTATCTACTATTTCTTCACAAACAATTGATACAGAAAAAGAAAATATGATTATTCAACGACTGAAGGATCTTCATTATAATAGCGTATCTGATATATCTAAAAGTGAAATAATTGGATCAATAGTTGGGAAAGTATTATTTTTATCAATAATCTTATTTTTATTGGCTTTTATATCTATATGTTTGGGTAATTATTTAGAAATTTGCAATAAAATAATTTTAAAAACTTTATTTACTATAATAATTCCATTTTTTATATTGATAATACAATTAATGCTGTTTTACTTATGTTTCTCTACTGGAAAATACTTAAAGAAATTGTATGGTAAATATCGAGATATGGGGTATCGCCATTGAATGAATCTCATATCGTGAATATTATGGTAAAATCACTTAAGAATAAGGGGTTTAGAGTAGCTAAAGAAGTCCCAAATTTGTATAGATGTGCTGATATTGCAGCAATTGACAACAGAGAAGAGAATATATGGATAATTGAATGTAAAATTTCAAGTATCTCAAAAGCAATTGAACAATCAAAAACACATAAATTATCAGCTGACAAGGTTTATATTTGCACTATCTTTAGAAAGACAAGAGAGGATACTATAAAAAAAATAAAACAAGCAGGACTTGGACTTATTTATATTATGCCTGATGATTCAATAAAGATTGCTTTCAAACATTCTGTTAAGAACAATCCTTGGATCATATCAAAAGAACAACTACGAGAGAGAATTTTGGAGGTTCAGAATGGCAAGACATATTTATCATTATAATGTAAACGCAGAACAAAGATATTTTCTTGGAAAACATCATAAACTATACGATTTAATTGCACTAAATGGTAATATCGTTTCCCATACACCAGCTGGTATTGCTGGTTTTATTGCTACAACCGCAAAACCTTTTTACATTGATCCACAAACGCATGCTTTCCAACATCCAACGATAAATCTTAAAAAGGATATGAGAACTAAGGAAGAAAAGGATGGAGGTAGGCCTCCAAGATATGGATTTAAACCATCAATTACAAAACTTGCAAAAGAAAGACTTGGTGGTGTATTTGGTTCAGTAATTGATAATGATAAGCCAATACTTACTACTGATTTAATTGATAGACAGGATAGAATAATACAAACTTCTATTGATGATATATGTAAAGGAACTATCAATTTTCAGACAAGAGCTTTGATTGATTCACTCGATGAAGAAGCCAAAGACTTAATTGGTCAAGATAAAGACTTTCAGCCAGAATTTGTAATTGCACCTTATTTTTATCTATCTCCTCGTAATTATAAAAAATGGCTTGCAATTAATATCTCTTGTTATGAAACAACAAAAGCAATGTATACTGATAAACCTGTATTTTTAGCACTTGTTATATCTAAAGAAGCTTTAAATAAATTATCTGACTGGATAACCAAAATTGCTGAATTAAAACCTGATGGAATAATTCTTTGGATTGATGATCACATTGAGGAGAATTTATTAGAGAATGAAGTGAAATTGTATATTGATTTATTAAAAAAATTAAAAACAACAACAGGCAAATTATATAATAATCATGGTGGCTACTTATCTATTTTATTATCTCATCCACAAGTTGGATTACTTGATGGAGTTGGACATTCAATTAATTATGGCGAGTATAGAAAAGTTATTCCTGTCGGTGGTGGCATTCCAATGGCAAGATTTTATTTTCCTTCAGTGCATTCTCGTCTAAAATTTGGTGACGCATTAGGTATCGTTCATTCTAAAGGGTGGCTTCAATCGAAAGAAATATACTTGAGAAATGTTTGTAGATGTAAACAATGTATTTCTCTTATTGAGGAAAAAAAAGTAATAAATATTGCCTTTGGTTTTTATGGACTCACATTTCCTGTAACATTCCGTAGACGTCCAAATACGATAGTAACACTTTATTATCCTACAGCTGAGGCGAAAAGAGCAGCAACATGCCATTATTTACATAATAAATTTCATGAATTCATAATGATAAAGGATAAATCTTTTAATGAACTTATACAAAATATGATAATCGCTTATGAAGATATTTCAACTGAATCTGGAGATGAACTTGTTGATCATTTATTTTACTGGAACAAAGTTTTGAATGAAGTTTTTGCAGATCTTAATTAATAACTCATTTTAAGTGAAGTTGAAAATGCTTTGATCTCTGCATTTTCAGGTTTTCCCTTCATTTATTCAAGTGTCCACTCCCCCTGCCACCCATAATTTTATAGTCATTAACCTTTTATACAGGTTACTAATAAACACCATACAGGTATAAAAATTCTTTAGGGACTCACTTGTTGCCATATTTTTAATTTAGCTACCCTTTGGTATGCCATTTAAGCGTTAGAAGCACTATTATAGAGGGTTAGGGATGATAATTAATAGTAATTCTTTATGTTAGATCATAAAAAAGAATAGAATTGTTGTTATTTTGGTGTTAGAAGCCCTATTATAGAGGGTTGAGGATTATAATATCGCACATAAATTTGATTTCTTACAGATCACAAAAACAAGGAATATGTTGCTAGATTGTTGCTTGAAGCATTTTTGTAATGACATAACTAATTATTTTTTAGGTTGTTACATAAGATAGAGCAGTTCCCTCCTAAGGAAAAGGTCACCTGTTCAAATCGGGTCGGGGGTACCATTTATTGAGTTTGTAAGTGAAACGAGTAAGTGAAGCTTGAATACAACTTAACCTAATTTTTGGCTTGAAAGCTAAGGGTCTACTATTTATTGATACTGTAATCTATATAGATCGTAATATAATCCTTCTTTGGCTAGTAGTTCCTGATGGTTGCCTTCTTCCACGATCTCACCTTTATGCAGCACAATTATTCTATCTACGTGCTGTATTGTGGAAAGCCGGTGCGCTATGATAATAGAAGTTCTATTCTCCATTAATTTTTGAAGTGCGTCTTGTATCAATATCTCTGTTTCCGTATCGATATTAGCAGTTGCTTCGTCTAAAACGAAAATTGTGGGATCATAAGCCAGAACCCGCGCAAAGGCGATGAGTTGGCGTTGACCAACGCTGAAAGTAGCTCCGCGTTCCATCACCGGTTCCATATATTTTTCATGCTGACTATCAATGAAATCATGAACATTTACATATCGGGCTACTTTTTCCATTTCGGCATCCGAAATGGACTCATCGCTAAGAACGATATTATCTTTGATCGTACCGGAGAAGAGGAAAACATCCTGTTGAACAATACCAATGTTACGTCGCAATTCTTTTAGGTTATATTCACTTATCTTCTTTCCATCAATAAGAATTTCACCTCTCTGGAAAGGATACAATCCTGACAGGATGCTGATTATAGACGTCTTACCCGAACCGGTATGTCCAACCAGCGCAACTTTTTCTCCAGCCTTCACTTTAAATGAAATATCTTTCAGCACATCTCCATTATCATTATAACGTAACCATACATTATTAAATTCTATCTCACCTTTCAGCTCATTGGGATTCTCAACAGTTTTTTCTAATCTATAATCCTCGATATCTTTATCCATAAGGTCAAATATCCGCTCCGATCCGCTCATAGCAGCCTGCAAGATATTAAACTTTTCACTTAAGTGATGTATAGGTTCAAAGAATCTATCCAGGAACCACAGGAAAACCATGAAAACACCTAATGTGATCTTATCCTGAATGATCTGTCCGCCACCATACCACAAGAGGATTGCTACAGCAATGCGGCGAGTGGAATTAATCGCAGGGCGGAAAAAGGCAAATAACTTCATCATCTTCATCGAAGCCGTGAAATATTCACCATTGATAGCTTTGAACTCACCAACTTTTCGGTTATATTGATTGAATAATTGAATTATCTTAAAACCGGAAATATCTTCAGAAAGAGTTGCATTTATATTCGCCAGTCTCCTGCGTACAATTCTATAAAGTTTACGACTTCGATTGATGAAAACTGTAAATAGCACAATAGTTAGAGGTAAAATCGCAAAAGAAACAAGTGCCAGTTTCCAATCATAAAGCAGCATTGCGATCATAATTCCAACCAAAACGAACATTTCCTGTATTAGTTGGATAAGACCGTTCCCCAGCATTTCATTCAGCGTTCCGATATCATTTGTAACTCGCGTAACAAGTCGGCCAATCGGGTTTTTATCGAAGAAAGAGAGCGGCATTCTTTCCAGTTTATAAAATAGATCGCGTCGTAGATCATACATCGCTTTCTGAGCTGCAATATTTACAAAATAAACTTGGAAATAAGTAAAAAACAGTTGTAGAGTGATAACTATAAAAAACAATATTCCATAAGAAGTAAGTTTATCAAAATCTCTTTTTCTTAATATTTTAATTTGTTCTCTGTTTAATTTTTCGGAATCTTTCAATTCGGATAAAGTGGAATTTAATACAACTATTTCTTCATCAGAAATTTCTAAAAAATCAATATCTAAAAGTAGGTTCTGCACTTCTGCAGTATTATTTAGAACTGCAATTTTTTGTAATATCTTTCCCGATTCTTTTAGATTTTCAATTTTTTTGTTTAGGAATAAAATTTATTTTTTTATTAGGAAATAATAGATATCCTTTTCCGCCATATTCATAATGTTTAAATTTAATTCTGGGGAATTCTGCAGAAAATTCTTCCATTTCCAACAGACTGTCAACTTCAATTATATTGTTATTAGACAAGATTACCCTATCCACGGCACGCTGTGTTATCACCGGACTTAATAGATTTGTTCCTGTAATGAGTAGTAGCAGAACAAAGGAAATGCCAACTAGAAGTTTATAAGGTTTGAGATATTTAATGAGTCTGGAGAACAAGACTTTATCGTAGATCTTGCCTTGAATCTGATCTTCTGCTAAACCTTTATCCAGATTACTCATTCTGACAATCTCTCTTCGATCTGCTGTTTTTCATAAATATCGGCATATATCCCATTTTGGGTTAGAAGATGTTCATGGCTTCCTTCTTCTTCAATTTTTCCTTCATTCAATACAATTATTTTATCGGCATGCTGAATAGAAGAAATACGATGAGAGATGATAATCGTAGTTTTATTTTTTCTCATTTTTATCAGATCGTCCAGTATGCTTTTTTCTGTTTTTGTATCAACCGCCGAGAGTGCGTCATCAAGTATTAGGATATTTGGATCTGTAAGCAATGCCCGGGAAATTGCCAATCGTTGTTTTTGGCCACCGGAAAGTGTTACACCTCTCTCTCCTATCACAGTATCAAATCCATTTTCAAATTCTATTATAGAACTGTGAACCTGTGCTTTTTTGGTAACCTCTTCGATCTGCATGCGAGTTGCTTTATTTTTTCCTAAACTTATGTTGTTGGCTACCGTATCCGAGAACAGAAAAATCTCTTGCGGTACCATTACAAGGTTAGAGCGCAATGTTTTCAGCGGAACTTTATATACTTCGTTATCATCAAAAAAAATAGAATTGGCTGGTGGATTATAAACTCTTGAGAGTAGATCAATAATAGTTGTTTTCCCGCATCCGGTTCTACCAACAATTGCCAGTGTTTTGCCAGCTTCGATCTCAAAGGAAATTCCGTCAAAGATCAATGCGGTTTCTTCATTGTAACTGAATCTCAAATCTTTGAAAGAGATCTTACCCCTCAAAGCAGAAATACTCTCATCAATATCTTTATCAACTATCTCGGGATCAACACCTAAAATAGAATTTAATCTCTTAAGTGATGCTGTTCCTCTTTGGAACAAATTCACGATCCAGCCGATGGCGATCATTGGCCAGACAAGCATTCCCAAATATTGAAAGAAAGCAACAAATTCTCCCATCGAAATATCATGTAATATTGCAGCTTGTCCGCCAAAGATAAGTACAATTCCCATGCAGGCATTTATCAATAGGAACATAGCAGGATGGAACAGGGCAAATATTTTAACCAAACCGATATTTTCATCCATATAATCACGAGCCGATTCAGACATTTTTTCCAGTTCCGCCTCTTCTTGAACAAATGCTTTTACTACTCGAATACCGGAAATACTCTCCTGAACGATACCGGACATAGAAGCAAATGTTTTTTGAACTTTGCGGAATCTTGCATGGATCTTCTTTCCAAAATACATGATGATAATTGTAAGGAACGGCGTTGGTAATATGGCAAGTAAAGTAAGCTTAAGGCTGATATCCACCATAAAGAAAATAGAAGCAACAGCTATCACAATTATGTCTGCACCGATCACGAATCCAAAAGCCAGAAGCATTCGAATAGCATTCATATCGTTGGTGGCATAGGCCATCAGATCACCTGTTTTGGTTTTATTATAAAAATTGGCAGATAGCTTCATCAGATGATCATAATACATCTGGCGCAGATCACGGTCCATTGCCCAGGCAGTACCTATAAAAGCAAGTCTCCAAAAATAGCGTAATAGTGTTATAAATAATGTAATTCCTATAATTAAAAGAGATGCATTTACCAGCATTTGACGAGTAAATCCTGTTTTACTGAGGTTGTCTATTGCTTGCTGCATGATCTTAATTGTATAAAGTTGCCCGGCATCAATAACAACAATAAGAATGATACCAAAGATTAGTTTGTGAATATTTTTTTTTACAAACGGCATTACTTTTTCAAAGGTTTTCATTTAATTAAAGATCAATCTCCATATTTATTAATATAAAGTAATGCACATTCTTTTGCCATTGTACGGATCTTGCCTATGTAAGCAGCTCGTTCCGTAACACTAATAACACCACGGGCATCAAGTAGGTTAAATGTATGAGAACATTTGAGTAGATAATCATAAGCTGGATAGACCAGTTTATTTTCAAGTAACATTTTAACCTGTTTTTCATGATCCTCAAATATTTCAAATAACGATTTCACATCTGCAAGTTTGAAATTGAATGTAGAAAATTCTACTTCTTTATCAAAGAAGAGTTCACCATATTTTGTTGTGTCGTTCCACTGCAGATCCTTAAAATCATCTACCTCCTGGATGTACATTGCCAAACGCTCTAAACCGTATGTAAGCTCCACACTGATAGGAAAAACTTCCAAACCCCCAACTTGTTGAAAATACGTAAATTGGGAAATTTCCATTCCGTCCAGCCAAACTTCCCAACCAAGTCCCCAAGCTCCAAGAGTTGGTGATTCCCAATCATCTTCCACAAAGCGAATATCGTGCTTCTTAGTTTCAATTCCTATTGCCTGCAAACTTTTTAAATAAAGTGTTTGAATATCCTTTGGTGATGGTTTTATGATAACCTGAAATTGATAATAATGTTGGTATCTATTTGGATTTTCTCCGTATCTACCATCTTTAGGACGACGGCAAGGTTGTGCATAAGCAATTGAAGTCGGTTTCTTACCTAAAGCTCCAAAAAAGGTCGCAGGATGGAAAGTTCCAGCCCCCATATTTTCATCATAAGGTTGCAGAATATTGCATCCGTTTTCTGCCCAGAAATGCTGTAATTTTAAAATTATATCCTGAAAATTCACATTCACTCCAATTTTATAAACAATTAAAAAGAAATTTTTCTCATAGTCTTTTCAAACGTCAAGTTGATTTTAATAAAATTACCAAAATCAGTATCTTATTAAGTACCTATCTATTTCCCACTGAGAAACCTGAATACTGTATTCATCCCACTCTTTTTTCTTAACTTCCATGTATTTCCAAAAGGTATCATCTCCCAATGCATCTTTAATAAGTTTGTCCTCCTTCATAAAGAGCAGAGAATCAGAAAGATTAGATGGAATAGTTTTTATGTTCATTTCTTTTAATTTTTCATCACTAAAGAGATAAAGGTCTTCTTCTAGTGGCTTTGCCAATTGAATATTTGCTTTAATCCCCTCCAAGCCTGTCTTAAGCATTACTGCAAAAGCCAAATAGATATTGCAGCTGGGATCCGAGCTGCGAATTTCCACACGAATTGCATTGGGATTAGCCTTGAATGAACTTGGAACTCGAATTAATGCTGAACGATTTGTTCTTCCCCAGCAAATATAAACTGGTGCTTCATAACCGGGAACCAACCTTTTGTAGGAATTAACCGTAGGTGATAAAATTGCACACATGCCTTTAATGTGTTTCAATTGACCTGCAATAAAACTATGGGCAAGTGGAGAGAGTTTATAGATATCCGTCTCATTATAGAAAGCGTTTACTCCTGTTTTAATATTAAATAAACTTTGATGAACATGCATTCCGGAACCGTTTTCGTTGGCTATGGGTTTGGGCATAAAGGTCGCATGAAGTCCATGTTTTTGGGCAATTGCCTTCACCACAAAACGTAAAGTAGTGGCATTATCTGCTGTTGTTAGTGCTTCGCCGTATTTAAAAGATATCTCATGCTGCCCAATTGCAACTTCATGATGGGTTGTCTCGATCTCTATCCCAAATTGTTCAGCGGCAACTGTCATTTCGCGGCGGACTTCATAAGCCTCATCAGTGGTAAGATCAAAATAACCCGCTTTGTCATTTGGAAGAGGTGAAAGACCATTATCAGATTTAAATAGGAAGAACTCCATCTCCGGACCTGTATTAAATTTGTAACCCAATTCAGCAGCTTCTGCTATTGCCTTTTTCAATATAAAACGAGGATCTCCTTCAAACGGTTCATCATTGGGAGTATAAACATCACAGATAAACCGAGCAGTATTCCCATATTCCGATCTCAGCCAGGGAATAACTGCATATGTATTTTTATCCGGCTTCAGATACATATCACTTTCGCAGATCCTGGCAAATCCTTCTATAGATGAACCGTCAAACCAGACTCCATTTACCAGTGCATCTTTCAACTGACGACTCGGAATGGTGAGGCTCTTCACAATTCCATACAGATCAGAAAATTGTAATTGAATGAATTTAACCTTATCGGTTTTTACTCTTTCTAAAATGGATTTCATAATATCTTCCTCCTAATTTGTGCTCATTATCAACCTAAGTTACTCAAGTTTGATTTCTATTTTTCCAAATGCTGTCTAGTCAAGTGGAATTTTCCATCTATCTTGTTTTTTTGAATTTACCAAGTTAAAAAAACTTGTCA
>CAZOCS010000090.1:0-10483 GCA_964578365.1 uncultured Candidatus Cloacimonadota bacterium
TGGCTTTTTAGTTCTAGCTGCTATTTTCTATTTTGCTTTTGATAGATCATTATCAGGATATTTTTCAATTAGTGTGTTCCAATATTGTATTGCTGATTTCAGATCATTTTCTTTCTCACTACAATTACCCAACATAATGAGCGCATCTGGAGATTTGCTGCCGTTTAGGTTATATACCATTGTCAAAGTTTCTCTTGCTTCAGGAAATCTGTTCATTAGGTATAAACATTCACCCTTGAAATATTTAGCATTATATGCCATTTTATGCTGTGGATAACTTTCGATAAATTCACCGAACTGATCTAGTGCTTCATTAATATTTCCTGCGAAATATAATGAAAGTATGGCACTATATTTCTCGCTAATTTCTTCCGGAGTTTCGGTAATTACCTCTGTTTCTATTTCATCTTCTATTTCATCGATAATTGGTTTTTCTATTTCTTCCTCTTGAGCAGGTTTATCAACTTCTGTTTTTTCTTTTTCAACACTTTTCCAAGATTCAGGATCAGGATAATTACTGGAAATTTTGAATTTCCAGATCGTGTGTCCCTGATCTTCATGTTTTGCAACACTTGTAATCTTACTTTCAGGAAAGAGTTGGGAGAAAGCAATAACAGCACGTCTATTCATTGTATAACCATCAACAATAAACCCATTATTGGTACTTGAGATATCTCTGACCCAGCTTAACCTGTTTTTATTAAGAGATTTAGAATATATGTCTAAAATATGATTCCATTGATTTTTATTTCCGGTAATAGTTTCGACTTTGAGCAGATTTGCCTGAAGTTCATTTAATCTGGCTTTGATTTCATTAAGTCTTTTTATTAATTCACGGTTTTTTGAAAGTTCTCGTTCAATTGTATAATTCTTTTTCCCATAATCAATTATATCTTGTTTCAATTCTAAATTTTTAATAGTTCCAGCAAAAGCAAAATAGAAAATAGCAGCTAGAACTAAAAAGCCATGCCAGGCAATTTTGAAATACTTCTGATTCTCTACTACTCTGCTAGGTAACAGATTTGTAGAGCTGAACTTCTTACTCTTTGGTACCAGGGTTTTCCAAGCTAAAGCAATTGGTATTGCATACCGGGCAATTTTTTCAGGAGTTATTTTATCTTCCATTCCTTCTTGAACAGATAAATAACCAAGATCGATCCTTGCTATATTATCGCCTTCTTGAGAAGCGGAACGGAAATATTCCAGATCTTCATCTGAAGTGCTGTCACCTACTAAAAGAATATTTCTTGTTATTGGAACATTAGAAATATCTTGTTCCAGAAGTACTTTAGAGTAAATAGTCTCTCGCATTGTTATTTCATCACTGTCAGGAACAATAATAGGGAATGTTTTGATATGCATACCGTTTTTCAAAACGATACCAACTTTATAATCAAAACCAATATACAATATTAATACATAGTCATCTTCAGGGAAAATATAATTATGATTAACAATATTTATTAAACATACTTCATTTGTATCAATACAACTATAAAAATATTTTTCTTTTGATAATATCAGGTTGATGTCTCTCAGTGCATGAAAAAGTCTGAATTTTCCAGTATGAACAAAGGCAAGCCCAGATTTATCAGAATTTAGAATATAATCGAAAGAATAATTCTTAGCCTTGATCTCATCTTTTGACAATAACTCTTCTAGAAGGCGTTTATGTAAGTTTCTTGTACCATAAGAGGAATCAAATTGAAAATATGAGATTTGCTCATTATTTGCATTAAAAGATATCCGTCCTTTTTCAAGTGGGAATTGCTGAAGAAAATTCTGCAAATCACGCAAACCGGGCAGCATATCATCTTTTTCCGGGCTCTCAAAATCATCAGTGTCTTCAAACTCAGACATCTCGGGTAATGAGAAAGATTCATCTTCAATTTCAGTTAGTTCCGGAATTTTAATTTCATCTTCGTCGGACTCATTGGGAAGAAAAGCATCTTCCTTTTTTTCCACTTCTTGACGGAAGAGTGCAGAAGATAAGATAGACTCTTCAAGGCTTTGAACAACAACAGTGCCATTACTTAGAGCTAGCTGTGCTATCTTTACTTTTAGCCCGTCTTTAAAAATCCCAAATGCAAGTTTTTCTTTATTTTTTGCCATTATTTATCTCTCACGTTGAATAGGTTAACAAATGTTTCATACGCTTTTTATTATTTGCATAATTCATTGCTACTTCCTTAGCGATAATACCTTTTTTAAAATTTGTAAAAAGTTCTTGCTCCATTGATATCATCCCCTTTCTCTTACCTTCAGTAATCATCTGGTATATTTCACCAATATTTTTGTTCCTTATTGCGGCCTGAACAGATGAGTCTACCGAAAGAATTTCTTTAACCATAACAAGTTTACCATGTTTATCTGGAACGAGTTTTTGTGAAATAATTATTTTTAAAGTATCTGCAAGACGAAATCTAACGCGTTCCTGCTCAATAGGTGGAAACTCAGCAACAATCCGGTGAAGGCTGTCTACAGCAGAACTTGTGTGTAATGTAGAAAAAACTTTATGACCACTATCGGTTGCTTCTAACACTGTTGCAATTGTTCCTGGATCTCGCATTTCTCCAACAACAATGATATCCGGATCCTGTCTCAATGCTTGAATAGTACCTTCTTGAAAACTTAACACATCTTCACCAATTTCTCTATGTCTCACAATTGACTTAATAGATTTATGAACATATTCAATTGGATTTCCAATTATAATGATGTGAGCATGATTTTTTTTGTTGTTCATATCTATAATTGAATCTAAGGTGCTACTTTTACCAGAACCAGTGATTCCAGTAACAAGAAACAATCCTGATTTTTCGAAATTTAGGTTGAATCGTTTGTTGATTATATCAGGAAAATTTAATTGCTCAAGAGCAAAAAGTTCTTGATTAACTCTACGGAAATTTGCAACTAATGTGTTACTTTCGTAATAAATGTCACCACGAAAACGATTTGCTCTCTCACCTTCCTTGAGAATTAAGCCCAATGATATATCAACGTTTTTGTTATTAAATAACATAACTTTTTGATCATCACTCAATATACTTAATAAAATTGCAGTAATTTCATCCTGAGTAAAACTGGGAACTTTATCAGAAGGTGCTTTTGTACCATAAACTCTATACCAAACTTTACCATTAGAGCCTGGCCCGCCGAAATCTATATCAGAAGCTTCGATATCTCTCATGTGTATCATTAAGGTACGCAAGCATTCATACGCCTCCTCTTTCCAGGCTGCGTTGAATGTGATCATTTTATTTATATTCTGGAATCTTGATGTACCTGTGAGATATTCACTTAGAGCAACTTGCATCTCAGCTAAGAACGACAAACCCATACGATCTCCGATAAATATAAAAAAATTCTTTCTTTGACAATGAATAAGTTTTTTCATAATAGTGTCAAGTACATTTTGTTAACTCACTAAGTTTTAGAGGGATATAGGAATTTTATGCATGTGTTAAATAAATTAAATCAATTCTCTAACCATCTGAAATAAAAGTAAATAATTGAAGATGGAGATTGGACAAGATAAATTAGCAATAAATAACAAAAAAGCTCCCTATTAATAGGGAGCTTAAATTTGTAACTACTATTTATTAAAGTTATTCTCCTGTAACCAGCTTTAACATTACAATTCTTTGTACAGCCTTACGCCACTTAAAAAAAGTGCTATTCACAAGATTGATCATGAAACGTTTAAGTAATTTCTCTCCTTTGTATGCAAAGAAGTCCAGTATCTTTTTTCTATCGAAATGTCTTACTTTTACATCTGTTTCTGCACGCAATGTAACAAATGTAGAACCAGTAAGAATGAAACTTTCTTCACCAGAAGAATCCCACTTTTGCAAATAATCAATAGTAGTATTATTTAGCCAAACAGAAACTTCACCATTTTCAATAATAATTATAGATCCAGATTTTTCATTACCAATAGGGATATCATCACCGATCTCATAATTCTTGATTCTTCCTAAAGCCATAAAATCCAATTTATCTTCAGGGGAAAATCCGCGTAGTATAATAGGTTCACCTTTTTGAACTGTGTCTTCTCCCGGTTCAAATGCTTTTTGTAATGGTCCATAAAGGTCTTTTGAATGCTGAACTCCTACTTTTACAACTTCAAAAAGTTCTTCAGAATTAATAGGTTTAGAGAGATATTGAAATGCACCCGCATGTACAGCTTTTACCGCTCCTTCTATACTAGAGAAACCCGTGAGGATCACAATTACAGCAAGTGGTTGCTTACGTTTGATCATCTTCATTAGTTCAAATCCACCGATTCGCGGCATTGCCATATCTACCAGAAATAGATCGAATATTTCATAATCCATCTTATCGAGAGCATCCTGCCCATCTACAGCCAGGGTTACTTCATATCCCTCTTCTTCAAGAAGCTCTTTACATAATTCTCGAATTGTTTGTTCATCATCAACAATCAATATATGTTTTTTCATAACTTATCCTTGTTGTTTATTACGTTCTTCCTGAATCAGATCCAGCTGTTTTAATTTTTGGAATTTAATTAATATCTCATTAATCTTATTAACAGATTCAGTCATTTGATTACCGGATTTTTCTAATTTATCATCATTATAATTATATGCTGCTTTTATAATTCTGCGAATTGATAGAGAAATAATAGTAAGAGGATTGTTAAGGTCATGGTCTAAATTAGAAATTTCAGCAGATTCTCTAACAACTTCTCTATATTTTTCAAGAAGTTTTTTATTGTTTATTAGTTCTTCTTCTTTTCCAGAGAGCTCTATTTTCTGCTCTTTCAAAAACTTGGTGCTTATTATTGAAGATGTAGAATATTTTTTCATTATGCTACTTATATAACTTGATATGAAAGCAATCCCGCTGAAGAGACCAGTATATGAGATGAGGAAAATTGTTTGTGTCGGGATATCAGCTTTAAATTCCATACCATCAATAGGAATCAACCAGCCAAAATTATACATCAAGATTAATACCAATAGACACATACTGCCGATCATTGCGGCAAGGACTCCCCCAGAATTTTCTATAGCTAGACTTGCCGTAATTACCGCTATCAGATATATCCAAACAAAAGAGCTTTCTAACCCACCGGTAAGATGAACAATAACAGTAGCAAAAACGATATCAAGTACTATTTGCAATGAACTAAAAAGAGTATTTGTTCTTATGATCTGTAGATGAAACAGGACATTAAGAATACAAATTCCCAGAAATGTTGCTACAAATATTACAATTGGATAGGTTTGATTAATCTGAGTTACTCGTAATACTCCAATTGCAAATAGGATAAGGACAATAAACCAGCGTACTTTAGACCACCATTTATAGGTTTCTATCTCATTGTTGAAAAGATCATTTTCATTCATATTGTCTCCAAATTGATTTATTCATCTTCAAACATACTAAAAATTTTAATTTCATACTCTAGTACTAATGATACATCTGCAAATGCATCGATTATTGCCTGAACATCATATTGGATTAAGCAATCACCGAGTACATTTACGTCCTCAATATCCTCTAACATCAATCCACCCTCAATATAAACGGCACCAAAAAAACCGTTATTACCATTGATGACCAAATTTCCAGTGATCCACATAATCCCAGAGAATGTACCACCCGTAAAATGGGCATTACCATCGACGACCAGTATTCCATCTCCAGCCCAACCAGTTGATGTTACCTGCATATTTCCATTTACCCATGTAATACCTTCTACTCCCGAAGGATTAGGTCCGGGGTTTACTAGGACTGTATCGGCAATAGCTTCCATTTCCGCTTTGGTCATTCCGAATAATTCTTCAAAATCTAAACGAGGGTTACTATTTGTAAAAAGATTACCGTCAACTACAGCGCTACCGGTTACAGTAATATCTCCATTTGCATACATTGCACCTTGAGCACTTGTTGGAGCCCAATATACTACAGCCGTACTTTTGTGTTGAAATATTTCATCATCTACTTGATAGGATGCATATGAGCTTATTTCTATAGTATCATTTGTTGCGTTTGATGTATATTGGATGCTGTCAATTGTGCTTTCCAGAACTTCTAAATCTGGGTATGTTCGGTGAATAGATCCTGGAGATGTTATTATGGACTCGTCATTGACTTTGTTCATCCCATATACCAAGGCTTCACGACACAGCGCCTTAGCTTGTAATTCTGCTAAATTACTGGTTATAAGCTCAGGAACTTCTTCTGTTCTATCTTGAACTGAAAGAATAATCAGTACGAAAATGGAACCAATAACTAATAATGCGACTATTAACAACTTACCCATAACTACCTCCAGAAATTATTGCTTCTTACTATTCATTATTCCAATTTATAATATTAATTGTAGGACTAGAAATTATATTGAATGTGTTCAAGAATGTTTGTACAGCAGTCTCATCATAATACAAATCACAATTTCCAGTAACTTTGTTTTGCGCTTCAGGTTCACTGTTAACAAAAATTGATCCTCGTACAAGTCCATTACCTGTTATCATGAATCTCCCACCTTCTACCCAGATAATACCATCAAAAGTTCCTCCAGTCATGTCAAATTCTCCATCAACTATCAAGATACCGCTACCACTCCAATGATTGTTGGTGAAGTGCGCTTTATTATTACCTGTAGCTTCAATGTAAGTTATTCCATTCACAGGATCTACATTATTTGGCGGATTTGTGTAATCATTGTTTGCTATTGCTCTCATCTGTGTCATTGTCATTCCAAAAACAGTTTCAAAATCCAGATCACCAACTTCATCCTCAACATTTCCAATTATTGTTGAGCTTCCTGTAACACTAAGTTCATTTGAACAGGTCAAGACGTTATTAAAATTACCAGAAGAATAAATAATTTTGGCTGATCCCTGATATTTGGAATCTTTACCATTGACATTAGCAGTTACATAGGATGTTATTTGCAGGGTATCTCCAGAACCAATCATTACATATTTAATACTGTCTATTGTTCCATCTAGAACGTTGAATCCAGAAAATGGTTGGCTTAATTCTGGACCAGCTACGGATAAACTACCCTCACTCAATTTCTTAATACTATACATTAAAGCTTCATTACTTAAAGATTTTGCTTTTATCTCTGCCATATTAGAAGATATTAGTTCTGGAATATCTGCACTTTTGTCTTGAACCGCAACTATAATAGTCGCAAAAACAACTGTGAACATTAATACAATAATAATTAATAATTTTCCCATAACAAAATCCTTTTATTAATTTAATTTACAAATATAAATTTTTGAAATATTTCCAAAATACAACATTATGCCTAATTAACTTTTTATCTAAATCTGGCCGATAAGTACTATAGAAGAAAGTAAGATTGACCTCAATTGAACGAATCAGATCATGATTTAATTCCGGGGCAATAATTACATTATTATTCATATCATTATATGTAATTTCTAATGTATCTGCCATCCAGAAAGGACCTAAGAATGGATTGGACATATCGTCTTGATAAACATATAAAGGGAAGCCATCGCTAGTTTCACTTTCCTGTACAAAATGGAAAGTACTAATAATGGAAGTAGGATTAATTTGTCCTAAAAATTTGAAACTTGTAGAAGTGGCTTCAATGATCGGATCAGTTGATGTAGCAACTCCCGCACCAACTTTGGATAAAATGCTTTCTAATCCGGGTTGGTCTATGCTTCCTACTCGTCTTCCTGTAATCAAATCTTCAGACATCTTAGTTAAACCGATCTGTAATTGAGTATTGTAGCTTATCGCCTGTATGTTGAAAAGTGAAGTGAATATCATCAGTAGAACCAAGCTTCCTGCAATTGTTGCACCTATTACATCTAATAAACTGGCCATAATCAAAATCCTCTATAAATGAAAACTTTACTAAATGGAGTAGTCAATGTTCCAATATGTAATGTATCCAATGAAGTAGATAAACAGTTCATCTGTATATCTACTTTTTGGAATAAAGTATCAGCATAGGGTGTATTTCCTAAACTGTCACAATAAGCAGTATTAATTTGAACATTATAAATAACATCATTCACCGTTAGGGTCTCAGTAACATTTCCATAAATTGAATTGATTGCCGCAAAACTAAAAATTGGAGGATCTCCCAATAATTCTGCTTCGATCCGCTGAAAATATTGGTCGGCAATTTTTTGTCCCTGCAGATAAAGAATATTATCGTAAACTAAACCTGATTGATCAAGAACTATACTATAAGTGTTTAAAAGCATTGTTGAGAAAATCGCTAAAGCTAATAAGACTAATAACATTTGAATATTCATGATCTAATCCTCCGATGTTGCGTAAGTTATTTCGGAAATTGAAGTCATTCCTGTTCGGATCCTATCTAACCCGGAATCCATCAATGACAACATTCCCTGACTTTCGGCAATTTCACGAATCACATCTTCATCTATCTCTTCACCCGATTCAACAATAGCTTTTCTTATTTCGGGTGTAAAATATAAAGCCTCACAAATATTGGTTCTACCTTTATATCCAATATTACATTTCTTACAACCCTCTCCAGCTTCAAATATTTTACCTGATCTAAGTTCTTCTTCAGTAATTCCCATATCAAGAGCCGCCGGCCATCTTTCTTTTGTGATAGGTTTTTTACATTCTGGGCATAGCTTTCTTATCAAACGTTGGGCAATAATAATATTTATTGCGTAAGCAAGTAGGAATGTTTCCACGCCCATTTTGTACATACGTGAAATTGCGCTGGGCGCATCGTTTGTGTGCAATGTAGAAAACGTGAGATGTCCTGTGTTTGCCAGCTTGATAGCAATTTCAGCTGTGATCTTATCACGGATCTCACCAACCATAACAACATCTGGGTCATGACGAAGTATAGAACGTATGGCAGAGTCAAAAGTAAACCTATTTCCGATCTTTAGTTGTCTTGCACCTTTAATATGGTACTCGACGGGATCTTCAACTGTTAGAACATTGATATTAGGATTAATAATATGATAAAGTGCTGCCATTAGAGTTGTAGATTTACCACTACCCGTAGGCCCTGTTACTAGAATGATACCTTTGGATTTGCTGATAGATTTTAGGAAGTCATTTTCGGCTTTAGTTTGGAAACCAAGTTTCCTCAAGTTTGTTATAACATTCCTGTCATCAATTGTTCTTATAACAATGCTCTCAAATCTTCTTTCATATTCAGATGAAGTAATTGGGATAATTGACACTCTGAATCGGATGAGATGGTCGTCGATCACTCTTTGCATAAATCCGTCTTGAGCAGTATCTCTTTCAAAACGGTCTACACCTACAGCCCTATCTTTTACAACAGCAGAAATTGCTTCAGGAGATGTCCTCTCTTGTCTGTGCCATTGTATAAGCTTACCATCAATTCTAAAATAAAAATCTACAGATGATCTACGGAATGGGATAATGTGAATATCACTTGCACCTTTTCGTACAGCCTCTATCAAAGAACCTTCAAATAAACTTACAAGAAGACTTTTATTGATCTCTTCATCAAGTGCATATTCATCAACATCCGTTTCAGATTTTGACTCATCCATCTCTTCTATTTGTTCTTCGGCTTCTTGAAGTAAGTCTAGAAATTCGTTTTGCTGCGGTGCGACAGTTTCAATTAATTCTTCCAATGTCTCTAATTTACAATAAACAACTTCATATTTTTTGTATTCAGAATAAACAGGAATTCGCTCGGTAATTTTATCTGTTGGATCAGCTGCCAATACAATAAGTGTATTACGTCTTCCATAAGTTACTTGGTAAGGAAGGATCTTTTTATAAATTAATTCTTTTTTAAATTCATCTGGGAACTTGGAAAGAATTTCTTTAGTATGTGTTGTTTGATTACTATCAAGTTCATTTATATCGATTTCAATAGAGCGGAAAGCATAAAGTTCTGCAAGTAAACCATAAATAGCGTGATGGTTAATCTTAAAATCGTCGACCAGGATTTCGCCCAAACCTCTAGGATTAGAAGGATCCTCTTCAGCTTGAATGATAAGTGCCTTATCCATTGTTTTTTGGTCAATTATTTCTTTTTTGAGTAATAACTGACCAAATCTGGATTTCCTGATCAAAATAACTCCTTAATTATAAACCTGGTGTATTCGGCGAGATCATTGCAACTTCAGAAGAAACTATTGTAAGAAGTGTGATAACTACAGCAATGAACATACCAATAAATACTTGAATAGATTGAATAATAGTCTCCATTTTATAGGTTGTCTCTTTTTCATAGAAAGTAGCTATCTGCTGTGCAGATTGGAGAATGTTACCTGATTCTGTACCTGTTTTTAAACGACTTAATGTACTTTGATTAAAAACATCAGCTTTTTCTAATGCTGGTACAAGTGATTTCCCGTCTTTCAACATCAATGGAATCGCGATATCTATCACACCTTTTTCCATATATTTATTTCTGCACGCTTCAGCAGAAGCAGTGAGAGTTTCAATATTATTTTCTGCTCCTGCATAGATTGCTGAAAACACTCTG
>CAZOCS010000091.1:0-1238 GCA_964578365.1 uncultured Candidatus Cloacimonadota bacterium
AATAATATCCCTGAATATAATGAAACGATCATGTTGGATGTAGATCTGGAAAATGTAGGAACAGAAGGTACATCAAATATAGTTAGCACCCTTAATACAGACGACGACTATATCACAATTACAGATTCTGAAGAAACTGTTGTCCTTATAGAAGCAGGAGAGACAGTCACACTTATCGATGCCTTTGCTTTTGATGTTGCAAATGATATTCCAGATCAACACTCAGTAGCCTTCACTTTAGAAATGGTTGCAAACGAAGGTACATGGACAGCTCAATTCTCCATTACTTTCAATGCACCGTTATTAGAAGCAGGTGCTATAGAAATAGCAGATTCAGGCGGAGATGGTTTTCTTGATCCAGGCGAAACAGCTACACTATCATTTCCAATTCTTAATGCAGGAAATGCAACTTCTGAAGATATTATTGCTGAACTCACAACTTCTTCTCCAGAACTAATTACCATAATCAATGACACATTTAATATGTCGGGATTAGGAATTGATGAAGATGATATTGCAAGTTTCGATATTGAAGTGGCAGATGATGCTGGACTTGGTGTAGTTGCAAATCTCGAGTTAACTATAAACAGTGGTGGCTATACAAACATCTTCCCGTATTCTCCCTCTATTGGACTTATAGTAGAGAATTTTGAGACAGGTGATTTTTCACTTCTCGATTGGCAGATGGGATCATATGGTTGGGTTATCGATAACACGAATGCTTATGAAGGAACTTATTGTGCAAAATCTATAACTATCTCTCATAATCAGTCTGCATCTATAAGTGTAACAATGGATGTAACTCCCGATGGAGAGATATCATTCTATAGAAAGGTCTCTTCTGAAAGTAGTTATGATTATCTGAGATTCTATATTAACAATGTAGAGCAGGATGAGTGGAGTGGTACTCTGGATTGGGCACAAGAGACATATCCAGTAGCAGAAGGAACAGATGTTATATTCAGGTGGACGTATCAAAAAGATGGTTCTGTTAGTAATGGTAGTGACTGTGGTTGGATCGATGAGATCATATTCCCTCCATCCGGTGATGGAACTCCTATTGATGATTTCAGCACTGAGAATATAATTACAGAACTCAGTGGTAACTATCCGAATCCATTTAATCCTACAACCACTATCAATTTCAATTTAAAGAATGATTCTAAGGTATCATTGATAATCTACAATGTTCGTGGTCAGAAAGTGAGAACACTGGTTAATGATGATCTGCAGGCTGG
>CAZOCS010000091.1:1338-10413 GCA_964578365.1 uncultured Candidatus Cloacimonadota bacterium
ACAATGTTCGTGGTCAGAAAGTGAGAACACTGGTTAATGATGATCTGCAGGCTGGTTCTCATTCAATAGTTTGGGATGGTAAAAATGAATCTGGAAAGAGTGTATCGAGTGGAGTATATTTCAATGGTTTCGATGCATCTGATATAGCCGGTGATTACACCAGCGTTAAGAAAATGATCCTTCTAAAGTAAGGATATTGAAATAAATCGTTCATCTATATCGCTCTTGAGTGATTAGATAAATATTGAGCCCAGTTCAGCAACTGTTGAACTGGGCTTTTTTTATTAATTGTAGAATCTTTAATTGAAATAAAACTACTATTTCAATAATTGCATAAGATCATCTAAGCTGCTTTTTGTAAATTCAATATCTGCACATTGTCGATAAAGCTCTTTCCTCTTATTCCACAATTTATAGAGTTCATCTTCACTTCTATTAAGAGCTAGAGGTCTGTATGAATTTAGAATTCTTGATCTGATAATTTGCCAGGAAGGATTTAGCCAGATAGTTTTTTTTGTTTTAATGATATCCCTGTTTTCCCTCAATTCTATAATACCGCCACCTGTTGAAATTATTCCGGATTTTTCCCATTTTTTTAATATCCCTGATTCCAGATCGCGAAAGACCTTTTCCCCTTTAAGTTTAAAAATATCATTAACATCTAGTTCTGCTTCTCTCTCAATTTCACGATCAATATCATGAAACTCCAAATTTAATATTTGTGCTAATTTTTCACCTAGATAAGTTTTCCCAACACCCATAAATCCGATTAAAAATATTTGTTTATTCGTTTTAAAAAATGAGCTAATAGATTCAGTCATATTTTTCTCCTTCTAAACAAAAAAGAAGACCGGCGTTATACCGGTCTATCTTCTATTACTTATTTATAGGAAAATAACAGTGTCGTTATTCATCTTCCTTTTCTTCTTCAACAACTTCTTTTACTTCATCAATTTTTTCATCAGATTTTTCTTCTATTTCTTCTTCTTGTTTAACTTCAACAATTTCTTCTTCTGATGGAACTTCAGCGTCTTTCTCTATAGTTTCTTCCTCAGATGCAACTTCAACTTCTTCTTCAATAGTCTCTTCTTTCACTTCAGGTTCTATAGCTTCCGCTTTTTCTACTTTTCCTTCAACTTTTTCTTCAATTTTTTCATCAGATTTTTCTTCTAAAGTTTCTTCCTGAACAACCTCTTGTGCTTCTTCCGTAGGTGCTTCTTCTTTAGGTGCATCTTCTTTAGGTGCATCTTCTTTAGGTTCTTCTGGTTTAGCTTCTTTCTTTTTTTCTTCCACAAGATTTTCTTTGATAGCTTTTCTCTTTTCAGATTTTTGATTTACTCTGTTTTGATGTTCTTCTACAAATTCATTGAACTCATTTTTATCTCTAGCAAAGAAATAAGCTTTCACACTTAAGATCAAGCGTCTGTTTTCCAGATCAAGTTCAATAACTTTGAGTGGTAATTCTTCATCTACTTCAAAAGCCATTCCTGCTTTTTTGAGTCCGGGAATTGCAAGATGTGAAAGAGGAATGAATCCTTCAACAGAATTTTCATCAACAAAAACATCAACCAGAACACCTTTGGCAATGATCTTAACAATTTTAGCATTTACTTCTGTATTAATTGGAAGTCTTTGATCAAGATTATCCCATGGATCAACGTGTAATTGTTTGATCCCCAGCGCGATCCTATGTAGTGTTTTATCTATTGAAAGTACTTTAACTTCAAGTTCATCACCTTTATTTAGAACTTCTTTTGGATGATAAATTCGTTTTGTCCAAGAGATATCCGAAATATGGATCAAGCCTTCGATATCTTCTTCGATCTCGATAAAAACACCAAAAGGAGTTATACTTTTTACGATTCCCTTAATTTGAGTTCCAACCGGATACCTATCTTCGATTGTAAGCCATGGATTTGCTTCCATCTGCTTAACGCCAAGCGAAATCCTTCTCTCATCTTTGGAAGTAGAAAGAACTATAGCTTTTATTGAATCTCCTTTTTTGAACATTTGCTTCGGGTGTTTAATCTTTTTTGTCCAGCTCATTTCTGACACATGCACAAGCCCTTCAACACCTGACTCAAGTTCTATAAAAGCACCATAATTGGTTATATTCACAACTTTACCGGATACAATTGTTCCTTCCGGATATTTTGTTTCAATATTTTCCCACGGATGTGGAACAAGCTGTTTTAAACCAAGTGAAACTTTTTCATTTTCTATATCAAATTTTAGTACTTTAACCTTAACCTTGTCTCCAATATTCAACATATCAGACGGATGTTTAATGTGTCCCCAACTCATATCGGTGATATGAAGCAGACCATCTATTCCACCCAGGTCGATAAAAGCACCGTAATCAGTAATATTCCTAACTTCACCATCAAGTTCTGCGCCTTCAGTTATATCTTCTTTAAGACCCTCAAGACGTGATTGTTGTTCTTCAATAAGAACTTGCTTTCTTGATACAATGATATTTCTACGTTCTTTATCAATTTTAATGATCTTGAATTCACTTTCTTTCCCAATAAATTGATCTAAATTCGGGATTGGTTTTGTAGAAATTTGTGATCCGGGTAAAAAGGCTTCTAAGTTTTCTAGATCTACTATCATTCCCCCTTTTACACGACGAATGAGAATTCCGGTAACAGATTGATTCTCTTCCATGATCTTTTCAAGTTTTTCCAAATTCAGATAAAAATCTGCTTTCTTTTTGGAAAGTCTGAGTCTGCCAATACCGTCTTCAACAGAATCAATATAAACTTTAATTTTACTACCTTCTTCAGGTAAATTGGAATTTGAAAATTCACGAATAGATATCGCACTTTCAGATTTAAAACCAATATCAACAAGAACTGAGCGTTCATCTACACTCACTACAATACCTTCAACAATTTTACCCTGCTCAAATTTTTTGAAATGTTCATCAAGTAAAGATTCCATATCTTCTTCAAAAACATCATTACCTGATTCTTTTTTTTCTTCTTTCTTCTCTTCCTTTTCTTTCTTTTCTTTCTTTTTTACTTCCGTTTTCTCTTCGTTAGATTCTTTCTGAACTTCAGATTGTTCATCTTCTGTTTTTTCGATAGTTTCATTAGTTTCGAAAACTTCATTTTGATCGTTAACAAACATCATTCCTCCTTAAAACCAGGAATATCTTCGATATTATCGACTTTATTAATATTCCCTATACACTCTAATATTTCATTGTACACTTCTACAATAATCCAATCGGGTGTAGAAGCTCCAGCTGTTAAACCAATATCCTGTTTATCTTTGAACCACTTTCTATCAATTTCACAAGCTGTCTCAATATGATAGGTCTTTACAAAACTTTCGCAAATTTTGGCAAGCATTTTTGTGTTTGAACTATTTTTACCACCAATAACAATCATAACATCGCTCTCTTTTGCAAGGGCTAAAGTTGAATTTTGTCGGATAGTTGTAGCGTTGCAAATCGTGTTTATGACTCGTATCTCGTGACATTTTGGTACTAATTTCTTTACAAGCTCCTGCAGATCTTCAACTCTTCTGGTCGTCTGGGAAATAATCCCAACCTTTTTAAACTGTTTTTCTGCAAGTTCGTCCGCATTTGCCACGATCATAACTTCCTTATTTACATATGATCTTAGTGCTTTAACTTCCGGATGATTGCGATCTCCTAAAATAATCAACTCATATCCATCTTCAGAAAGTGATTTTGCATAATCCTGTGTTTTTGAAACATAAGGACAAGTTGCATTAATTATTTCGATATTATTTTTTTCTAATTCTTCCAGAATTTCTTTTTTTATCCCATGTGACCGGATTATTGTAGGACGACCCTTAATTTGTTCAATTTTATCAACTTTAAATATATTCTCACTCTCAAGTTTCTCTACCATTTGAGGATTATGAATAATTGGACCAAGTGTAACTATCTCATGATTATTTTCGGATGTTTTAAGAGCAACTTTTATAGCTCTCTTCACTCCAAAACAAAAACCCGAATTTCTGGCAATTCTAACTTTCATTTCCTAAATCCAATATCTTTTTATAAACTGTATTTGCAAGCTCACGGTAATTTTCTTTCTTCTCTTCCAAATGAGAATATTCTTCATATTTATATTTTTTTCCGATAATTATCTGCAGGTGCTTTTTTCTAAAAAGGCATTTAAGAAAATTGTTAGAATTTTTAATATAAATTGGAAGAATATCAACCTTCATCTGGATTGCAAATTTTCCAACTCCAGCTTTTGCTTTTCCACCATTACGCGTTCCTTCCGGAAAAATTAACATTGAATGACCTGAACTCAGAAGCTTCTGTACGGTCGTAATTGCATATTTGTCAATTCTACCTCTTTTAACGGGAATTGCGTTTATCGATCTGAAAAACTTATCCATCAATTTATTTTTAAATATTTCAGATTTAGCCAAATAATGAATTTCCAAAGGTATAATGGAACCAATAAATGGAGGATCTAAAATTGAAATATGATTTGCTACAATAATGCAGTTCTGTGCATTTGCCAATCTCTGTTCATTCACAATTTCCAATCCCATGAAAATTTTAGTGAATTTACGAAAAGAATACGTTAAAAAATTATATAATTTATTCATATCAACATCACTTTATTTTATTGTAAATAAATTGCACTTGTTCATCTATAGACAATTTTGAAGTATCTACAGGAATTGCATCGTTTGCTTGTTTTAATGGAGAGATGTCGCGGGTAGTATCATTTTTATCACGCCAGATCAATTCTTTTTCGATCTCTTCCAAAGTTGCATTTTCACCCTTTTCTTTAGCTTCTTTCCATCTGCGCAAAGCTCGTGTCTTCACATCTGCAAGCATAAAGAACTTAAAATCAGCATTAGGAAAAACAACCGTTCCAATATCTCTGCCATCCATAATAACACCACCATTTTCACCCATTTTCCGCTGCAACTCAACCATTTTCCTACGCACTATTCCAATCACTGCGATCTGGGAAGATAGTTTTGTACTATCAGCTTCTCGAATCCGCTCTGAAACATCTTCCCCATTAAGGAATATCCTATTTCCTTCTTCTGCATATTCGATCTTGATACTTATTTTATCAAGCATTTCTTTTAGGGCTACTTCATCATCTAAACTTATATTATGCAAAAGTGTACACAGACCGGAAGCACGATACATTGCTCCTGTATCAATATAAATATATTTTAATTTTTTTGCTAATTGTTTGGCTGTTGTACTTTTTCCGGATGCAGCCGGACCATCAATAGCAATTACGAATTTTTTTTTCATTTATTCAATCCTCAAAAATTATAAACTAATCCAACTGTATTATTTTCAAATTTGAGATGGATCTTATTTTTTTTTTCATCAAAATCAAAAAGATGAACATCAATATATGCATCTATAGCGGATAGAAAAACAATTGTTCCAATCCAGAAAAAGTCACTTTGACGTCTCTCATAATACTTCACATACTCATTGTAATCTGAATCTGAAAAAGAAACTTCATATCTATCATAATATTTCTCCGCCTCAAGATGATGATACATTGCAAGCCCAATGAAACTTCCCTCCACAGCAAGTACAAGTCCGGATTTTAAGTATTCCCCGTTATATAACTGACCTCCCCCGGGGATTAAGCAAGATAGAATGGCAGCTTTAAGCGGCTGTTTCTTTACCATCTCCTCTTCTGCTGGAAGAGATGCTAACAAGAGAGTGATGAAAACAATTAATAATATTCTACGCATTTTTAATTCTCTCTTTTAAGGTTTGGAAAAACAGAGGTATCATGATCTCGTGATGCCCAATAAAATAATAACCCTTTCCTCCACTTAATGTAGGTCGATGTACAATATTGGTTCTGGGTCGATAATGCATATTCATATCAAATACAGCAGTATAGAAATTATTTAATGGATAGCCCAGATTACGAACAACTGTTACGGCTTTTAAGAATACTTCCGGCATAATAACCGCAGAGCCAAAATTCAGGAAGACACCACCATCATTAAGTTCGATAAGATTATTACAAAGAATTCGAAAATCACGCATAGAGCAATCACCTATAGCAGCACCATCAGCTGTATCATGCTGATGAACTATATCAGTTCCCAGAGCAACATGCACGGTAAAAGGAATTCCCATTTTGTAAGAATTAGCAAAAAGTGAGAGTTGATTGTTTTCTGCTTCTGTTTCTATCAGGTTTTTTCCTATCGCCTCTCCATAACCAAGTTTTTTATAGGCAGAACTAATAATTTTATTAATACCATCACAGGTTTCTGTTGCCATTCCAAATTCACCTGTTTCCAAGGATGTTGCTACATCTTCAGATGTTTCACCAAATCTGGCGATCTCATAATCATGAATAACAACCGAACCATTCGCAGCTAATGCTGTAATTAAACCTAATTCCATCATCTCAATAATGATAGGTGCTAATCCGCATTTGATAATATGGCCACCCAGCGCTACAATAACAGGCTTATCATTTTTGTAAGCTTGAACACATTTATCCAACAGCTCATTAAAATCTTTTGCTTTTAGAATATCAGGCAATGATTGAGTAAATTCTTTGAAACTATTCATGCCGGGTTTAGAGAAACTATCTTTTTTTACCAAACTCGACCTGGATTTGATCGAGGTTTTTTTTATGTTGGAAAGATCAATTTCAGTAAATTTACTCATACTTACTCCATTTTCATATCGAGTTTTTCTGCGAAATCACCTTTGAATGCGACAAAATTTCTATTCAGAATCGCCTCTCTTGCTTTTGTAACAAGATCCATATAGAAATGCAGACTGTGGATAGAGGCTAACCGCATTCCCAGCAATTCATTAACATTGAACAAATGACGAATATAAGCACGTGAGAAATTACGGCAAGTATAACATTCACAATTTTCATCAATTGGCAAAAAATCTTCTGTATATCTGGCAGATTTTATGATCATTTTTCCATTCCATGTAAAGATGGTTCCCTTTCTCGCATTCCTTGTCGGCATCACACAATCGAACATATCAATTCCATTTTCTATGTTCTCCAGCAAATCACCTGGAGTTCCAACTCCCATAAGATATCTTGGTTTTTCTGAAGGAAGAATATTATTTAGGAATTTCGTGATCCTGAACATATCCTCTTTCTTTTCTCCAACGGCCAAACCACCTATTGAATATCCCGGAAAATCCATTTCCATCAATTTCTTTGCACTTTCCTCACGAAGATCTTCGTAAATTCCACCTTGTACAATTCCGAATAGAGCCTGTTTTTCTGTATTTTTATGAGCGCCCTTTCCTCTTGCAGCCCAATCCAGAGTTGTTTTTAACGAATCTGCAACATATTCTTTTGTAGCCGGATATGGTGGACATTCATCAAAGGACATGATGATATCAGCTCCAATTGCGTTTTGAATTTCCATCACTTTTTCCGGTGTGAACATATGATAACTTCCATCTATATGAGATTGAAAACGAACTCCTTCTGGTGTGATCTTACGCAGACCAGCTAAACTCATAACCTGAAATCCACCACTATCAGTAAGAATAGGCTTATCCCACCCCATGAATTTATGCAGACCACCGGCTTTTTTAACTAACTCATGACCCGGACGCAAATAAATATGATATGTATTCCCTAAAATTATTTGGGCTTTAATATTATTCAGATCATTAGGATCTAAAGTTTTAACTGTTGCCCGTGTACCAACCGGCATAAATATTGGAGTTTTAATATCTCCATGAGGAGTATGTAAAATACCTGCTCGGGCATTATCACTTCTTTCTTCAATTTTAAAATCGAAAATCTTATCCTCCATTCTCGATCTGAACTTTGTTTTCCTTTATTGAGCTGCTGCGACTGAACAACCTGCTGAGATCATTCCAAAAAGCAAATATCATTAGAAACATCAATATGAAAAGTCCAACATTTTGTAAAACTATCTGTATTTTAATACTAAGTGGTTTTTTTCTAATTCCTTCTATAAAGCAAAAGAAAATATGCCCACCATCTAATATTGGAATAGGAAGTAAATTCATGATCATCAAGATCAAACTTATTGCAGCTATAAAAGAAAGGATACTGTCGATTCCCTTATCGGCAGTTTGAGCAGACATAGCATAGATCATCACAGGTCCACCAAGATTACTCTTTATAGCACTCGGATTTGCGATCAATTTATAGAGCATTGCATAATTCAGATATACAAAATTAATAGTTCCTATCGTACCATATTTTACTGATTCTAATAAACTATATCTCTCTATATATTTTACAGGCATATATTGCGTGATACCGATAATCCTGTTATCATCTAAAATATTCTCTTCAGGTGATAGTGTTTTTTCAAAGATATCATCACCACGTTTTATTTTTAATGTAATAAATTCATTCTCATTTGTAGTGATCGCAGTACGCATTTCATACCAGTTTTTTACATCTTTCCTATCAACCGACATTATTTCATCGTTATCCATTAAACCGGCTTTATAAGCGGCCATGCCTGGTGCCACTTCTCCTATTATTGCAGGAACATACGGCAAAATTTCGGTCATCCAAGTTCGGGGCTCAACTTCATTATTTGTAATAAGAATTTGTTCGTTCTTCCGCTCGATAAGAAAAGTATTTTCTTCATCAATTTTTATAAATTGAATTATCTGAGTCCAACCATTCACATCTTTATCATTCACTTGTAATATAGTATCTTTTTCTTGTACAAATTCAGCATAATTTGCACTAACCTCTCCTACAATTGGAAGCTGATCTTCAAAGTGTTTTCCAATTGCAAAAGTAAGAATGAAGATAAGCAAAGCTAAAATTAAATTAGCAAAAGGTCCGGCAAAAGCTATTATCGCACGTTGCCACCATTTTTTTATTCTAAAAGAACCTTCGGTATCCTCTACTTTTTCGTCAGGATTTTCACCTTTCATCTTCAAATATCCACCCAGTGGGATCAGGGAAATTCTATATTCTGTAGTACCTTTTTTAAAAGCTAATAATTTGGGTCCAAATCCAATTGAGAATTTTTCTACTTCTACTTTGAATATCCTGTATTTTAATACTAAGTGGTTTTTTTCTAATTCCTTCTATAAAGCAAAAGAAA
>CAZOCS010000092.1:0-10269 GCA_964578365.1 uncultured Candidatus Cloacimonadota bacterium
GAAGACGATACAGAAGTTATTGAAGAAGAAACAACAGAATTGGATGTTATTGAATAATAAAGTTTATAAGGATATGATTAAAAAGACGGGATTAAAACCTCGTCTTTTTTTTTAATTAGTTATGAAAAGTAAATATATATTTATTTTAATGATCATAATAACTGTGATCTCTTTACATTCTGAAGAGAAGGTAGGATTAGCCCTCAGTGGAGGCGGTTCCCGCGGTTTGGCTCATATTGGTATTCTAAAAGTGATAGATGAACTTGGTATTAATGTTGATTACATTGCCGGTACAAGTATGGGTGCTGTTATTGGTGGATTATATGCAATGGGATATACTGCTGTAGAAATTGAAGAGATGATACTCAAAAATGATTTTGATAATATATTTGATGAGGCTGTATCGCGGGAAGATCTTTATATCGGGCAGAAGCGATGGATGCCTTATGCGAATTATTATTTTGATCTTGATAACAAATTTCATCCGGGGCTTCCCGAAGCTTTGTTCTCGGGTTCTAAGTTGATAAACACTCTATTTGATTATACATATGCAGCTTCAAATATCAATGATTTTACTAAGCTTCCAATAGAATTTAAGTGTGTGGCTACAAATATTATGACAGGTGAGATGAAGGTTTTTGATAAAGGTAATCTTCACGAGGTGATGCGTGCATCGATGTCTGTGCCTTCTATATTGGAGCCAATGAGATTGGATAATGAGCTTTATATTGATGGTGGTATCAGAGCAAATTTGCCGTCTGAAATAGTGAAGGAAATGGGTGCAGATATAGTTATTGGTTTACAATTGAGTTCTGAACTAAGATCTAAAGAGAATCTAGATAATCTGATAAAAGTGTTGGATCAGACAATTAATTTCAGTATGACTGACAATGTAATAAAATCTATTGATCTCTGTAATATCTTGATAAAACCGGAATTATCTGAACTGTCTAATTATAATTTTAACAATATAAAAAAAATAATTGATCTTGGTGAAAATGCGGCACGAAAGCATATTGAAGAATTAAAGAAACTTCCCTCTGGAAAAGAAAGAAGATTCGTTGATCCTGCCCCATATAACATAAGCTTCACTAAAATTTCGGTTGCAGGCAATGAACATCTTAGTAATGCCAAAATAAGAGAATATGTTGGTTTGAAAACTAGTACTTCTTATTCTAAAAAAGATATTCTTAAAGCAATAAAGGGAGCATACAACTCTCAATTCTTTAAATATATTTACCCTGTTATCAATTATGTTAATGAAAGATACGAACTAATCTTGAAGGTTAAAGAAAGAAACAGAAAGCGACTTGGTTTTGCTCTTTCATCCAATACAGATCAAGAAGTTGTTGTTGGATTAACACTGGAATTAAATAATTATATTCAGCATAATTCAAAGTTGCTTATAAATACACAAATTGGCGATAAAAACGAGCTGAATGTAGATTATGTGAAGAATTTTGGTAAACACTGGGGAATATATTTTAGAGCTTTCCCATACGTTAAAGAACAAAATCTTTATTCTTATGGAGAAGATCACACTAAAACTAATAGTGTATATGCTGTGGAATATGGAGCCACTTCCGGCATAGGATTCTATGCAAGGAACTCAATTGCTGCTGAATTTTATGGATATAGTTTTAGATCCAGATTATATAAGCATATTGGTGAATTTGAGAATAGTGAGTTTTATTCTTCCGGACTGGGTGTAAAACTTTATCATGAGAGCTTGAATGATTATATTTTTCCGATGCATGGAGTACAATTTCTGGCAAAACTTTCTACTGCAAGAGAAGGAGTATATAGTGATGTTGGGAATAAGAAATTTTATTCCAGACTAAGAATGTTAATACCGTTTGGAAATACATTTTCTGTAAAATATCAATTTGAATATGGTTCACATTTTGATAGCAAGGAAGAAGAATTCGATCCGTTCTATATTGGTGGGATCGATAGTTTTCTTGGATTATATCCGGCAGAAAAAAGTGCTGCAATTTATAAGATCAACACAATAGCGATGAGGTTTAATCCGTTAAAAGATCTTTTTTGTGATATTCAATTTAACGTCTTACAGCTTGGAGATATAGATTACTGGACTCCTGAAGATGACTTCTTTAAGGCAGTTGGTATAAAATTGGGATATAACACTTTCTTAGGTTCATTAAGAATCGCTGCAGCGATAGATGAAGATAAAGAAAATCACTTCTATTTCTCTTTTGGTCATAATTTCGATCCATTCGAGTTTTCAAGAAGATAACACTTTTCCATAATGACATAACTTGTAAATATTGTAGTTTATCTAATATTGGGTAAATAATTATTGACCTTAAATATATGGATTTTTTTTCTACATTAATGTTGGAGGATGAATGACTGAAAAATATGTAACATTAAATAAAAACAATTCGGGGATATTACCTGTAATTCCACTTAGGAATTTACTTTTGGCTCCCAATACAATAACACCGCTTCTGGTTGGCAGAGAACTCTCTATTCACGCTGCAGAAACAGCTTTGGTGAATGATAAAATGATAATATGTGTAACTCAGAAATATGAGGCTCTAACGGACGAAGACCCAAAATCTAAGGATCTATATCGTTTTGGAACTATCTGCACCATATTACAGACAATGAAGCTTCCTGATGGGAATATGAGATTACTTGTTGAAGGTGAAAAGCGAGTTTCTATAGAAAAATATCGCAAGAAGAAAAAATATTTAACTGCAAATTATATAGTTCAAGATAAAGTGCTTTCAGAAAATGAATTGGAAAGTGAAGCTTTATTACGTTCTTTCAGAAAAGCTTTTAAGAGCTATATAAATCTTAATAAAGCAATTCCGGAAGAGGCAATGATACCTCTTAGTGATGCTGAAAATGCAGATGAATTCTTTTATTATGCACTTTCGAATATCCAGCTTGATGTAAGCAGAAAACAACACCTTTTTGAATTGAACGATCTTTTCGAATCAATATCACAATTGTATAGAATAGTTATCGAAGAAATTCAAATATTAAAACTGGAATACAAGATCGATGGAACTGTGAAGAGTAAACTAAGCAAATTGCAGCGAGAATATTATTTGAATGAGCAGCTTAAAGCTATCCATAAAGAGCTTGGCATAACTAAAGAAGATAAAACAGAATTACTTGATTTTAAAAAGAAGATTGAAAAAGCAAACTTAAGTGAACAGGCGAAAAAGAAAGCAGAAGGTGAGCTTGAACGTTTCGCACATATGAATTCCTATTCACCGGAATATTCTGTAACTCATACCTATCTTACCTGGATATTAGATCTACCATGGGATGAACCTAAATTGAAGGAGTTTGATCTTATAATAGCTCAAAACATATTAGACGATGATCATTATGGACTGGTAAAAGTGAAAGAGCGTATTTTGGAATACCTTGCTGTAGTTAAACTGGCAGAGAAGGTCAAAGGGCAGATATTGTGCTTTGTTGGTCCTCCAGGTGTTGGAAAAACTTCTTTAGGAAAATCTATCGCACGCGCAATGGATAGGAAATTTGTAAGATTATCTTTGGGCGGAGTTCGAGATGAAGCTGAAATACGCGGACACAGAAGAACTTATGTAGGTGCTCTTCCGGGTGTGATAATACAAAGTATGAAAAAAGCAGGTACCACGAATCCGCTTATTATGATGGACGAAATAGATAAAATGAGCAGTGATTTCCGTGGAGACCCTGCCTCCGCATTATTAGAAGTATTAGATCCCGAACAAAATGACTCATTCCGTGACCATTATCTCGACTTTGAATACGACCTTTCTCAAGTGATCTTCATTACAACAGCGAATACACTAAATTCAATCCCGCAACCTTTGTTAGATAGAATGGAGGTAATAGAAATTCCTGGCTATACAGCTTATGAGAAGATACATATCGCCACAAAACATCTTGTTCCAAAAGTTATTAAAGAACACGATCTGAAAGGTAAAGTTAAGATAAAATATCTAAAGACGACTATAGAAAAAATAATTAAGCTTTATACCAGAGAAGCTGGTGTACGCGGACTGGAAAGACAAATCGCTAAAATTCTAAGAAAGATCGCCAAGAAGTATGTTGAAGGGAAATTAAAGGGGCTTGTTTCTGTAAAAGCAAATGATCTGGAAGAATACCTTGGTATTCCTAAACACCTATATTCTGAAGTTAACAGGAAAGATGCTGTAGGTCTTGTAACTGGTCTTGCCTGGACAAGGTTTGGCGGAGAAACACTGCAAATTGAAGTTATAAAAGTTAAGGGTAAGGGGAATCTCAAGCTTACTGGACAATTGGGTGATGTAATGCAGGAATCTGCTCAGGCTGCTTTCAGTTATGCCAGGCTTCACGCTGCAAAATATAATATCGATGAAAACTTTTATAAAAAATGTGATCTTCATCTTCACATACCAGAAGGAGCAATTCCCAAAGATGGACCCTCTGCCGGTGTGACTTTGGTTACAGCGATAATATCGATTCTTTCCAACAGAAAGGTGAAACATAATATTGCCATGACGGGAGAGATAACACTTTCCGGTAATGTGCTTCCAATTGGTGGGCTAGCAGAGAAATTGATAGCGTTAAAAAGAGCAAAGATCAAGAATGTGTTAGTTCCAAGTGCTAATGAGCCTTCTTTAACCGAAGTAAATGAAGAAATAAAAAAAGGGTTGAATATTATCCTGGTCGATACGATCGAGGAAGTTTTGCAACACGCACTTCGCTGAGAATTGCATAAGTTAGGGTGTAATGAAATTTTCTATTACAGATGTAGAGACTTTAGAGGATGGTACAAAACGTTTCAACATCAATGTGCCACCCCAAGAACTTATCTATCTGGGATATATCCTGGAATCATTTGAAGGATTGTGCAATTATACTACTCCCAATAAAAATGAACCTTTTTTGCAAGTGGATGTAACACACGATTATCTTGATGATTTCAATAAATTAATTAATGCACTATCCAATTGGAATTATGAAGAAGTTTGAACAATTTACAGTTCTCTCTTTTTCATTGTGATATATAAATCCTCAACTTTCTTTCGTGCCCAGGGTGTTCTTCTCAGGAATTTAAGACTTGATTTTACTGAAGGATCAATATTAAAACACTTTATATTAATACGCTTACCTAACTTCTCCCAACCATAATGGACTACCAAACTGTTAATGATCTTTTCCAAGGTCATGCCGTGTAATAAATTGTTTGAATGCTGTTCATTCATAAATTATATGCTCTTCAATAATTCTCTTTAATCTGCCGCTAGTCAGATGTGCTGTACTCAAAGTTCGGTTCATACAGTTCAATTTTGTTTCCTTCAATGTCCATTATATGTACAAACTTACCATATTCATACGTTACAATTGTATCAATAAATGTCACGTCTTCTTTCTTTAGTTGTTCAACAAGTTTATCCAGGTTATCAACTCTATAATTAATCATAAATTCCTTACTGGAAGGGTCAAAATAATTGGTTGTTTCATGGAATGGACTCCATTGGAGAGAACCTTTTCTTGTTGGATCTGAACCCTCTTGCCATTCAAAACGGGTGCCAAATTGGTTTGTATCAAAACCCAAATGGGTTTTGTACCATTTCTTTATCTTATCAGGATCTTTGCACTTAAAAAAGATGCCGCCAATACCAATTACCTTATTCAATTTGGTGTTATCATCCGGCTGTACTAAAGTAATGCTATTTTTTGATTGTCCGCTGATAATTGCTTTTAGGAAATAACCAAAACAAAATGATATGGCAATCACTAAAAGTATTAATATCTTTCTTTTTTTCATAACTCCACGCTAGTGTCACACTTTTTTTCTTTTTGCAATTCCAAAACTGCAAAAGTTAAATCCAACTGTCAATCAGTAAAAAAAATGGGTAACTAAAACTCCCAGCAGACATACCCTTCTCCTGTAATAAATCCCCTATGATCTTTTTTTATCTTTATCCCGGGAGAATAGCTTTGACCCATTTGACTTACAATAATTTCATAATAAGTAATTTCCATGTCACTATTGAAAAATGTATTTGTATAAAGATTTAACAACTCATTTTTGAGTATTCTAGTGTCTATCACCCAGCAAATTCCCAACCACTCATCTTCATTAAACAAAGCATGTGTAACATCCAATCCGGTTTGTATATAAGTATTGAAATGCACACCTCCGGATATTCTACTCAGTTCCGGGCTGCTCAGATCGAGCTCAAAGCCAGTATTTGCCGACCAATATTTTTTGGAATTATAAGCGATCTTGAATTGGTTGGTTTTCCCCTTATTAAGAGTGTTATTCCATGAAATTGTTCTACCACGGTATCTTATTTTAAAATCTCCAAACAGTAAATTTTGAAATTCACCAAAATGTACAAAATTGAACTTTTTGTAATTGCAATTCACTCGCCAATTAAGCCTGTGCTTATATGATTGTGCCTTATAAACTGCAAATGATCCAGAAAGATTATTGAGATAATAATAAATATTAGAATTATAAACTTGGGTATCTTCATTATTAAGTAAATATCTTCTAAATCCTGAATTGAATAATAAATTATTGGAGATCAGAATAGAATTAGTGAGTTTGAAATTTTGCAGGCCATTTTCCTGATTATAATCACCCATCAGGTTACCTCTAAATCTTCTTCCCTGTTTAGATATAGAGAAATAGTAATCACTATTTTCTTCAGTTTGGCTCCAGAAAGCATTACTGTTCCAATTATCATAATTCAAAATGATACCATTTTTTCTCTCGCCTGCTTTTTCCTGGTTATGTTGCAAACCAATTGCTCCATTATTGAAATATCTATCAAGGGCAAATTGGTAACCTATATCACCTTCATATTGTTCACGATCAGCATAAAGATGATATTTATTGTAATTTATTTCTGCAGATGTAAAAGCATGATCTTCAAAATAGTTTTCCTGCTGGAAATAAAGTGTGTTTTCAATTTCCAATCTATGAAATTTAGTTGAGATCCCTTTATCTGTAATATGACCTTCTTCAAAATATGATACTTCTTTTCCTGCTATGTTTCGCTCCAACTTAAAAGTTTGCGGCAGGTTGAGAATAAAACTTTCCGAAGCACTCCATGCACAATTAATAATTCCGGCAGTAATACCATACATGTTTTTTAAAGAGTAATTAAGTAATGAATCTGCATTGTTTAAAGTTGCTTCTGTAGTTATTTTGGTGATCTCATTTCTTAATTGGACTTTTTCAAAGTTGTTCATATGCTCAATATCCGAGTGAGGATCTTGAGAGACATTTAAACTACTTAATATTGGATAATATGGTTTGAATTTTTCCGTTGTGAAAGTTCTATTTTGAGAAGGGTGAAAATCGAAGATCCCACTTTCATCAGTTGCAAACAAACTGGCAGAATCCAAGACATCAAATTCAACTACTTTATTATTGAAGATCATGAATCCTAGGGTGTATTGAGGATAGAACTCAATAAAATTGGATCTTGTATGTTGAGAAGAAAGATATCCGAACCAGCCATTACCAGCAAGATTCAAAATTATATCAATTGGCTTTTCTGATGTGAATATGTATTCATTATCGATCTTAAAAAAAGTTACATTCTTCGCGGTTAGATACTCAACTTTATCAAACTCATTTTTATGAAAGAACGCAATATCAGCATCACTGGATACGTTTGTGCATTCCCAAACTGAATCAGCTAAGATTATATAATCTTTCCAATTATTGTACTGATCTTCTATTATTCTAGCATTCACAATTCCATTTGAAGAAGTTTCAGTTTTGGATGCATGAATTTGATCCTCACTAATTTGATTCGGGATAAATATCGATATAAATTTATTTTCTTTGCTGGGTCGAAGTTTTGTTTCTAGAATTTGATGCTCATTATTAAAAACACGTTTTGTATGCAATCCTGTTTTTTGAGTGATCAAAAGTGCATTATCATCCTTAGAAATAAATTCAACATCAAGGCAGCTGGTTTCTTGAACCCATTTAGCGCTTGTTTGGTTTATTCTCTCAAACATTCCCAAACCATGCCAGGGAATTGAATACCTTTTCTTTGTATCAGATTCAAATTCATCCACCACAACAAAATATCTCTGGTTTGCAAACCAGATCGAACGAGTAATATTTGTTCCTCGGTAATTTGATCTAATAACCGATCCAGAAATTTGCTTTGAGCCAAAATAATCATACATTTCACTCTTTAGATCATCTCCCCAAACCGGATTAAGATTTGGGCCAAGTCCGTTAACTAATGGTATATTGTGAGCTTGAGCAGATGTAAACCAGTTTCTATTCACATCATTCACGCCCTTTATTCCATAGCCGGAATCAATTAGAAAATCTTTATTGAAAGCAGATAATGAAAATGCTCCCGGTTCAAAGTGATCATGATGAGTATCATTTTTTCTGCCTGGTTCACCCAGAAAAAGTGCATATATATTCTCTTCCCCTCTGAAAATGGACATTCCTCCATCGGGATAATAAATTGCCGGATCGTAGTCTGGCTTTATTGGAAATGTTCTGTCATCAAATCCACAAAAAACATCAATATATATAAGATCACTGTCCCTAAAGTTCTCCTTGTTCTCTTCATATAGAAATATTAGTTCATTCTCATATTCGGTTAAACCGGAACCTAAGGGTTGAAAAAGAGAATAATGGTGAAATGCGTCATCAAAAAGCGGAACACTGCCATCCGATTTTTCTATATCGATCAGCCATCGAATGAATTTCTTCAGCTGAGGAACTTTTAAAATATTTGTATCGGTAGAGTTATTCAAATAATGTGCAAAGGGAAACAATATTGATGCAACATATCTTCCATAATACGCTCCTTCACGATATGATCCATCCACCTCGATCATAGCTAAGCCATGTTGAAGTTCATTAACAGCATCATCAAAATATCGTTTTGCCAGCTTGTGTTCAACAATCAAAGCTACTGTTGCCACTCCCGAGGCGATTTCAATAATATGATTATTTTGAGGAATTCCAATTCCCAAAGCGATTTCATTTCTACTCAAATTATTTGGGAATTTCCTGAAATTTCTGTGAAGTTGCTTAACCTGTTCGATCAACTGATTCTCTATTATTTCTCGCTGATCATCATTAAACTCCCAATATATCAGGTCATAAGCAACTGCAAAATTCTTTAGTGCCTGGGCAGCTCTCATCCAATCACCCCAACCTACTTGTGATTCCTGCCCTTCGGGAGTTGTTGGAGGGAATGTATCACCAATATTTAAAAGTGCAAGTTTTGCGGTTTCCAAAAACTCATTTTTAGAAGTAAGAAAATATGCAAAAGCATTTGCTTTTGCAGCTTCACTCCTTCTGAGTTCATATAATAAGGGAGAAGTGAGATCATAATTGAAGGAAAGTGCAAGATCGATCATATTCTCCCCCCAACTTCGGTATGGTTCTCTGCGTAATCTTGATTTGATTATGTGAATATCATCTCTCTTAAAAAGAAGTGAAGGATGTTCTTTTTTGACCGGGTAATTAGGTTGTGGAATTGCTACGCTGTTTATTGGTAAAAATTCATCAAATGGAGTTTCTTTGTAATTAGCTTCTAATACTCCTTTAAAAAAATTCTTGGGAATTTCTAAAAAGATGTTTTCGTCGGATGCAAATAGATTGCTGATACAAAAGATCAGAATAACACCATTGATCAGTTTTTTACTTAAAATATTCACTAATTTCTAATTCCTGATTTTCTATTTGCAATTATTTGAATATAACTATTACAAATTGAAACCTTGAATTAATTCAATTTCTACACCGTCAGGATCATTAATGAAAAGAAATTTTGCTCCACTTGGCGTTTGGATCGGACCACGAATGATTTTTATGTTACTCTCATTTAGCATCATCATAGATTTGTCTAAATCATCGGTCGCAAAACCTATCGAGACTATGGATGCATTGCCAGAATCATCTACTTCCTTGTTTTGCTCATATTCAATTAATTCGATTTTACCATTATCATCATCTTTTAAGAAAACAATATTAATCCCTTTTTGAGGATTAAATCTCATAACTTCTTTAAGCTTTATGATCTCTGTATAGAACTTTACCGATTTTTCTAAATCTCTTACTGCAATCGTAGTAAAACTAATTTTCATAATTGATATTCTCCTTTTTCTATAATTAATTAATTCAAAATCGATTCTATCAACCAGAAACTTTGGAGTCAATTACAAAATTAATTTGTTGTAATTATCTATTTCTTATCTATAATAAACCGGTAGTTATGCGACGTTATGCTTCTCAAATTAATAAAATGATATAAT
>CAZOCS010000093.1:0-10187 GCA_964578365.1 uncultured Candidatus Cloacimonadota bacterium
CCCTGGATAATCGGGGTGTCATCGCCTGGGAAATCATATTTTTCCAGGAGCTCTTTATCAATTGAAACTCCGAATCTAATAAGATCAGACATTAATCCTCCGTGTTACGGATACAAAAAACGTAACACAGAATTTTATGTCAAACTAAAATTAAATTAAAATATTTTCTTATAGATATGACAATAAGGATCACCACCAGTCTTATTATAATAATCTTGATGGTACTCTTCAGCATCCCAGAATTGACCCGCTTTTTCTAGAGTTGTTGCAACCTTATAATCTTTATCTATTAATATTTTGATGACACTTTTGGCTGTCTCTTTTTGTTCATTATCTGTATAGAAAATTACCGAGCGGTACTGTTCACCAATATCGGGTCCCTGTCTGTTAATTTGAGTAAAATCGTGGATCTCAAAAAAGAACTTTACCAGTTTTTCATAAGATACCTGCTGTGGATCAAAAGTTATTTGGAGAGCTTCAGCATGACCTGTAGTACCCGTAACAACTTCTTTGTATAAAGGATTATTCTTACTTCCTCCAATATAGCCCACAGAAGTTTCGGTTACTCCTTCAATCTTTTGGAATTGATAATCTACACCCCAAAAACAGCCACCTGCAAATATTGCAATTTCAGTTTTTGATTTTTCCGGAATAAAACTTAAAGAAATTGAATTTACACAATGTCGCACATTCTTGTCTGTATAGTTTTCACCAATGAAAATATGACCTAAATGAGCTCCACAATTTGCACAGGTTATTTCGGTTCGAATTCCATCGGCATCCGGAACTCTATTAACAGTACCTTCTATTTCATCATCAAAACTGGGCCATCCGCAATTGGAATCAAATTTATCATCCGATTTGAATAAAGGTGCATCGCAACGCTTACATGTATAAGTTCCACTTTTATCATACTTATAAAATTTTCCTGTGAAAGGTTGTTCAGTTCCTTTTTGGATTATTACTCGTTCTTCTTCTGCGTTAAGTTCGTTATAGTTCATAGTTTCATTTCCTCCCAAAGAAACAGAGATTATAAATATAAGTGATAAGATGTTTATTTTCATTGCTTTACTCATTCAATTCAGCTAGTTTTTCTTTCACGATATCCACGTGTTTCACTTCTCCAGATTTTCTCTTAACCCGGACCTTTACATTACTCCATGCCGCAACGATCTTTTGCTCAGGTGAAATAAGGAAGGTAGTGCGAATAACACCTTCATATTCTTTTCCATAATTTTTTTTCAATCCCCAAGCTCCGTAAACTTTCATAACTTTCTTGTCAGTATCACTGAGCAAAGTAATTCCCAAATTATGTTTTTGAGTAAATTTTTGATGTGATTCAACACTATCAGGGCTTACACCTAAAATTTCAGCATTTAGGTTAGAATAATCTATTTTTTGGTCAGTAAAGTCGCAAGCTTCTTTTGTACAGCCAGATGTATTGTCCTTTGGGTAGAAGTACAGAACGATCCATTTCCCTTTTAAATTTTTCAAAGAAATATCTTTATTATCCTGATCTTTCAAAACAAAATCAGGTGCATTTATTCCAATTTCTAACATATCTCCTCCAGATCAGCAATAATTTAATGCAATTTGTTAGAAACACAAGTATGTTTATTTAAGTAAAATCATTTTCTTGGTTTTAGAAAATTCTCCAGAACTAATTTTATAGTAATAAATACCACTTGATACTACAGAACTGGAATCGTCTTTCCCATTCCAAAGTACAGAATTTACACCTGCATTATTGTATTCATTATATAGAGATGTAACTTTCTGTCCTTTGATATTATAAATATCTATTTTTACGTTATCACTTTTCGGAATGTTATATGAAATTGTTATACCCGAATTACGTGCGGAACTTAAACTAAATGGATTTGGATAGTTCGTTACAGTATATTGTGATTGAATGTTAATTTCTTCTTCTGCACTCACAGAATTTGTTGCCTCAAAACTATATGTGATTTGTGAATAAGCTGTATAAGTATCTGTAACAACCATTAACACTTTATCATAAACTATTCCAGAATTAGGAAGAACAATACTTCCGTTCATTTGTGTATCTAATTCCATTTCAACAACTTCAACCGGTTCATTATCAAAGAATTTAACAAATTGAACGTGGAAATCAGAATTTGTCTCATCTCCATCAAAATCTACTGATAGATCCAAGTTGGTATTTTCAAATAGAATATAATTTACGCTCCAATGATTCATTGAGACATTATTGGAAGTAACCGGATAACTTGAGTACTCAGCTGTATTAGTTAGAACAAATTGTCCTGTTCCGATCGGATTATCTGAATAACTGTACAATCCATCCATAAACACCGGATCATTTATATGGTTTGCAATTACCCAATTATTAAATACATCCATAGATGTAATATCTGTTCCCCAACCTGTTTCTAATAGTGCAGTATCCACACCATCCATACTGTTCTGAGTTATGTGAACAAGATTATAGATAATGTTCTCTTCTCCGATCACATAATGTTCATAAAGGTATTGCATAAATAAATAGCTTTGGGGATAATCAGCTCCTGCACTCCATTGCACAAGATTATTATCAGGATCTTGTATGAATAACATCATCCAATATGGACTGATCCAACCAGTCACCCACTGTGCAAAACTGGATAATCCTTCATTTACCCAGGTTGTTTCGTTACTATCGTGGTTGCAGTGTATAAGATGTTGAAACTCATGAGCCAATGTAGCATAGCAATAACTGCTGTGAATTCCTGCATTGTGTGGATTATCATCAATATAGAGAAGCTCCATATTGTTACTGTATGGTCCTCCCAAAATGTCTGATGGAGAGAAATAACCATTAATATTCGTATCATCGATATCGTATATCAGAATATTTGTTTTACCATTACCATCAATATCAGAAGTGATGCCGAACATCTCTGTATCAAGTTCATAAACACCTTTGGTGGGATCAGCAGCCGTTGAATCTTCAAAAGCATTTCTCAAATGTTCTACATCTACAGGATCTATTGTAACATTCCAAATGTCATCAGCAACATAGATATTACATAAAGTTGAGTTTATTTGTCTTGTAACGGAAATCAATGAATGTGTATTATTTAAAAAATTATAAACCCATAATTCAAGAGAGTCTTCATCAGTATTGGTGATCAACGAATTCAAAAGATCCTTTTCATTCTTTGTTATATCAGTTTGTAATGCATTCAACTGCTTCAACCTCGTCATGATCCTTTCCCCATCGGTGGCATCGTTCATAAGTTCTTCAGGCTGCTGAATTGCAAATAATTGCATACTAATAAAAATTAATACAAAAAACAATAACATCTTTTTCATTATTCCTCCAATTTAAATAAATTTTTTTATTCTTTCATACCTTCAATTGTTTCAATATAGAGTTCCTTTCCGGAAATTAATTCAGTGTTAAACGAGTCACATTTTGGACACATAAAAATAGGTTCATCAATTGTGAATTTATGCTGGCATTCTACACATTTAACGCTGACATCTTTTTCAGTCATTATAAGCTTTGCATTATCAAATCCGTCATATTCGGTTTTCATAAAATCAAAATTTGTTAACATCACCTCTTCTACTATTTGATGGAATTTGCCTACAACTATTTTTACTTCGTTAATCTCTTTAATATTTTCTTTAATTCTTATATCTTTTGCTATTTCTAATAATGAGTGAATTATTGCGCCTTCATGCATAATTATTTCCTTTTGAACACAGTAGAATTTTAAATTATTCAACTCTAAATCTGAATATCTCCGATTCGGCAAAATCGTATTTCAATTTTTTCAACAGTCTTTTATTTTCATCTAGAATTTCAATTTTCCCGTTTTCTCCAACCAATTCTGGATTTGAATCTCGATACCACCAATGTCTTATCATTCCGTCTTCTTTACGATCAGTAATTTTTAATTCATAACAACCTGCAGGCAGCTCGATAAGTTCTTCATAGATTTCATTATCATCAAAATAATCTTTCATATACAAGATTCGTCCAACATCATCTGATAAAGTATAAGCATTATCTTTTGCTCTTCCCAGGCCTTGTGCTTTTATATGCAAATAAAAATGTGAGGGAAGAATTTGAAGTTCAACTACGTTTGAAGTCATAATATTATTATTCGGATACTCATCAGGTTGTCCGTTTGGGTTGAAAATTTCAACAACAAAAATACTGTCATCACTTTTCCAATTGATATTTGGTAAAATTATGTTTTCTTTTTTTAAGAATTCCAAATTACCATACCATTGGTAAGTGTGTTTTTCCTCTGTTCTCAAACCGTATTCAATTGTTAGGGTTTTCAGCGGATGTTTTCCGGAATTCCGGATTACAATCTCAGGATTCGTGCAAATCGGATTTATTCTGCTATAACTATCTTTATCTGAAGGAGCAATGATGTCATAAATTTCAGCATTTAGATTAAAATTTGGTTTACCATAAGAAAAAAGTTGATGACATTGACGAAATTCTCCGTCCTTTTCACCATTATCCGAATACATTTCGATCCCGTAATCGAATGTAAGAGTATCACCTGGATCAACTTTGTTTGTGAGTTCAAAATCATAAGTATCTACAGCCGTTCCTGGACACCAACCAGCTCGATCAAATTGCCAGGTTCCACCTTGCGGATAAATTGGATTATCACCGCAATTCTTCCAAATATTCCAACGGAAAAGAACACTTTCATTTGCATAATATGTATGTGTTTTACTGTCCCATTCACAACAGTTTCGCGGTCCGTGATGTCCATGACCCGAAATTCGAGCTCGTAGCATATAACCTTGTGCTTTGGGATCTAAGATTAATTCAAAAGGTTGCAAAACATTGTTATCCGCAATATCTCCATATTTATAAGAATCCCATGGATACAAATTGTTTATAGAAATCACATTACGAGGTGAAACTCCTTCTACGAAAATAAATTTCATATCTAAAAGCTCCTGTTGGTTTCCCGAAGAAATATCTACTCTACCTTTAAGCAGTGGAGCATAATCCGTAACATCATAAATATATGTCCAACCACAATCTCCATTCAGATCAAGTCCCATCCCATATGGTGTAACATAGTTTTCTAATTCAAAAACTTCCACAGTATCTCCTACAGGAATGTATAAAAGCGTGAAAGTACTGTAATCCCATTCACCACATGGGTGCTTATCTTGTTTAGTTTGCTCATCACATTTTAAGGTTCTGTACATATAGATTTTTTCCCAAGTTCGTTCATCGTCAGGGAATTCAAAAAAGTCTCTACGTTTTTCGATGTCTTCAAATGTGAAAGTTTGAATTACTAATGAATCACCGGCATCTGCGAATAACAAGGAAAATATGGTTGAAAGAATTAAGAATATAATATTTTTTTTCATTCTCTACCTTTTCTAGAATTACCAGATTAAGATTTTAACATATCCTTGGAAGGGGGTCTGATTCCAACATCAACAGTGGACGCAAACCACCAATAGATGTTCTTAAGTAAACACCATTAACTTCTTTAGTAACTTCACCAATGATCTTTGTCTCTTTTCCGTATTTATGCTTTTTCATTTCATTTATCAAGTTGGAAGTTTCACCCGAAACAAATGATACAAGTTTCCCCTCATTCGCCATATAAAGAGCATCTAATCCAAGTAATCCGCATATAGCATTTACAGCATCTTTTACTGGAATATCTTCTTCATTGATGATAATACCTAAACTAGTATCTTCTGCAACTTCATTTAGAATTGTTGCAACTCCGCCACGAGTTGCATCACGCAGGAATTTTATATTACCACTTTTCAACATTAATTGAACAAGCTCGTTTAATGAAGCGCAATCGCTTTGTGGGGCAGGAGTGAGATCAAGTTTTTCTCGAACATTAATTACTGCTACCGTGTGATCTCCAATACTACCGTTAACGAGAATTTTATCACCATTCTTAATATTATTGGAAGTAAGATCTACACCGTCGGGAAGAAAACCAATTCCGGTTGTTGTAATATACATTCCATCTGCTTTACCTCTTTCCACAACTTTTGTGTCGCCGGCAATAATTTTCACATTTGCATCGATTGCAGCTTCTTGAACCGATTCAGTGATCTTTTTTAAATCATCGATCTTGAAACCTTCTTCAATAATGTATGTGATCAAAAGATATTTTGGAACAGCACCTTTCATAGACACATCGTTCACGGTTCCTGTGACAGAAAGTTTACCTATATCTCCACTAGGGAAAAATATGGGTTTTATTACATGTGCATCTGTAGTTACAACTATTCGGTTTTCAATTTCAACCGCATCATCCAAGGTTGGAAGTTTGAAGTTCTTATCGAAGATATCATTGATCAATCTTCTGGTTAATCCTCCACCACTACCATGACCGAGAGTTATTATATCATCTTTCATATTTTTTTCCTATTATTTAACAACTAACAAAACGAACAAAACTAATAAAAATCAGTTATTCCATATAAAATTCAACTGGAAATTTAACACGATATGAAATCGGGTTACCTTTGTTATCTTTTGTAATTGAGAATTCCCATTGCTTAACAGCATTCACAGCGCATTCGTCTAATCCATTAATCCCAGGATCCAATGAATCTATAACATTGATATCACCAACAGATCCATCAGGAAGAATTTCTACTTCTAATAATACATCTCCTGAAATACCTTTTTCTTTTGCCTCATCAGGATACAGCGGTTCAACCCTTTTTACTACGATAGGTACATCAAAACACATATCACCATGATATTTATTCTGCGCATTGTCATTTGTTCGGGAAGCTTGATCTGTTTTTAATATTTCTTTGTGCTCTTTTGCATTAATCACACATCCGAATAAGAATAGTATAATTGATAATGAAACAATTAATTTTTTCATTTTTTTCTTCATTATTGAAAATTCCTTGTTCGATATTGGATATTCTTTATCCGTAAAATCTGTGTAGATCCGTGAACAATTCTATCTTTCATATTTATAATACGCCGCACAGCTTCCTTCCGAAGATACCATACATGGTCCGATCGGATGGGCTGGATTGCAATTTGTTTCAAATAACGGACACTCCGGTGGAATGATGATCCCCTTTAGAACATCCGCACATCTACAACCTGTGTTTCCTTCTTCTTCCTTTAGTGTAATATTATATTTCTTGGAAGCATCAAATTCCTTAAATTCATCCCGAATTCCCAATCCAGAATCTGGGATCCAGCCGATTCCACGCCAAAGAGCATCTTCAGTTTTAAGGACAGTATCAATAACTTTTTGTGCACTTTTATTTCCAACAATGTTTACTACTCTGTTGTATTCATTTACGATTGCCGGCTTTCTATGTTTAACCTGCTCAGTAATGATCTTTATTGCAGTTAAAATATCCAACGGTTCAAATCCTGTAACAACACCACCAATTCCATATTTCTCTGGTAAGAGCATATATGATTCAGAACCGATTATAACACTTACATGACCCGGAAGGAGAAATCCATCTAACTTGATATCATCAGCAGAAAGAAGTGCTTCTAATGCTGGTGGAACAAGTTTAAAGGCAGGAAATACAGAAAAGTTATTAAGTTTCTGCTGCTTTGCCATTAGGATAGTTTGTGCAATTCCCGGAATGGTAGTTTCAAATCCAATTCCTACAAAAATAGTTTCCTTTTCTTTAGCCATCTCCAAAGCTTCCAAAGGTGAGTAAACTATTCTCACATCCAAACCTCTGGCTCGTGCATGTTCCAGAGTTTCATCTTTTCCCGGAACACGTAGAACATCACCAAAAGTGGCTATAGTTACATTTTTCAAATTCAGTAATTCATCAATTAATGAAGATGGTGTAACGCAAACGGGGCAGCCAGGACCGGAGATCAATGAAATGTTTTTCGGGAGAAGTTTTCTGATTCCCCAATGGCCGATTGCCATTGTGTGTGAACCGCATACTTCCATTATCTTGGTTGGCTCATCCCAATTTTGCAGATCTTCTACAATTCTTTTAATTAATTGTGGATCTCGATATTTTGATAGATCAATCATCTTCAAGCAGTGCCATTTCTTCAAATATTTTTAAGGTTTCGCTTGCATCTTTTTCCGTGATTACGTTCAAAGCAAATCCTGTATGCATTATTACCCAATCTCCTATTTTGGCTTCCGGTGTAAATGTGAACATGATCTCTTTATTCACGCCACCTAAGTTCACAACACCTTTCTCACCTTCTTTCTCAACAATCTTAGCCGGTATAGCTAAACACATATTTTCTCCTTTTATATCTAATAATTATTTTTCTTTATTTCCATTATGCGGTTCGCGATCATAACCTGACCAACCGAAATGGAACTATCATTTGGCGATAAATTTCTGGGTGAAAAAACTGTAAAGTTATTTCTAGTAAGTGCTTCTATTAGCCCGTCTATCAAAATTCTATTCTGCATCACACCACCAGAAAGTACAACTTTATTAAGTCCTGATACTTTAGAAGTCTTTTGAACAGAAGCTAGTGTAAAATCGATTATTGTTTTGTGAAATCTTCTTGAAATAACCTTATGATCTATACCTTTTTGGATGTCTTTTGATACATCAACAATTATGGGTCTAATATCTATAATATCTTTATCAATTTCAAATGAATAAGGCTTTGAATCTGCAACAGATTCGTTTCCGCATAAAAATTCCAGAGCCATAGCGCTTTGTGCTTCAAATGTGATAGAAGGTAAAAGTCCTAACATTGCAGATACACAATCAAAAAGTCTGCCCATACTGGAAGTTTGGAAGACGTTAAAATTATTCTGCAATTGTTTTTGTATTACGTTTCTTTCTAATTCTGAAATTCCAGTTAAAAGCTCAATATCTGAACCAGCCGCAATTGAATAAGCATAAGCAATGCGAATTGGATGTATAATGGCAGCATCTCCACCCGGAAGCGGCATATAATTCAAATGGAAAAGACGTTCAAAACTGGTATGATCTGCTATGAATATTTCTCCACCCCAAATCGCGGCATCTGTTCCATAGCCGGTTCCATCATAAGAAACTCCAATAACTTTTTCGTCCAATTTGTGTTCTGCCATTATTGCGGAGATATGAGCATGATGATGCTGAACTTTTACTAATGGAAGTTTTGTATTTTCTGCAAATCTGGTAGATGCAAAATCCGGCTGCAGATCACACGCAATAAGTTCCGGTTTCAATTTAAACCATTTAATGTATTTATTATATGTTTCAAGGTAGAAATCCATAGTCTCTTTGCTGCCGGAGTTTCCAATATAAGGAGAGATGAATATATCGTTCTTTCTGGATAGTGAAAATGTGAGTTTTAGTTCGGCACCGCACCCAAGGGTTGGAACAGTCTCAAATGGTAATTTTATTGGTGAAGGTACAAATCCACGAGAACGGCGGATTAGTATATTCTGTTTTTTTGAGGGAAGAATAATGGAATCATCCGAACGATTGAGAATTGGTCTGTTATGAGTAAGAAAACAGTCACAAAGATTCTTTAGTTCAACTTCCTTTCGAGCAATTGGTTCGTTGCTGTTGTTCCCGGAAGTCATAATTACAAATGGAATTTCTTTTGTTACAAATTGATAATGATGAGGAGCATAGGGTAGGAAAACACCTATGTTAGGGTTTTGTGGAGCCACATTATCGGCAAGTATTTCAATATTATTTTTCGGTAATATAACAATAGGTGCAGCAGCTGATCTGAGTAGCTTAAGTTGCCCTTCATCAATCAGTACAATATCATTAATATTTGTTTCATAACACATCACAGCAAAAGGTTTATGGGGTCGGTTCTTTCGTTGTCGAAGCAACTCTACAGAACTATAATTTGTTGCATCACAAGCAATATGAAATCCACCTATTCCCTTTATTCCAACTATCTTTCCTTCTTTCAATGCTTTCACAGTATTAATGATCGGATCACCAGTTACTACGGAAAGATCTTTATCCAGAAATTGCAATTGAGGTCCGCATACTGGACAGGCAACAGGTTGTGCATGAAATCTCCTATTCAGTGGATCTTTATATTCTCTCTTGCAATAATTGCACATTTCAAAACTCTTCATCGAGGTAACAGGTCTGTCATAAGGAGTATTTTCTATAATTGAATATCTGGGACCGCAATTTGTACAATTTATAAAAGCATATTGAAACCTCGGATCTTCATTGTTATTAAATTCGTTTACACAATCATCACAAACTGCAAG
>CAZOCS010000094.1:0-10183 GCA_964578365.1 uncultured Candidatus Cloacimonadota bacterium
TATAAACAATAATTTTAATCTATTGTTAATCAGTTCATAAATATGGATATTTAAGATTAAATGTAAAAAGATTTTGTTAACGTTATTTATTTTTCATTTTCCTACTTCAATATTATAACTATTTGAAAAACTAGTATGTTATAAACACTATATAACATTGAAGTGATGCGTGAAATAGTTTTTTTTATTTTTTACTGGACGTATAAATTTGTTTTTCACAAATATAACTAACAAATAGAAAGTTTGTAATTGTTGTAAAACTATAATATTGAATTTAGGAGGATATATGAAGAAAATGATTCTACCAATTTTATTGATTTTAATTTTAATTGGTTGTTCGATACCGGATATTGATAATATCGGGTTACCATCGTGGACAGTACCAATTCGTTTGGTAATATTGAATGATTCGTTCGACGCAGAAATTATTGCGACAGAGGTTGGTTCATTCCAGGCAAGCGGTGACACACTTCAGTTTTATGAAATAATATCGGAATCACAGTATTTTGGGGATATTGAAATTGATGACACTGATGTACATAGTACTTCATATACACTTGGTGATGTTGCACCATCTGAGGTTGCGCTTCTAAATGGACAACCGGTTAATGTTTTACCGAATTATCCAAATTACACGATTCCATTTGAGATAGCGAGAGATTTTGAACCATTTGATGAGTACGAACAGATCAAATTTGTAAGTGGAAATCTGAATCTTACAATTACAAATAATACTGTTTTCTGGCTTGGCAATGCTCCTGATGGATTACCATTAACAGTTCAAATTCTTGATGATAATGATATTCTCCAGGTTGAAGAGGTGATATTTGAGAATGTTGCACCACTTGGTGGATCAGCAACTGGAATTATCAGTCTTGCAGATAGTTTGATCGGTAATAATATTACGATCAATCTTATTGGTGAGGGAGATATAACTGACAATAGCACTGCAATTATAGATACTTCAGCATCAGTACAAATGGATATCCAAATAACTGATATACAAGCAGAATATGTAATTAATGCTCTAATTCCATCTCAGCCAATAGAACTTATAGAAGGCTACCAGGATATTGACCTTGTACAACCTGAGATCGTGGATGAAGATAGTTTTATGTTCAACGGTAACAGCTCGATCATCTTTACTATTGAATCTCAAATTCCAATGATCACTACATTTGAACTTATAGCAATACGTGATACAACAGAATTGTCACTAACTAATTATGAAGGAGAGCCGATCAATCTGAACGTTGGAGAAGGAATTACCCAGATCGAGTTTACTTCTGATGAATACAATATTAACGAAATACTACAAATAATTCCTGACGGATTTGAATACTCAATGGATCCGTTTATTGGGGATGGAACAATAATACCGTATCTATCATTTGATGATTCTGTTTCTATCGATTTTGAGGTAATAGCAGATATTCAAATACTTACTTATGAAGAGGACGGTATTTGGATCATCCCACTCGATGATGGAGAGTTCAGCATTGAGACACAGGATACGGAAGAATTTGACCAAACAATGCAAGATGCATACAATTCTGGTAAAATAATCTTCAAATATTGGAATAACACCGGAATGGAAATTGGTTTCGATTTTCTTGTTTCTGACGATAGTTTAAATATTCTAGCAGAGATGTACAATTTTGTAGAGCCGGATACAAATAGTGTTCAAATGTTTAGAGTTCCTCTTTTTGAGGAGACTAGTGGAGATAATTATAAAGAATTTGAGCTTGATGTATTGCAGAGTGAATTGCATTATTTTGTTAATGATTCAATTTATACTATCCCCAGAATTCACGTGTTCAGTGAAGGTGAGATTCCATGGACTGGTGGTTTGAGAATTCAAGCAGACCTGGAAGTTGAAATTAATATCAGCAGTGATCTAGTTGAATAGGGAGATAGAACATGAAAAAAATAATAATAACAATAATCATATTAACATTAAGTTTAGCCTTGTTCGGAAATTTTGATTTCTTTCCCGAAAATCCAGCTAATAATGCAGATAGAGTGTATTCTCAAATTCATCTTCCTTTATCATATGAAATGAATCTGAGTAATTCAATCTTCAGATTCGAAGATATGCTGATGTTCCAAAAAAATCACCAACTTACAGATAACGAGAAGAGTATTATTACTGCCGATGATTTCATATTGGATTTTAATACCTCTACTGATTTTTTGAATTTTGGGCATAAATACTGGAATTTTGAATTCGGTCTGAAAACTTTTGGTAATGTAGAAATCCTAGATAAAATGTATTCTAACCTGGTTATATATGGAAATGATACAAATAGACCATATATCAGCAATACTGGTGAAGGAAGTACGGTGTTCTCTTTTTGGAGAGCAACGTTGAATTTTGCCTATCCTAAAGGTCTTAGTTTTGGAATGATCCCCGGGTTATTCCCCGAAAAAGAAAGTAATTCTTTTGTGGAATATTTACGGGATATGACAATCTACTTGGGAGCAAATGTTAACTTAGATTATTCAATGTTGTATGCCTCAGTTGAAGAAAGTTCTCAGAAATTCGGTTCTATGACCGATAGCCTTTATTACCATTACAAAGCACACTTTAAATATACTGATGAAGGTTCAATAGGTAGATTGACACCATCCGTTGGATTTGGTGTGAAAGCCAGGATATTCAATGGAAATTTCCATGCTCAGATCGATGATATCTTTATGCAATTGAATTATAAAGATCTTGCCGGTGGATGGTATGAAAAATACTATAGAAATGATCTATTCTTTTTTGATGAGGATTATGAGGCAATTGAAGAAACATTTGCCGAGGATGATTCGACCAGGGTAAAAAACCGTTATGTGAAATTCAAACCGGGAGTTAGTGTTGGAATGGACTATACACTCGTAAGCAGTTTACAGATCATGGGTAAATACATCAATAACCAGCACTCATATAAAAACGGATTCTCATTAGGATTAGGATATCAATTGGGTTTCTGGCCACTCCAAACCGTTATAGGATACGATGATAATATTTATTATGAATTCAAAACAGGATTAATATTCAATAGATTTGAATGGCAAACAGGAGCTACATTCTATCATGGATTTTTCCGTTATGGAAAAGGTCTGGGTTTGAATTCATCGATGATGTTTAAATTTTAATAATTAATAAGTAAAATAGATATTAAGCAGCCTGCATTTTTGCTAGCTGCTTTTTTTTTATAAAAGTCCCCATCTTTTTCTTAAGAATAGCTCAGTACAGAATGTTAATAAAAAAATAGTGATTACATACCATTTTTTATAAATGGGGATCTCAGATCGCAATATAATGATCTCTTTTTCAGCTGTAGGAATTTCAAGATCAGATGATTTATCAATTGCTCCTCTCATTACTCTTCCTTTTGTTTTGTTTGAAATATACGAAAGAAGTGATAAATTTATTCCTGTATCTCTGCTTTCCGGAGATATATGCGAGATCATAAATTCACCCTCAGTTTCTGAATTTGATGTTTTATCAGATATGATAAATTTATATTTACCGGATTCCAGATCAGATATCTCACTAAAATATTTATTGTTTTCTTTAAGCATAAAACCTTGATAAACAATATTGCCAGCAGAATTAGTGACTACTATTTCTGCATTCATTTCTGCTATGGGGGAGAGAGTCTCATCATAAGCTAGAAGATCAATATTAATATCTTCACCAAGATAGAATAAATTCTTATCTAAGGACGCATAAAAACGCTCAGAATTTGTTTGCCCTAACCAAGAAAAAATATTATGCATTAAATTATTATAACTGTACTCAGAATTCCATAGCTGCCATTTCCAAAGGTCATTAAAAGCAAAAAATAAGATCTTTCCATTCCCAAGATTATTAAATATTATTGCAGAACTTTTCTCATCATTATTAAATTTTGCCAGTACTTTCACCTCTATTTTTGAATTAACATAATAATAAGAAACTGGTGGGATGTTCTTCAGATCTTTCTTCTCGATAGAAGAAAATGTGTTAAATTGCTCACTTTGTTTAGTTAGCACAAAGGTAGATTTAAAAATTTGGTTAATACCGGTTTTACTAGCTGGTGAAATATCATTCAATTCGGCAATCGGCTTTCCAATAACAAAAATTCCTCCACCATTTCTTACAAATCGATCTATTAGTATTACTTCATCTTGAGAGAAATTTAGATTACCATTATTTATCAATGTAAGGACATTGATTCCATTTATTTCAGTCTCGAAACGTGTTTTTTTACCTGCATCATGTAATCCATCTTTCTTCAACAAGAATTTACTCTGCCAGTATTGATCCTTATTTACTGCACTACTGATAAATTTTACATCCCAATTTAATATATCTGATATTATTAAAGCTTTAGAACGATCACGTTTAACAAGAATAGCACTGTTGAGAATATTGTTATCTATATTCACTTCGATAGAGTCTGTTGTTATTCGTAAGCTTATCGGAGTTAAACCCGTACTCGAAAAAGATGTGTTAAAAGTATGCTGAAGGAAATCTCTTTTTGTTAGATCAATTTCTTTTTCTTTGATCGGTTTATCATCAGAAAGCAGTTCAACTTTTGCTTTACCACTATAGTTATTTGCACTAATGTTAACTTCAATTTGTGTAATATCATTTCTGTAAACTGTTTTATTATGGATAATATCAGATAATTTAAGATCAAAAACATCTGTGCGAAAATGAGGGTCAATAGTGTAGATCGGAATATTCTGATTTTCAATTATCTCAAGTTCATCATCATTGAACCATCCATCAGAAAGTAGGATAATTGCTTCAATATTTGCTGAATCAATTTTATAAAAGACTTGTGAAAATGTTTTACTTAGATTTGTAGAGCTTTTATCACCATCGATACCATTTGCAAACTCAAAGTTTACAATTTTATAATCTTTTGATTCTAAAATGTTGTTTATTTCATTTTTGAAGTGTTGGAAGATTTCTAATTTCGATTTTTTCTCTCCGAATTGCTGCATACTCTCAGAAGTATCACTTAGTATGACAACAGTTGGTCTTACAGTTCGATTCTGGAAAAAATAGAGTATTGGATTTAAAAGTAACAAGAGTATAATAGTGATCGCAGTTGAACGTAGGACAATCAGTAATATTTTTCGCCAGCCATCAATGACCGGGATAGTTTTCTTATAAAAAAATGATATCAGTATAATTGAGAAGATCGTTAATAATATTATCATAATTACCAGTTTTCATCGGGTAGAGTGTTTGTAAAAGTAAAGTTATCTTTTTTTTATATTTTTGTTTATTTTTATAGGTAGATATTTTAATCCTTTTTCTTCTTTAATTTCTTTTAACATTTTAGATTTAAATCCCTTAAATAAAGAGATATCATTGGGAGAAATTTCTAATGTTCTAGTTTCAAAATTGTTTAATATTTCAGTTTTAAGCATCTCAGCTCTTATCAGTTCCCCAAATGATTGATGATATGGTCCTGCAATAATATCTTCTTTGTTAATATCCGAATGTAGTCCTACTTTAATTATTGATATGTTATTCTCTCTAAATCTGCTTATCATTTCTGATGCAATTACAATTGATTCTTGTAAGGAAAGAGGAGAATATGTTCCAAGCCTATACAAATTCTCAAGCTCGGTATCTTTTAGAACAATAGTCGGATATATTCTAACAAAATCCGGTTTGAGTTTTATAGTTGTTTCAATTGTTCTTTTAAGTGAGTCATTATTAAATCCGGGAAGTCCCGGCATCAATTGAATTCCAAGTGAAAAATTATTTTCTTTTATCAAATTGCAGGTTGCTTTAGCTGTTTGAGAAGTATATCCGCGTTTTGTGGTTTTAAGAACAGTATCGTCAAAACTTTGTATTCCCAGCTCAATTGTTCGAACATTGTTGTTTTTACAAAAATCTAAAACTTCACGATCAATTGAATCGGGTCTGGTAGAAATTCTTATGCTGTCTATCAAATCTTTATATTTATTTACAGTATCAAGAAATGTTTGTTGCTGTTCATTTGATAGTTTTGTAAATGTTCCGCCAAAAAAAGCGATCTCCTTTTCTTCCAATTGATTATTTTCACAGAATTTTCTTACGTTTTCCGAAATTGTTTGAACTGATGGTATTTTACTTTTTGTTATGGTTAACTGATTACAATAAACGCAACTTAAAGGACACCCTAGATGAGGTATAAAAATTGGAAATATTTTCATTTTAGCTTGGGATCAAAGTCCCAATTTTTTGCAGGCATGTTTTGCTGCATCCTGCTGTGCTTCTTTCTTGCTATTACCCTTTCCTGATCCGTAAATTTCTTCTTTTATTAAAACTTGAATTGTAAATACTTTCTCATGCTCCGGTCCTTCTGCTTTTATAATAATGTAATCTGGTGTTGCATGAAATTCTGCTTGAGTATGCTCTTGAAGCTTACTCTTGTAATCGGTTAGATGACCTTTTTTTAAGTGTGTGGAATAATTTTCCATAATAAATTGTATTATGAATTCTCGAGCTTTTTCGATGTTTCCATCAAGATAAATTGCACAGATCAGAGATTCCATTGTATTAGAAAGGACTGAATTTAATCCACCTTTTCCTGCAGAATCGGCATTGAATATTATGTAATCTTTAAGTCTTAATTTGCTGGAAACTAGAGCGAGCATTTTCCTCGATACAATCTTAGATTTTAATTTAGAAAGCTCACCCTCGGAGTATTCAGGAAATTCAAGAAACAGCTCTTCCGATACGATCAAACCTAAAATGGAATCACCCAGGAATTCCATTCTTTCAAAAGGAGAACCTTTAGTATTCAAGGGTTCTCGTGAAGTGTGCGTAAGTGCTGCAATTAAAAGAGATAGGTTGTTAAAATTATAACCAATGATCTTCTGAAATTTAATAAAATCAAAATTTTCAGAATCTTTTGATGATATTTGTGAAATTAGAGACTTAATTATATTTTTCAAAATAAAAATAAAGTGACCGGCTAATGCCGGATCACTTTCTATTTAACAAATTTTTTAAAGATAACTACTCCGTTATGACCACCAAACCCAAGAGAATTACTTAATGCGCAATTCACTTCCATCTCAATAGCCTTATTTGGAATATACTCAAGGTCACAAGCTGGATCAGGATTCTCGTAGTTAATAGTTGGATGTAATTTACCGGTTGAAATAGATTTGCAGCAGACAATTGCTTCAATACCTGCAGCTGCCCCCAAAGTGTGACCAGTCATAGATTTCGTAGAGCTTATCTTTACTTTTCTTGCATGTTTGCCCAAAACAGTCTTTATAGCAGCTGTCTCATTTGGATCATTTAACGGTGTCGAAGTTCCATGAGCATTAATGTAATCTATTTCTTCAGGATCTATTCCAGCATCATTGATAGCTATTTGCATAGCACGTGCACCACCTTCACCATTTTCTGCAGGAGCAGTAATGTGAAAGGCATCACATGTTGCTCCATAGCCTACTATCTCGGCGTATATTTTAGCACCGCGATTAACAGCATGTTCCATCTCTTCCAAAATTAGAACACCTCCGCCTTCGGCCATGATAAAACCATCACGTTCTTTATCGAATGGGCGACAAGCTCTCTTAGGTTCATCATTACGAGTAGAAAGTGCTCTCATAGAACAAAATCCGGCAACTGCTAAAGGTGTTACTGAGCCTTCGGCTCCACCTGTTACCATAATATCGGCATCACCATATTGAATTGAGCGAAAAGCAGTTCCAATTGAATGATTTGCAGACGCACAGGCAGAAGAGATATTAAAATTAATAGCTCTTAGATTGAATTCAATTGCAATTTCTGCAGATGCGATGTTAGAGATCATTTTTGGAATAAAGAAAGGGCTAATTCTTTTTGGACCCTTCCTCTCCATTTTGTATGCTTCTGTTTCAAATGTGAGCATTCCACCAATACCGGAAGATACTATAACTCCAGCTCGGTCATGATCGAAATCTGCCTCATTCAGCCCTGAATCTTCGAATGCTTGTCTTGCTGAAATTAGGGCATATTGTGTATAGTGATCGATTTTTTTTATTCTTTTCCTATCAAAATGTTCATTTGGATCATAGTTTTTTATTTCGCCGGCAATTCTGCTTGAATATTCTTCAGTTATTTCAAAATTTTTAATGTGATCAATACCAGATTTTCCAGCAAGAAGATTTTTCCATGTCTCTTCTATATTGTGTCCAACTGCATTTATTGTACCCATTCCGGTAACAACAATTCTCCGCTTTTTCATACAAACCTCAAACTTAGATATTAATATGGTGGAGCCATAAAATACAACTCCACCAAAAATATAGATTAATTTAAATGTTTCTCAAGATATTCGATTGCTTTCCCAACAGTCGTAAGACCTTCAGCTTCTTCATCAGCAATATCAAGATCAAATTCTTCTTCAAATTTCATAATTAGCTCAACAGTATCAAGAGAATCTGCTCCTAGATCTTCAATAAAACTAGCCTCAAGAGTTACTTCACTAGCTTCAACTCCTAATTCTTCAACGATTAATTCAATTACTTTTGCTTTAGTGTCCATTATTTCCTCCTTAATTTTTACTACATTATCAAGCCGCCATCTACTTGGATGGTCTGACCAGTTATATAACCAGCATCTTCCGAAGCCAGGAATATACATAAATTTGCAACATCCTTAGCTGTACCCATACGTGATAATGGAATTGCAGCTGAATAATTGTCAATAACTTCTTGCGGTAACTTATCCGTCATTTCTGTTTGAATAAAACCCGGAGCAATTGCATTTACTCTTATATTTCTTGAAGCAAATTCCCTTGCAGATGACTTAGTTAAAGCAATGATGCCACCTTTGGAAGCAGCATAATTCGCTTGACCGGCATTTCCCATGATTCCAACAACAGAAGCAATATTAATAATTACTCCTGAGCGGTTTTTAAGCATATACCTGCAAACTTTTTGTGTGCAGATGAACGTACCCTTAAGATTAACGTTCATTACTGCATCCCAGTCAGTTTCCTTCATTTTCATGAGTAATCCGTCTTTTGTTATTCCAGCATTATTAATGAGAATATCAATTTTGCCGAATTCCTTGTGGATCTCTTTAAAAATGGAAGCTATCTCTTCTGAGTTTGTAACATCAGCTGTGAATCCAATAGCTCGGTTTCCCATGTCATCGATCTGCTGAACCGCTGCGTCTACAGCTTGTTGATTAAGATCTATAATAATAGAAGTTGCGCCTTGCTCAGATAACATTTCTGCAATACTGAAACCAATACCTCTGGCTGCTCCAGTAATGATCGCAACTTTATCTTCTAAACGTTTCATAAAATCTCCAGTTCATTTTTTACCAACTCAAACGTTTCGATTGTGTCGATACTTATAACTTTAACATTCTTGTCAATTTTCTTTAACATTCCAGCAAGTACTTTTTTGGGTCCAAATTCAATAAATGTGTCTACACCATCTTCAATCATGAACTTGATAGAATCGAACCAGAGAACAGATGAAGTAACTTGCTTCGCAAGATTATTTTTTATTTCATTAGTATCTGTTACAGGTTTTGCATTTACATTGGAAACCACAGGAATCACTGTTTTATTGAAATTGATATTATCCATTTCCTCAGAAAGCCATGTTGCTGCTTTTTGAATAAGTGGGGAATGGAAAGGACCTCCCACAACAAGTGGAACGACTCTTTTAGCTTTTCTTTCTTGTGCAATCTCACAAGCTTTTTCAACTCCGGCTTTAGATCCTGATATCACCGTTTGTACAGGTGTATTAAAATTGGCAGCAATGACAATATCGACCTTAGATGCTTCCTCACAAATAGCTTTAACTTCATCCGGTGAAGGACCAATAATAGCAGCCATTGCAAAAGGTTTGCCTTCATTTGCTTTGATCATGAATTCACCACGTTTATGAACTAAATACATTGCATCTTCTAATGTTAAAACACCATTTGCAACCAGTGCAGAGAATTCTCCTAGAGAATGTCCTGCTACATAATCCGGTATAATATTTATCTCATTTTGAACAGTTTTTAAGGCAGCAATACTATGGAATAAAATTGCCGGTTGAGTAAATTTTGTTTCCTTAAGTTTGTCTTCCGGACCCTCAGACATAATATCATATAAATTAGTTTTGTTTTTTTCATCAAAATCCTTAAGAATGTTTTCTAGTTCTGTATTACTCTTTACAAAATCCATAGCCATGCCGATATATT
>CAZOCS010000095.1:0-10052 GCA_964578365.1 uncultured Candidatus Cloacimonadota bacterium
ATTGTGGGCAGCGCAATCCTTCAGGTTCGTTAAAGCTATTTCCACTTTCTCTTTTTGAGTTTTATGAAGCTCCTGCAGCATGCTGATCTGATATTCTTTTTCTTCGGGAGTAGCTCTGATAACTTCTCCCGGCAAAATAGTTGGTGAACCTTTGGAGGATATGAACGTATTAACTCCCATTATCGGAAGATCACCCGAAAGCTTTAACATCTCATAATACATTGATTCTTCCTGGATCTTGCTTCTCTGATACATCGTCTCCATGGCTCCCAAAACGCCACCTCGCTCTGTAATTCGATCGAATTCTGCCATCACGGCCTCTTCTACCAGATCTGTAAGTTCCTCGATGATAAAAGCACCTTGCAGTGGATTCTGATTCTTAGCAAGACCCAATTCATGGTTTATGATCATCTGTATAGCCATTGCTCTTCGTACCGATTCTTCGGTTGGAGTTGTTATTGCTTCATCATAAGCATTGGTATGCAAAGAATTACAGTTATCGTAGATAGCATAAAGTGCTTGTAAAGTTGTTCTAATGTCATTAAAATCTATTTCTTGGGCATGAAGTGATCTTCCTGAAGTTTGAATGTGATATTTTAGCTTTTGAGAACGGTCATTTGCCTTATACTTCAATTTCATTGCTTTAGCCCAAATAAGTCTGGCAACTCTTCCCAAAACCGAATATTCAGGATCAAGGCCATTAGAGAAAAAGAAGGAAAGATGCGGAGCGAATTTATTTATATCCATTCCCCTGGAAACATAATACTCGACATAGGTAAAGCCATTGGCAAGTGTTAGTGCCAGCTGTGTAATGGGGTTTGCTCCAGCTTCGGCAATGTGATAACCTGAAATTGAAACTGAATAGTAATTCCTGATATTATGTTGAATAAAATATTCTTGAATATCTCCCATTACTTTCAGTGAAAAATCTGTGGAGAAAATGCATGTATTCTGTGCTTGATCTTCCTTCAAAATATCAGCTTGAACAGTTCCCCTGATTCTACACAAGGTTTCAGCTTTGATCTTTTCATAAACATCCTTGGGTAAAACTTGATCTCCTGTAACACCAAGCAGCATAAGGCCCAAGCCATCATTTCCTTCTGGAAGTTCACCCTGGTATTGAGGACGTTTTGTCCCTTTCTTCTTGTAAATCGCTGCTATTTTCTTTTCAACATCTTTTTCCAGGTTATTTTCTTTGATGTAGATCTCACATTGCTGATCGATAGCACCGTTAAAATAGTATCCTACCATCATTGGAGCAGGTCCATTGATTGTGATAGAAACAGAAGTCATCGGGTCTGAAAGGTTAAAGCCGGAATAGAGTTTTTTCAGATCATCAAGACAGGATATCGAAACTCCGCTATTACCGATTTTTCCATATATATCCGGTCTTCTATCCGGATCTTCACCATATAATGTTACAGAATCAAAAGCGGTAGAAAGGCGTTTGGCAGGCAATCCCAAAGAAACATAATGAAATCTTTTGTTGGTTCTTTCCGGTCCACCTTCTCCGGCAAACATCCTGGTGGGATCTTCACCTTCTCGTTTGAAGGGAAATACTCCTGCAGCATATGGGAATTCTCCTGGAACGTTTTCTTTCAGGTTCCATTTTAGGATATCTCCCCATGCTTTGTAGGAAGGTAGAGAAATCTTAGGAATTTGCATATGTGATAAACTTTCTGTATGAGTTTCTATTTTTATTTCTTTATCTCGAACTTTGAAACAATAAAAATCATCTTTATACAGCTTCTTCTTATCTTCCCAATTCTCAATAATTTGTTTATTATAACCATCCAAATCCAATTCGAGCTCATCGTATTTCTTCTGGAGAGAATTGTTAGTTTTTCCATCTTTGGTTTTAAACAAATCAGATGATGTTTTCAGACTGTAGAGTTTTTGAGCTATTTCACTTTGCTCTTCAGCCCAATTATTGTAATTCCTAACTGTATCGCTGATTTCTGATAAATAACGGGTTCTATTGGGTGGAATTATGAAGATCTTTTCGCTTATTTCATCGGGATGTTCGATAGTGGAAGAAAAATCTTCACCAGTTTTTTCCTCTACTTTGTTCATAAGTGCATGATAAAGTTCGTTCACACCGGGATCGTTAAAATGTGAAGCAATTGTTCCATGAACAGGCATGCTATCAAGATCATCATCCCAAAGGTTATGATTTCTCTGATACTGTTTCTTCACGTCTCTTAAAGCATCGAGAGATCCTCTTTTATCGAACTTATTCAAAGCAATAATATCGGAGAAATCCAGCATATCGATTTTTTCCAATTGGGTTGCGGCGCCATACTCAGGAGTCATCACGTACATCGAAACATCGCAGTGATCTACTATCTCTGTATCTGATTGACCAATACCTGAGGTTTCCAAAATAACAAGATCATAACCTGCAGTTTTCACAATATTCACAGCATCACTTACATATTTGGATAAAGCCAAATTTGATTGTCGAGTAGCCAACGATCTCATATAAACCCGTGAGTTATTGATGGAATTCATGCGAATTCTATCACCAAGTAATGCACCACCGGTTTTCCTTTTGGAAGGATCAACTGAGATTATCGCAATCGTTTTATCTGCCGAATCAGCTAAAAATCTTCTTACCAGTTCATCAACTAAAGATGATTTTCCTGATCCACCAGTTCCTGTTATGCCAATTACAGGTGTTGATTGATCTTTTGCAATGGAGCTGACGTCAATTAAAAAGTCTTTCACTTCTTCCGGATAGTTTTCAGCAGCTGAAATGAGCCTGGCAACATTATTGACTTTATCTTCTGTAGATCTTAATCCTTTGATAGTAGTTTTGTTGTTTTTTCCGGTGGGTACATCAACTGATTCGAGCATATTATTGATCATGCCCTGAAGTCCCATAACTCTTCCATCGTCAGGTGAATATATTCTTGAAACGCCATATTCATGTAGCTCTTTTATTTCATCGGGAAGAATTACTCCGCCACCACCGCCAAATACTTTAATATGAGCACAATCTTTCTTCCTAAGAAGATCCAGCATATGCTTAAAAAACTCAACATGACCACCCTGATAGGATGTGATTGCAATAGCTTGTACATCTTCACAAACAGCACATTCAACGATTTCTTGAACTGATCTGTTATGTCCTAGATGGATCACTTCTGCACCAGTTGATTGGATGATTCTTCTCATTATATTTATTGTAGCATCATGACCGTCAAATAGTGAAGATGCAGTAATCATTCTGATATGGTTTTTGGGTTTATATTTTTCGATTTTGTTATGATTTGTTGCCATTAATTTATCCTCATAATAATCTAATTTTTACAAATGATATGAAATTTGTGAACTTCAAATCGTCAAGTGAATTGTTAATCCTATCAAGTTTGATCGGGGTAATAAGGAATTAGTAATATTGAAAATAATTTAAGTTTTATTTCTGAACAGGAAAAATCTCATTTGCTTTTTCCAAAGCAAGCTGATAAGCATTCATATCCAGTTGATCGTAATTTTGATTTTTCTCATTCAAATAGCTCAGTAGATCGCCTGTTTTTAGATTTCCCACTAAATCTATTTTAGACATCGGGCAACCACCAAAACCATTGATCACAGTGTCGAATCTGCGGCAACCGTTTTTGAAAGCGGCATCTACTTTTTCGAACCATTTATCCGGTTCGGAATGGAGATGAGCACCAAATTCAATTTCCGCGTCTGAATATTCTTTTTTGACTTTTGAGAACAGAACAGCAATATTTTTTGCATCAGCAACTGCTGCTGGATCGGAAAATGAAAATTGTTTTATACCCAGTTTTCTGAATTTCTCAATCCATTCAAATACAATATCAGTATCCCATTTATCACCATAAGGATTACCAAATGCCATAGTAAAATATAATATCAGTTCTTTTCTTGTTTTTTCACAAAGATTTTGAGTATATTCAATTGCTTCTGCACTTTTGATAAAATCGGAGTTTAGATTATATTTGAGAAAAGTTTCAGAGACCGAAAATGGATAAGCGATGTAATCTATCTTTTCATACTGTGATGCGGTCTCGCAACCATTTTTACTACCGACTAATGCTAAGAGTTTTGTTTTCGATTCAGATACATCCAATCCATCTAAAACTTCCGCAGCATCTACAAATTGCGGAATGTGTCTTTTCGAAACAAAACTACTATAATCGATTACATCAAATCCCACTTTCAAAAGAAGATTGATGTATTCTATTTTTTGCTGAGTGGAAATAAATTCCTGCACACCCTGCATCGCATCACGAACTGATTCAAAAATTTTCATTATAATTTATAATATATTTATTAAGAAAAAATTAACCTCTAACCTACTTCGTCCTTCGTCAAGTTCCTCATGACACAAACTAACGCCGGCAAAGTTAAATTAGCAAACCAACTAAATGAATAACATCGTTATCCTGAGAGATTATAATCTCGTTGATTACGAAGGATCTACTGATAAAACTTGCTGCTTTTACAAGAAATAAATAGAGATCCTTCCTGAGAGCACCGTGAATAAAAAATCAGAAATACTGCTACTTTTTCCCCGATAATGACTTGGGAATTCTACCTGATTTAATGGTTTCTGATCTTAGCCTTCTGCCTACAATTCTCTCAACCATATTGCCAACTTCAAGTAATTTATCCAGATCAATACCAGTATCGATTCCCATTTCATCCATCATCACAGCCATATCTTCCGTGGAAACAAGTCCCACAAGATTGGGATTCTTGTAATAATAAGCACCTGTACCGGATACTGGTACTCCGCTAACGAAATTCGCCGGTTGTCCACCGATGCCACCCATTGTGGATTCATAATGTGTCATGCCAGCTTGAAGAGAAGCCAAAATATTTGCAAGTCCCCAACCTCTTGTTGTGTGTAAGTGAACAATGTGTTTAGAAGTATCAGGAATTGCATCGCGGATCATTGAGAAATATTCAAAAACTCTATCCGGAGATGCAGAGCCGTCATGATCGGCATGTTCAACATCGGTAGCGCCTATATCCAACCATCTCTTAGTAAACTCAACTGCATCTGACATATCAGTTGGACCTGTAATGGGACAACCCCAGATAGTACTGACAGTTCCATTTACTTTGATGCCGGCATCAGTAGCTTTTTTGATGTACTCTTCGCTCATCTTCCAATATTCTTTTAAACTTAATCCCGAGTTCTTTTTTTGATGTGCTTCACTTGTAGAAACCATTAAAAGAATTCTATCCGGTCCGTATCCTTCTTTTTTTGCCTGAATAGCTCTATCAATTGATCTTTCTCTAATTGTTACTGCTGTAACTTCAACTTCCGGTAGGATATCTTTAATAATCTTGCTCTTATGCATGGCTTTCAACAGATCATCGGCATCGGCAAATTGCGGCATACCCTTGGGATTTCCAAAGTTTGTTACTTCAATTTTTCTAAATCCAGCCAAGATCAATTGCTCACTGAGCCAGAGTTTTGCTGCGGTAGGAATCAAGATCTCCTCATGTTGGAAACCATCTCGTACAGTAATATCTCCTAAAGATACTTTCTTGGGATAATTCATAATTCTCTCCTAATTTAGCCACTTACAATGCAATTAAAATGTAAGACTTGCATTCCTTCGCGGCTATCCTTTTTTTTTATTTTTTTTCATCTAATTTCATATTATCAGTAATGCAACTTAAATCTTCATATCAGAAATGCTGCTGTCTCTTTCGCTGAAATAACTTTAGGCCTTGCAATATCTATCCTCGTCCGATTATAAATCCACTAGGATCAATCTCCTCTCTTAAGATTCGAAGTTCCTCATCCGTTGGTGGAGCGGTTGTTTCTAATTTATCGGCCACAAGAAGTTCAAAGCCTGTGTTATCTTTAACCTGCTGAAGGGTTACGCCCTCATGAAGACTAACAACCTGCATACGTTTTTCAGGATTGTTGTAATCTAAAATGGCAAGGTCTGTAATAACCTTGAAGGGTCCAGATCCCTTAGAAAGTCCAGCCTCTTCACGAGCACCGGGTCCACTAAGAAATCCGGGAGTAGTAATAAAATCAACCTTTTCCACAAATCGCTTTTTCGTATGTGGAGTAACAACCATGATCTTCCAACATAATGAGCCAAGATCATTAGCACCACCACTTCCTGGGAATCGAACCTTTGGATGGTTATAATCGTCACCAATCATAGTGGAATTTAGGTTTCCAAACTTATCAATTTGAGCCCCACCTAAAAAGGTGTAATCCAACAATCCTCTCTGTCCAGCTTCCATAGTATCAAGCATGGTTGAAGCTAAAAGGGAGTGATGGGTTGTCCTACTATCTCCAACAGAAACAGGCATAGTTGGTAGAATAGGACCAGCTGCTCCTGCCTCAAAAAAGATCAGGAGATTAGGTGCATAGAGTTTTTGTGCAAGCATGCCAGCAGCAGTAGGAACACCCGTCCCAATAGCAGCCGATGAGCCATCTTCCATCAGCCGCGCGGCCACGCAAATCATGTTTTCCATACTATTATATTTGGCCATAATTACCTCTTACTGAGTGTTTGGGTTTACCATGAGTTCATCAAAGCGGAGATCATTCATACGAGAAGTTCCTCCACAAAGTTCTAAATACTCACTAAAATTCTTAGTATCCAAAATATATTTTTTAATAAAGGCTTTGAATTCTTTGGGATCTTTTTCCTTTTTTAACCACAATGCAAAATGATCTTCATCAGAAAAATACTCTTTTTCCATGCAGCCCGGAAAAGAGCCATAGGGAACTTGAATAACTGCATCCACACACCAAGCTGGAATTGTGGTGGCCCACGGTTGTCGCCGAATTTCCTCATTAGGTACAATTCTTTCTGTAGTTATGATGACATGTTTTGATGCCTTCGCCAGATCGGCATCAGAAATATTGATTCCGTCAATTTGGCTGTTACCGTACACATCGCAACGGTGAACGTGGATCATAGCTACATCCGGCGAGAGGGCCGGTACTGCAGCATACTTTGCGCCAGTAAATGGACATAATACCTCTTTCGCTGCAGATTGTTCAAAGGTATCTGTTCCAAGCATTGTACGACAGGGTAGATAACTTACACCCATAGCGGCAGCTTTATATCTCCACGCGAGAGCAGCGTTGGTCCACTCTGTGAACTTCACTTTTCCCGATTCAAAATATTTTCGTGCAACCTTACTCAAACCCCGTGCTTCAAGTCCGATAACATAGGCTATGTCACAGCGATCAAAACACTCACCTGCAGCTAAAATCTGACAATCATGAGTTGAAGTATGTCCTGAAAGACCAAGATTCTTTTTTCCCTGCCGAAGAATTTCGTGAAGAACCGAAGTTGAGATTCTCACACCACCGAAACCACCAACAGCGATGTAGGTTCCATCGGGAATATATTTTTCCACCGCTTCTGAAACTGTTGTTAACTTATTAACCAGTTTCTTGTTCTTCTCTTTGAAAAAATGACGGGATTCATCCGCATCATAGGGCATAAAAAGTTTGCCTTTCCCGGTCTTTAACTTTTCCATGAAACACTCCTTTATGCAGCAGATTTATAACTACTTTAAGTTTGGAATGAATTTTTCGTCAAGAAAGATTTCTAACTCACTCCTATATTCTAAGCAATGAGAACATAAGAAGCTGCACTATGTGTAAACTTCTTTTAGTTTTCCGCATTTTCCTTCGTAACGATCAGTTTTTCTTTCATTATATAAGTACTACAACTTAAATCTTCATTTCAAGAATTTCACCTTCAATTATCAGGGGTGCTGCTGTTTTCTCGACAATTTCTTCTACGCTTACACCCGGAGCTCTTTCCAACAATTTGAAGCCTTTATCTGTCACTTTGATCACAGCCAGATCTGTAACTACCATCTTTACACATTGCAAACCTGTTAAAGGCAAAGTACAATGTTTCACAAGTTTGGGTTCACCTTTTCTATTGGTATGGGTCATTGCCACGATTATATTCTTTGCCGCGGCAACAAGGTCCATTGCTCCGCCAATTCCTTTCACTCTGCTTCCAGGTATTTTCCAGCTGGCAATATCACCAACATCTGTAACTTCGAAGGCTCCTAAAACTGTAAGATCAATGTGGCCACCTCGAATCATCGCAAAACTTGTTGCTGAATCGAAGTAAGAAGCGCCTGGTAGTGCAGTAACTGTTTGCTTTCCAGCATTCACCAGATCTGCATCGTAGTGATCTTTTGTGGGATAGGTTCCCATACCCAGCAAGCCATTTTCTGTATGAATTACAACATTGATGTCTTTGGGAATGTAATTAGCAGCCATGGTTGGCACACCAATTCCTAAATTTATATAATACCCATCCTTCATTTCCTGGGCTATTCTCTTTGCAATACCTGCTTTATCTAAAGCCATTATTTTTCCTTTTATTTAACCTAATCCTGAAGTGTTAAAAATTCAATTCTTTTCTCGTAATCCGTTCCTTGAAAAATATGTTGTATAAAAATTCCAGGGGTGTGGATGTGATGGGGATCAAGTTCTCCTATCGGAACTAATTCTTCAACTTCAGCTATAGTTATTTTACCACACATCGCCATGGGGTTATTCAAATTATTAGAAGTCGCTTTATAGATCAGATTGCCATTTGCATCACCTTTCCACGCTTTCACAAATGCATAATCTGCTTTGAAGGCTTTTTCCATTACATACATTTTACCGTCAAATTCGCGAACTTCTTTTCCTTCAGCAACTTCAGTTCCATAACTTGCAGGAACGTAGAAGGCGGGAATACCTGCTCCTCCGGCTCTTGCTCTTTCTGCAATCGTTCCCTGTGGCACAAGCTCTAATTCATAATCTCCAGCAAAAAGACGTTTTTCAGCATCATCATTTTCTCCAATGTAAGATGCTATCAATTTTTTAACCTGATTATTCTGCAAAAGTAAGCCCAATCCAAAATCATCTACACCTGCTGTGCAGGAAATACAGGTCAGATCTTTAACTCCACTTTTCAAAACAGCTTCAACACCTTTCTCCGGCAATCCACACAAACCGAAACCACCGAACATCAAAGTCATTCCGTCTTTAATATCTTTAATCGCTTCTTCTATGTTATTTACTACTTTGTTCATTACTTTCCTTCGCAATTCTTAACTACGTTGTCGCTTCATACCCACAAAGTCAAGTCCAGCTTCAAAATCATATAGGTAATTTAACCTGAACCACATCATTCAGTTCTACCACTATGTGATTTTTCGCTCTCGTTTGTCGCAGGAGAGGGTTGAAGTGAGGTTAAATTAGCATCCAATAAATCTGGAAATCACTAAACGTTGAATTTCGGATGTTCCTTCACCAATTTGCAATAAACGCTGGTCACGATAAAATCTTTCCACATCATAATCTTTCATCAAGCCATAACCACCATGAATTTGTACTGCATCATCCGCAACTTCTTTTGCTACCTCTGAGCAGTAAAGTTTGGACATCGTTGCTTCCAATTCAAATGGTTTTTTATTCTGCTTCAGCATAGTGGCTTTATAGAGTAAATTTCTAGCAAGTTCGATCTTCATAGCCATATCTGCCAGCTTGAACGCAATTGTCTGGAATTTACAAATTGGTTTTCCAAACTGAATTCTTTCCTGGGCATATTTCAGTGCCAATTCATAAGCTCCCTGAGCACAACCAAGTCCCATTGCAGCGATTGAAAGTCGTCCATTATCCAGGGTTTTCAGCATAATTTTGGAACCATCACCAATTTTTCCCAGCAAGTTTTTTTCCGGGACGGTGCAATTATCGAAGTATAATTCGGAAGTATTGGAAGCTCGCCACATCAATTTATTATGCATAGTTTGTGCATCGAAACCGGGAGTTCCCTGCTCTACTATGATTGTGGAATATTCATTTCTACCTTTCTCATCCACACCTGAAATTGCCTGTACAGAACTGCCTTTGGTAATTTCAGTTGAGGCATTTGTTATGAAAATTTTTGAGCCATTAATGATCCATTTCCCATTTTCCAGCTTTGCTGTAGTTTTACTGGCTCGTGAGTCTGATCCCGCTTCCGGCTCAGTGAGACCAAATCCCCATAGTCCGTCACCTGTACAAAGTTGAGGAAGAT
>CAZOCS010000096.1:0-9717 GCA_964578365.1 uncultured Candidatus Cloacimonadota bacterium
TTCTGAGAATTACGTAAGCCAAGATTTATGAGGGGGTTATATTAGCAAGGTTTTTTATTTGGAGATTGCAATACAAATATTTAGTGTGCACAAAAATGAATTGACTTCATTTAAAAAAAAGCGTAGTTGGTTTGTTATGAAAACAATAATTACTCTTACCATATTGATGCTACTTATATCTGCATTTCTTTTTGCTGAGGAAACTACCGAATTAATGGTTCGAGAACGCCCAAAGATAGGTTTGGTTTTGAGTGGTGGCGGTGCTAGAGGAATTGCACATATCGGCGTACTTAAGGTTCTAGAAGAATTAGAAATCGAACCAGATTATATCACGGGAACTAGTATGGGTAGTGTAATCGGAGCATTGTATGCAATTGGATATCGTTCAGATCAGATGGAAAAGATCGTCTTGGAACAGGATTGGGATGTGCTTTTAATGGATAAGATGTTCAGAAAAGATGTCTCAATAGAAGAAAAAAAATATGATGAAAGATATGTTGGGAAATTGCCAATTGTAAAATATAAAATCGTTCTTCCTGCCGGACTTGTAGGTGGACAGCGAATATCAAAATTATTTTCTGATCTTACTGTTTCTGCACAATATGTAACTGACTTCAATAAGCTCAGAACACCATTTCGCTGTATTGCAACTGATATTGAAACTGGTGAAGCAGTTGTTTTGGACAGCGGATTTTTACCAGAAGCAATGCGAACCAGCATGTCTATTCCTTCTGCATTCACACCCGTAAGAGCAGATGGAAAACTTCTGGTTGATGGAGGTCTATCCAGAAATCTTCCTGCAATTGATGCAATTGAGATGGGAGCTGATATTGTCATTGCTGTTGATGTAAGCAGTAAATTATATAAAAAAGAACAACTGACCTCACTTGTAAAGGTAATGGAACAATCAGTAAATTTCAGGGGCCTTGAAAGATCAAAAGAGCAGTATGAATTGTGTGATCTAATAATTTTTCCAAAGGTAGAGAACTATGGATTGATAGACTTTAGTGATTGTGACTCTCTAATTTCACTTGGTGAAATAGCAGCAAGAGAATCTTATGGTGAATTAAAAACAATTGCAGATGAACAAAAACAATTTGAAAGAGATGATAAAGGATTTCCCATTTTAGAAGTAGAAAAACTCTTAATAAAAAAAGTTCATATTATGGGACTGAAGACTGTATCCAAGAATCTTGTTGTTGGAAAATTGAACATAGATGAAAATTCCTGGATTACAATGGATAATCTTTCTAAAGCTATAGATAGACTATATGGAAGCCAATTCTTTGAAAGAGTAACATATCGTTTAATACGTGCTCGCAATAGTGTTGAATTGGAAGTGAGGGTTATAGAGAAGTACAGGCATTCACTAAATTTTTCTTTTCAATATAACAGTGAAACAAAAGCAGCTGTACTATTGAATGAAACAGCACGAAATGTATTAATTCAAGGTTCTAGATTCATTTGGGATATTAAACTAAGTGAAAATCCTGGCCACGCCATTTCATATTTCGTGCATACAGGATGGAAACCTGGATTTGGAATCGGGGCTGAAGTGCTGGTGGATCAATTTGACGTCCCGGTTCAAGTTGAAACAGGAATTGACCATTATGAATATTCTCATTCTACGACTAAATTAGTTTTACAGACGGTTTTTTCTAATAATTTAGAATTAGGTATTGGAATTGGGCATGAAGCAAATGTCTTCAAATCTCTTGATAGAGAGCCGCCTTTAGACTTCGAAGCTGATGTTACAAAGTTATGTGCTTTCTTTGAATTTGATAACTTGAATAGAACAATCTTTCCACAAAGCGGAATTCAATTTCGTGCTTCATTTAGTTCATATCCCGATCCCAAATGCGATCTTGAATTTATTGAATACGATCCATTTACTAGAACGTTGGTAGATCTAGTTGGATATAAGAAGTTACATAATAGATTTTCTGTTCTCTACGGTTATTCAGCAGGATTTCTTAAAGGAGACCCAGAATTAATACCACCAAATTATTATATATACCTTGGTGGTACTGGGCAGAAAGAAGGTTTTATTCCTTTTCTAGGTGAAAAAAGAATGGCTAACCTTACTGCAAACGCAGCTGTTTTTAGAGTTGGGATCCAATATAATTTTTGGAAGAGTTTTTATTTTATCCCCAACTTTAATGTAGGATCATTCTCCGATAACTATGATGATCTTTTTATAGAAGAGAATGTTTTCGCCGGAGTAGGAATAACCCTGGCACTAAAAACCCCATTCGGATCAATAGAAAGCACTTCTTCAATAAGCACTAAAAGTGAAGAAGATTTGGAATACGTGAGTGTTGGATTTAAATTTTAACCGGCACAATTACTAATGAAATTATTAAAACTATTTTATTTATGGCTTTTATTGTATCTGCTAAATGGCTGCTGTTATCATGTCTTTAAAGGAATGCCTGAAGGTACAAATTACGAAAGTGAATACTATTATGTGAATGAAAATGAAATTGATTTCATTTATGATCTTACCTATAAATCAGTTGAGCAGATAATTAGCGAACAGGAAATTTTTGACACGATTTTCAGTCATATCGATTCAGCAAGAACATACATCCTTATCGACATGTTCCTCTTTAATTCATATATTGGTGAAGCAGATCAAACATACCGAAAACTAGCAGAAGAACTCTCTGATAAACTAATAAACAAAAGAAATGAAACTAACATAGAGATAGATTTCATCACAGATCCTATTAATATTTTATATAAAGGAGCAGAATCAAAAGAACTGAGCAGAATGGAAGAAGCAGGAATAAACGTTATTTATACAAAGCTAAAAAAACTTCCCGACAGCAACATCATCTATTCATTGATCTGGAGAACTTTTTTTCAGTGGTTTGGAAATTCCAATGAAGGTGGAACTTTGACTCACCCGTTTTCTTCTGAAGAACAAAAAGTAACTTATCGATCATATCTCACGCTCCTCAATTTTAAAGCTAATCACCGCAAGGTTTTTGTAGCTGACCACAAAGATACCTGGGTTTCGGTGATAACATCTGCCAACCCGCATGACGGAAGCTCTGCGCACTCTAATATTGGAATTCTGGTTTACGGAGATTTCGCAGAAGAGATCTACAAAGCCGAAACTTCCGTGGCAAGTTTCTCACAAGAAAGCCTGTCTTCCAAAATTAAAACTGAAAGAGAAGAAGATAAAAAAGCTATAAAGATCAAGCTGATAACTGAAGAGAAAATTAAAGAAAGCATAATTAGAGAGATCAATTCTTCAACAAATGCCAATTCAATAAAAATGGGAATGTTCTATCTGTCAGATAGAGATGTGATCAAATCGTTGATAGCTGCTTCAAAAAGAGGAGTGAATGTGAGAATCATACTTGACCCGAATAAAGATGCTTTCGGTAGAAAAAAGAAAGGAATTCCCAATAGACCCGTTGCATATGAATTATTAAATAAATCTAAAGGGAAAATAAAGGTTAAGTGGTACTCAACAAATGGAGAACAATTTCACTCAAAGATCATCTTTTTTGAATCTCCCGATAAAGAGAACACAGCAATACTTGGTTCTGCAAATCTGACGAAAAGGAATATCGGGAATAAAAATCTGGAGATGAATGTTTTATTAAAAGCAAAACATGATACTGCTCCAATACAAGAAATTCATAACTATTTTGACCTTATTTGGAATGATGAAAAATTTACTGTGGATTACAAAACATATGCCGATAGATCATTGTGGAAAAAATTTATTTATAGATTTACCGAATTCTGGGGTGCTTCTTCATATTAACAAACTCAAATTATTTTAAGAAAAAGTTGGGAATATTTATTGCAACAGTTATAATATTATGATTAAGAAGTATTTGGAGATAAGATGAGAAGGGCATTAGTTATATTATTGTTGATGCTTAGCCTAACCTTGTTCGCCAGCCAAAGATATGTGGTCGGTGAGGTATTTACAATAGACAACGGATGCTGAGGTGTTGATGGACTTGCACGTAGTGCAATGAATATTTTAAATGAATCAGCGGAATATCTAATTCCATTAAGCTGGAGCTTGTATCCTTATGAAATGTCTCCAGGGGTTCAGGAGAGAAACGACTTTTATCAAGTTTCGATATATCCAACTGCTTATTTTGGCGGAACAACTTTGATAGAAGGGTGGGACTGCAGTACGATGACTTTTCTGGGAGCTTATGAAAATCTTGTAACACAGGAAAGTCCATTTACTATCGATCTGGAATTTGAACAGCTTAGAGAAGAAAGCTTTGAAATAATTGCTGAGGTAACGCAAACAGAAAATCTTTCAAGCGATAATAACAAAGTATTTTTTGTAATTACAAACTGGGTGGAATACAGTGTGGAAAATCCTTGGTTTTATCTAGTTGTTGCCAAATCAGACGAAGAAAATGTTACACTTTCTAACATAGGTGAAACAGCTATTTACTCTGCAATCTTGGATGTGGAAATGCAGCCAGACTGGAATTTAGAAGATCTCTATGCGGTTGCCATTGTCCAAGATTGGGATAGTCATGAAATTTTACAAGCTGCTCAGAAGAATCTAATTCCAACAAGCGTAAATGACCCTATTGTTCCGGCGGAAATTTCATTATATCAAAATTATCCAAATCCCTTCAATCCAAGTACAACAATTTCTTTTGATGTAACAAGTACTTCGTCCTTTGTGAATCTTGAAATCTTCAATATGAAGGGCCAGAAAGTAAAACAGCTTGTCAACGGTCAGCTGCCAGCAGGGCAACATCAAATTATCTGGAATGGTACTGATAATAACGGAAATTCAGTTACCAGTGGAATATACTTTTATAAATTGAAATCAGGAGTATATACTTCCACAAGAAAAATGATATTAATGAAATAGTTTAACAATTTATTAAAAGGCATCCGTATTGGGTGTCTTTTTTTCTTGACTCTATTTGGCGGTTTGACCAAATAGGCAACAAGCGTAAATTGGAGGCCTAAATGACCGATAAAGAAAAGAGAAAATATGAAGAGCTGGCTCGCATCAGCAAGGCCATGGCTCACGCCACCCGTTTGTATATTATCCACAAATTAGATGAACAGGAATATTGCGTAAAAGAACTAACCGAAATGATCGGAGCAGATATTTCTACAGTTTCCAAACACCTCACTGTTCTCAAAAATGCCGGCATTATAATCGATGAAAAACGTGGAAATTGTGTCTATTATAAATTGCTGTGCCGTTGTGTACTTTCGATGTTCAGTTGTCTTACAAATGTGATAGACATCAATAAAAATAAAATGAATTATATTTAAACAATAAGGAATCTAAATGGATCATACAAATAATGGAAATTTAGAAGTTAAAAGCCGAGAGATGAACGTTTTTGAGAAATATCTTACATTGTGGGTTGTGCTTTGTATCGGTGCAGGTATTGCGCTTGGCAAAGCAGCACCTCAAGTAGCTTCAACTTTAGACGGCTTCTCATTTTACCAGGTTTCAATTCCCATTGCGGTCTGCTTATTCTTTATGATGTATCCGATCATGGTCAAAATAGATTTTAAAGAAGTAATTAAAGCAGGTAAAACTCCCAAACCGGTAATTCTCACCTTGGTAATAAATTGGCTTATTAAACCTTTTACGATGTTCTTCATTGCTACTTTTTTTCTTACACTTTTTTTCAAATTGGGATTGATCCCGGGAACCGAAGTGGTAAAAACCGGGCAGGAAGTAGAATTATATAAAAGTTATATTTCCGGTGCAATTCTACTGGGGATTGCTCCCTGTACTGCGATGGTTTTGGTGTGGAGCTGGCTTTCAAAGGGAAATATGGGTCATACCCTGGTAATGGTAGCTATCAATTCTTTAGCAATGCTGGTATTGTATGCTCCGCTGGGTAGTTTTCTACTGGGAGAAAACGATATGCCTATTCCATGGCAAACTATCATTTTGTCTGTGATCATTTATGTTGGAATACCGCTAATTGCCGGTTATTTCACTAGAAAATGGATGATCAAGAAAAAGGGTTTGGAGTATTTTGAGAGAACATTTCTTCCACATCTGGGAACGGTGTCGATCATTGCATTATTAACCACCCTGATCTTGCTTTTCTCTTTTAAGGGAGAGGTCATATTACAGAATCCACTAACTATTCTCTGGATCGCAATACCGTTGTTAATACAAACAATATTAATTTTTGCAATCGGATACGTGACTTCAAAATTTCTTAAACTTTCTTATGAAAATGCAGCTCCTGCTGCCATGATCGGAGCGTCAAATCATTTTGAAGTAGCAATAGCAACTTCCACAATGCTTTTTGGGCTTTCATCGGGTGCATCACTCGCTACTGTTGTAGGAGTCTTGATTGAAGTACCATTAATGTTGATCTTGGTGCGGATCTGTCTGAAAACCAGAAAGTGGTTTCCGGTAATAAGTGAAGTTTAGAATAAGGTAGAAAATAAAGGTAAGTAATTTGCATTATAAAAACATACTTCGTAGCGAGAAAAGAAAATAACGAATTTATTTTATTTGTTGGTTTCTGTTCGTTTTTGTTCGTTGCTAACTTTTATATTTTAATTTAATTGAATGAAGGAAAATTTATGAATTGGAAAAATGAATGGAAAATACTGCTGCTGATGGTTGTGATATTCTTGGCGGCATATCATCTACCGGTGAATGCTGCTCGTTTCCAAAATGCGGTGGTGGAATCGTTCCACCTGTTAAAAGAATATGCCCGACTGCATGTTCTATTGTGTCTCATTCCGGCTTTGTTCATCGCTGGTGCAATTGGTGTTTTTATTTCAAAAAATGCTGTAATGAAATATCTTGGAGCCAGGGCAAAGCGAGTTGTTGCATATTCTGTTGCTTCTGTTTCGGGTGCGGTCCTGGCAGTTTGCTCCTGTACGATCCTGCCTCTTTTTAGTGGAATATATAAGCGTGGTGCCGGAATTGGTCCGGCTACTGCTTTTCTATATTCGGGTCCGGCGATCAATATTTTGGCAATCATACTCACTGCACGTATTCTTGGTTTAGAAATGGGTATTGCCCGAGCTGTGGGAGCTATTGTATTCAGTATTGTAATCGGATTGATAATGGGATTTGTTTTCCGTAAAGAAGAAGCGGAGAAGACACAACAGCAAATGCTGATGCCGGAAGTTGATGAAGATCGTCCCTTCTGGCATAATCTGATTTTTTTTGCATCCATGACCTTTATTTTGATCTTTGCCAATTGGGCAAAACCTGCTACTGAATCTGGCATTTGGAATGCAATTTATAATGCAAGATGGATCGTTACCTCTATATTTTCGGTAGCTTTGGGAATAATTCTGACAACCATTTACAAAATGAAATTCTGGAAGATCGCAATAACCGGAGTTGCTGTGGTCATCTCTGGATTCATATCTGGTTGGCAGCCGATGATACCTTTTGTTGTTGGTGTAATAGGACTCTCTTATTTTACAAGTATGGATGAGGGAGAGGTAGCAGAGTGGTTCTCTTCTACCTGGGAATTTGCCAAACAAATAATGCCTCTATTGTTTTTTGGAGTTGTTGTTGCCGGATTGCTCTTGGCAAGACCCGGGAATGAAGGAATGATCCCATCTGAATGGATCTCCAAATTGGTTGGTGGTAATTCGATCTGGGCAAATTTTTTCGCTTCTATTGTGGGCGCATTTATGTATTTTGCTACTCTCACCGAAGTTCCAATTCTGCAGGGTTTGATGGGAAACGGTATGGGAAAGGGTCCTGCGTTGGCATTGCTTTTGGCTGGTCCTGCGCTTTCATTGCCTAATATGCTGGTTATTCGCAGTGTGATGGGAACCAAAAAAACTGTGATTTTTGTTTCTCTAGTTGTTGTTATGGCAACCATCACAGGTGTTATTTTTGGCGCAATTTTTTGATGGGGAATAGGCAATGTTAGAATTATTTGAAAGATTAACTATGGCACTTTACGGTAATCCGGGTATTGCTATCGGAGCAAGTTTTTTATGGGGGATATTGAGTATTCTTATCAGTCCCTGTCATCTGGCAAGTATACCAATTGTAGTTGCGTTTATTAACGAGCAAAAGGAAATCTCTACCAAAAAAGCTTTTTTTATTTCACTTAATTTCTCTTTGGGAATCCTGATCACACTTCTCATAGCAGGAGTAATTGCCTCTTTTGCGGGTCTATTGCTGGGCAGTTTCGACACGGTCATACGAATAATCGTAAGTATTTTACTTTTGCTGGTTGGTTTATATTTTCTGGGTATCGTTCCCACGCCTGATCTTACCTCGGGTAAAGATCGCAGAGTAAAAAATCGTCCTTACTTAAGCGGATTAATACTTGGATTGGTTTTTGGATTAGCATTAGGTCCTTGTGCCCTGGCTTTCATGGCACCTATACTTGGAATTGTGATGTCCGCTATTTCCACACAATTAGTGTACAGCCTTGGGTTGATTCTGGCATTTATCTTAGGACATTGCGGTGTTCTGGTTTTGGCAGGAACTTCTACAGAAATCGTGAAAAAATATTTGTCTTGGAATGTAGCATCAAGAGGTACACAGATGCTGAGAAAAATTTGTGGAGCACTTATTATTCTAGGTGCGATCATTACATTCATAAAAGTTATTTAAAAAGGAGAAAACAGTGAATATTAAAGTTTTGGGAAGTGGCTGCGTGAAATGTAAAAAATTATACGCAAACGTAGAAGTAGCGATAAAAGAATTACAGATCGAAGCAACATTGGAGAAGGTGGAAGATATTAATCTGATAATTGATTACGGAGTGATGATGACTCCTGGACTGGTTATTAATGAAAAAGTTGTGTCGGTGGGAAAAACTTTGAGCCCAAAAGACATTATTAAATTGATCTCATAAGAAGGAAAGCTATGAAAAATATAATAACCATAACAATACTTCTTTTACTTATTTCTTTCTGCTTTGCAGATGAAACAGAACAAGATTCAACCACTATCAAGACGAAGATCACGTTTTTGGAACTTGGCTCTAAAACCTGTATTCCCTGCCAACAAATGGAAAAAGTTTTAGTTTCCATCAGTGCAAAATATGGTGATCAGATCGAAGTTATTTTCCATGATGTGAAAGAGGATAAAAAAATAGCTGCAAAATATAAGATCAAGATGATCCCTACTCAAATTTTTCTGGATGAAAGCGGAAAGGAAATACACCGGCATGTTGGCTTTTATCCGGAAGAATTGATAGATGAGTTCCTGCAAAAAAGGGGATTGAAAATAGTTTCTGCACAGGAATCGGAGTGACGTCTATAGTGCTTTTTTTAAAGTAATAATAAAAACTGCTCCAACTGGTTCATTATCTTCAACAGATATAGAGCCCTCGTACTGCTCGATCGTTTTTCTCACAATATGCAGACCAATTCCGGTATTGCCGGTTTTACCGTGAAAGAAGCCTTCATCAAAAATTTTATCTTTTATTTTGTCCGGAATTCCCGTCCCATTATCCATAAATCTTATCTTACATATATTTTCTTTTGAAGATATTTCGATATCAATTTTTGTAGAGCTACCATGTTTTATGGAATTAGAGATAAGGTTTGTAAAGACAGAATCTAGGGCATTATCTGCAAACACTTTACATTTTCCATGGATATTAAATTCTATTTTAGGGAACTTAGCAATGATATTATTTAATGATTCAGTTATTTCAAATTCTTCTAAATCTTGATTTAAATCTATGAAAGATTCATATTTTCTATAACTGTCAATAGTCAATAAGCTCTTATTAACTC
>CAZOCS010000097.1:0-9424 GCA_964578365.1 uncultured Candidatus Cloacimonadota bacterium
AAAGATCGAAGAGAATGAAACACCGGATCTAATTGTAATAGATGGGGGAAAAGGGCAACTTAGCAAATCTTATAATATTTTATTAAAAATGAATATAAGAGATATTGAGATGATCTCTTTAGCAAAAAGAATAGAAGAAGTGTTTTTACCCGGCAGTAATAGCTCGATAATTTTACCACGCAATTCTTCTGCACTAAGAGTACTTGTAAAGATCCGTGATGAAGCCCATAGGTTCGCGATCACATTCCATAGAAAAAGAAGAAAAAAAAGAACCTTAAAAAGTGAACTTGATGATATTTCTGGTATTGGAGAGCAAACAAAATTCACTCTATTAAAAGAATTTGGCTCTGTAGACAATATTAGAAATACTTCAATAACAGAATTGATAAGCGTTAAGGGCATTGGAGAAAAAAGTGCCAGAACGATACTTGAATATTTATCTAAAAATTAATTATTTATTTGACACTTCTTTCAATCCAAGATTTTTCACATAACAAATATATTATATGTGAGAGATATAAATGAAGAAGTTATTTTTATTAATAATATTATTAACAATTCATACTTTTGCTTTTACAACAGTGGTTGATAGTTTAAATGCAGCACTAAAAGAACCTAATGCAGATAAATGTGATATTTATCTCAAACTTTCTGTAGAATATTTGAATATCTCACCGGATAAAAGTGTAAAATTTGCAAAATCTGCTCTTGAATCTGCTGAATCTTCTGTAGATAAAGTAAATTGTTTAAACCAATTGGGTGTAGCTTATGAATATTCGGGAAAATATCAGGAAGCACTCCACGAATACAATAATGCTTTAAAACTATCCGAATCAAGTTTCAATATGAAGGGAACAGGTGTATCTTTGCTTAATATTGCTATAGCTAAAACACAATTAGCAGATTATGATAATGCACTTGAATTTGCTTTGAGAGCTATAAAGATCTTTGAGAAAGAGGATGATCAAAAACATTTAACAAGTGCATTGAACAATCTTGGGAATATTTATTTGCAAATAAATGACTTCAGTCAGGCATTACACTATTATGAGATTGTATTAAAGAATAGGCAAGATACTCAAAATGAATCCGGGAAAGCAAAAATTCTTCATAACATTGCTTTAGTGTATATTGGATTAAAAGAGATGGATAAAGCTTTAGATTATCTTGAACGATCGTTATTAAGTATGCATAAGATCAATGATAAATTCGGTATAGCTTTTTGCTATAATAATTTGTCTGGTATCTACGAAACAAAAGAAGATTATAAGAAAGCAAATGAGTACAACTTCATGGCACTTCAGCTCTTTGAGGAAATTGAAAATTCCGAGGGTATAGCTCATACCTCTAATCTTCTTGGATCCACCTTTTTAAAGAACAGGCAATACGAACAAGCATTTAATTATTTTATACGAAGTTTGGAATTAGCTGAAGAGATAGCCCTAACAGAGCTCATCTCAGACAACTATAAAGAATTATCAATGTATTATGCTGCAATTGGCGATTATAAACAAGCTTATACGTATCTTGAACTACATAAAGTGAAGCATGACTCTATTTATTCAGATAACAAGAGCCAGAAAATTGCAAATTTGCAAAATCAATTTGAAATAGAAAATAGAGAAGAGAAGATAAAAAGACTGCAAGAAAATAAGACTTATCAGAAAAAAATAACATCAATTCTAATTCTTGGTTTGATATTTGGGACAATGGTCTTAGCTTTCCTGTTCTTTTTATATAGAGAAAAAATTACTGAGATAAGCTTTAGAAAAGAAACGGAGGAAAAACTAGTTGAGAGCGAGCATAAGTTTAGGCAGCTTACGGAGAATATTTCAATTGCTGTGTTCACTTTTAATATGGAGGGGATATTTACATATGTAAACCCATCTACTGCAAGAATTACCGGATACTCTGAAGAGGAACTTCTCAACATGAAGTTTTTCGATATTGTCCATCCGGAACATAAAGATAAGGTTATGTCCAGAGGATTCGATCGGATCAAGGGTGAAAACGTTGTAAATAAATATGATTTTAAAATTCTCACAAAAAAGGGTGAAGTTAAGTGGATAGAGATCTATAATATTAGGACAACAATAGATGGTTTAGTTGTTGTTCTTGGAACTGCAACAGATATTACTGAGCGCCGTAAAGCAGAGCAAAGAATTCGTGAAGGTGAAGGAATGTATAAACATCTTGTTGAATCTATTGAAGAGGGTATGATCATTGCTGATGAACTAGAAAATTTTACTTTTACTAATAAGGCTGCAACAAAAATATTCGGTTATAGTGATGAAGAAATGGAAGCAATGAATTTTGAAGAAATAGTATCACCTGATGATTTTAAAAGATTACAATTAGAAACAGATAAACGAATAAAAGGGCTTAGTTCGAAATATGAATTGGAAATTACGCGTAAAGACAAGGCAAAAAGATTAATATCAATTACTGCTAGTCCATTATTTGATGATGGAGACTATAAAGGTTCAATTGGAATTTTTGTTGATATTACAGAAATTCGTAAAGCAGAAGAAAAAATAAAATCTCAATTGCGAGAGAAAGAAGTGATGCTTCAGGAAATTTATCACCGTGTAAAAAATAATCTTCAGATCATTTCAAGTATGTTAAAATTACAAGCTTCTTATGTTGATGATGAATATTCTATACAATTATTCCGTAATTGTCAGCATCGTGTTAAATCTATGTCTCTTGTTCATGAAAAACTATATAGATCTGATAATCTTTCTAAGATCTGTTTTAAGGATTATACAGAATCACTTATTAAAAATTTATTTACTTCATTAAATATTAGCGGTAATAGGATAAATTATGAACTTGATATAAACGATGTAAACTTAAATATCTCTCTTGCAATTCCTTGTGGTTTGATAATTAACGAATTGGTTACAAATGCATTAAAATATGGTTTCCCAGATAATAAGAAGGGTCTTATTAAAATATCAATGAACAAACTTGATAACCAAAAATTGAATTTGACAGTATGGAATAATGGAATTGATTTACCGGAAGATTTTGATATGAACAACCTTAATTCTTTCGGTATGCGACTTGTAGAAATTCTGAAGATGCAATTAGAAGCTGAATTGATCATTGAAAGAAAAGAAGGAGTTGCCTTTAGTCTTACCTTCGCAGTAAACGATTGATCAACCTGGAGGAGTGTTGCATAATAAGAGATATCTCATACTTCTGCTATTGATGATTTTGTCATCAAAGCTGTTCTCGATTTCGAAAATTGATAGCTTGGAAGCTATTCTGACAGAAGTTAATGGAAAGGATAGGATTATAGTTTTAAACGAACTTTCATCACTATATAAAAATGTGAATCCGGAGATTAGTTATGATTGTGCAGCCCAAGCTTATGAACTTTCAAAGAAAGAGAATGATAACAAAGGTAAGGCAGATGCTCTGAATAATATTGGTCACTATTTCAGGAAGACCTATGATTTCGAAAAAGCTCATGAGAATTTCAAACAAGCTCTCGATATTTATCGAAAGCTAAATGCTGATCATGATATTGCAAATATCTATGATAATATTGGTCACATTTGTTGGTATAAAGGTGATTTTTCAGATGCTTTAGATTACTATAAAAGATCATTGGGCATGTTTATCGCTTTGGATGATCCTAAGAGACAATCATTATCTTATAACAACCTTGGCAGCGTATATTTCCGATTAGGTATGTATGATGAATCGATGAGTAATTTTCTTAATTCATTAAGTATAAGAGAAGAAATTAATGACCCGTTGTTACATTCTACATTGAATAATCTCGGAAATATCTATGTACGATTAAATGATTATGAAAAAGCTTTGGAAATGTATCAACAATCATTGGAATATAAGCGAAAAGCAAACATAAATACGCAATCTACCTTGAATAATATTGGGCATATCTATATAAAACTAAATGATTATGAAACTGCACTTAGGTTTCTCTCTGAAGCACTTAAAATTAATGAAGAAAATAATGATGAAAAGAGAATAGCTACAAGTTTAAATAATATTGCAATTGTTTACGAAGAGGAAGGAAAGTTAGACGAAGCATTATATAATTATCAGAAGGCTCTTAATTTAAAACAAAAAGTAGGTGATACATACGGATATGCAAATACATCTAAAAATCTGGCGAATATTTTTCTTATTAAAAAGGATTATAAGCAATCTGAAATTTATTTGCAGGAAAGCTTAGATACTGCTAAGAAGATCAAGGCAAGAGATATAATAAAAGACGTATACGAATTGATGTCTATACGTTATTCTGAGATAAATGATTATCAAAACGCATACATTTATAAAAAATATAGCACTAGTATTGGAGATTCACTTTTTAATGAAGAAACAAGTGATAAAATTGCTCAATATAGAACAAACTTCACAATTGAGAAAACTTTACGTGAGAAAGAGATCTTAATTAAGGATAATCAAATTTACAAACTCCAGCAAGAGAGAGATAAATCTTGGAAATTCACTTTATTGTTATTAATATTACTTCTCATTATGATAGCTGTTTTCCTATTTTACAGCTATAATAAAAAAAGAAACTTATATCAATTACTAGAAGAAGCAAATGAAAAATTGGAAGATATGGTTGATAACAGAACTATAGAACTTGTTGCAACAAATGAGAACTTGAGAAAGGAGATCAAGGTTAGAAAAGAGACTAGTAACAAGCTTAAATCATCACTTGATGAGAAAGATGTTATGCTTAAAGAAATAAATCATAGAGTTAAAAATAATCTTCAGATCATATCCAGTATTCTCAACATCCAATCCAGATCTTCTATAAGTGACGAATCTATAAAAATGTTTACAAACACACATAACAGGGTTCTATCGATGTCATTAGTACAAGAACAATTATATTTATCTGATGATCTGGCTCTTGTCGACTTTAATCGCTATATCAATTCATTGGTAACTAATATATTTGGAGTTTATAAAATCAAACAATCAAGGATCAAACCAATTATTAATATCAAAGATATCCATTTAAATATAAATACTGCAATCCCGTGTGGCTTGCTTATCAATGAAATAGTTACAAATGCGATTAAACATAGTTTTAATGGTAACAAGAAAGGTGAAATTGTTATCAATATGAAAGAAGATAAAAACAATTATTTTCATCTTGAGATCAGGAATAATGGAGATGGCTTTCCCGATGGAATAGATCATAACAAACCCAAATCTACAGGAATGGAACTTATCAGGATATTGATCATACAACTTTCTGCAGACTTAGAATTAAAAAACGAAAATGGTGTATTATATAAATTGAAGTTCAAAAAATTAAAAAATTGAGGAGCCTATGAAAACAAAAAGTAAAATTATGGATGTAAAAGCTATTGAACGCTCCATGCGAAGAATAGCACTGGAGATCGTGGAATACAATAAGTCAATGGACAATGTATATCTAGTTGGAATAAAAAGTCGGGGTGTTCCCATGGCAGATAGACTCTCTATATATCTAAAAGAAATTGAAAAATTAGATGTGAAAACAGGAATAGTAGACATTTCACTTTATCGCGATGATCTATCTAAAGTTGCGGAAAACCCTGTTCATAAAGGTTCTCATATCGATTTTGAAGTTGAGAATGCAAAAATAATACTTATTGATGATGTGCTTTATACCGGTAGAACTGTTAGGGCTGCGATTGATGCAGTTCTGGATATTGGCAGACCTAAAGAGATCCAACTTTGTGTACTCATTGATAGAGGACATAAAGAGCTCCCAATTCACGCTGATTATGTTGGAAGATATGTTCCAACTTCCAGTGAAGAGATCATTAAGGTCTCATTTGTAGAAACAGATGACGAAGAAAACGTTAAGATCGTAACAATAGATTAAGAAATTAAAACTACTACTTTATAGCACTCCTAAAACAGGAGTGCTAATTTTATTTGACAAATAATCAATTCAAATTAAATTATCTCAGAAATTAAATTATTACAAAAAGGAGATAAAGATGGCAGAAAAAAATACTGGAAAGTTATCAATTCACACAGAAAATATCTTTCCTATTATTAAGAAATGGTTGTATTCGGAACATGATATTTTCTTGCGGGAACTGATATCCAACTCTGTAGATGCAATGAGTAAGCGCAAAGCAATAGATAATGATATAGTAGATGATCTTAAGATCGAGATAAAGATCAATAAAAAGAAAAAAACAATTCAAGTTATCGATTATGGTATCGGCATGACAGCGACGGAAGTAAAAAAATACATTAATCAGATCGCATTTTCCGGAGCGGAAGATTTCGTTGAAAAATTTAAGGATAAGCAATCTACGATCATTGGACATTTTGGATTAGGATTTTACTCCAGCTTCATGGTTGCTAAAAAAGTTACGATCGATTCACTTTCCTACAAAAAAGGAACAAAGCCAACTTTTTGGGAATGTGAAGGAGAAACTGAGTATTCTGCAACAGAGGGGAAGAGAAAAACTGTAGGTACAACAGTAACTATTCATTTGAATAAAGATAATGAGCAGTATCTTGAAGAGAATAAAATTAAAGAACTTATTGAAAAATACAGTAATTTTATGCCGTTCCCAATTTTTGTGAATAAAGAAAAGGAACAGGCAAATCAAACTGAAGCATTGTGGTTACGCAATCCTAAAGATGTAACTGAGGAAGAATACAAAGAATTCTATAAGCAATTATTCCATGATTATAACGATCCTTTATTTTGGATTCATCTGAATGTTGACTTTCCATTTAATTTAAAGGGGATCCTTTATTTTCCAAAGATCAAGAATCAGATCGAACTGAATACAGGAAAAGTGAAACTATTTTGTAGCAATGTCTTTGTTGCAGATGATCTAAAAGGTATTATTCCCGAATTTCTACTTCTTCTCAAGGGTGGGATTGATATTCCTGATATACCATTGAATGTATCCAGAAGCTTCCTCCAGCAGGATCAACAAGTTCAAAAGATTTCTAAATTCATTATCAAGAAAGTTGCTGATAGCCTGAAAGATATCTTTAAAACAGATAGAAAGAAATATGAAGGATTTTGGGAAGATATTAACCAGTTCATTAAATATGGTGTTCTTACTGATGAGAAATTTGCTGATTCCATGAAAGATCAATTGATCTTTAAAACTACAGATGATGATTATGTGACTATCGAAGAGTATACTACAAGAAATAAATCTGATGAAAAACCAAAGAAAGTATATTATGCACAAAGTGAAGATACTCAGGTGTCTTATCTAAGGTTGATGAAAGAACAGGGGATAGGTGTGATTTATTCTAATTCAGTTTTAGATAATCATATTTTCCAACATCTGGAAATGAAAAATAATGAAGTTACATTTGTTCGTATCGATTCTGAGATCAATGAAAACCTGATCGATAAAAATGATGATGCGAAAACTGAAGATTCAAGCAAGATCGAGATGATATTCAACAAAGCATTGAACGATAACATAGAAGCTAGCTTTAGTAAAGATGATTACGCTGCTTTTATAAAAAAACATCCTACAGCTGCAACTGCTTTAACTCCCTTCATTACAACGAAGGATGACAACACAAAGATCAAACCTTATGAGATATCATCTTCGGTAAAAGAAGAAATTGGTGAAGATGCATTTAATGAGATCGTGCAGAAAGCATTTATCGAGATCAAAACAGAAACAAAGCATCTTAAAACTAAAGATATTCCTGCCATGATCGTCTTCAATGAATTTATGCGCAGATTCCAGGAAATGAACATGTTGAATCAGCCAGATGGTGGAATGGATATGCTAAAAAACCATACTCTCATTGTGAATCCTGAAAATGAAACGATCAAGAAGATCTTGAAGTTAGATGAAAAGGGTAAAACAGATAAAGTTAAGCTTCTCACAAATCATATTCATGATCTTGCGATGTTGGAACAAAAAAGATTTACTGGAAAGGAGCTTCATGCATTTATAGAGAATGCTAATAAGGTTCTGGAAATGATAAAGTAAGTTTTACATCAAGTACGCAAAGGCGCTTAGAAAAATATAAAGCCTTCCGGGTAAGATTACCTGGAAGGTTTTTTTTTATTTCTGTTCTAACTCGAGTAGTTTTCTTTTGATCTTGATTCCACCACCATAACCACCAAGCTCACTACTTTTGCGTATAACACGATGACACGGAATAATTATTGGGATTGGATTTTTTCCGTTCGCATTTCCTACAGCACGAGATTTTTTCTTGTCTCCAACTCTTTCTGCCAGTTGCTGATATGAAATAGTTTTTCCATAAGGAATTTCTTTAAGTTCATTCCAAACAGATAATTGAAAATTAGTTCCAGTTGGTTTAAGAGGAATACTAAATATTTGTCTTTCTCCTACAAAATATTGTCTTAGTTGTTTTTCTGTTTCGATAAGAATTGGAATGCCAGAATCTTGTATATTTTCATCATTATTGAACCTGATCTCAATTAGGAACTCTCCATCGGAAACCAGTAATAAACTTCCTGTAATATCTTCTACATTTCTATAGAATAGCTTAGTATCTAACTTCTTCAAACAACCTCCTTAAGAAATATGTTTTTTAGAACAATCAATAATGGAGCGGATTACGGGTCTCGAACCCGCGACCTTCAGCTTGGGAAGCTGACGCTCTACCAGCTGAGCTAAATCCGCTCAAATTAATTAGAATTAGCATATAAAATAAACTGAAAAAAATATTATGCAATTATCTAATAATTTATCAATTCTGCTTCTATTAGTTCATGTGTAGAATTTAAAGCTTTTATCAATTTATTTAGATTATCTTCATAAATTTGCCCAGTCCATTCATCCATCCAGATCTTTTTAAATTCAATTGCAATACAACAAGCGGAATCGGGAAAATTATTGTGTATCCAACGGGAAAATTGTCCACCAGGGAATTTCACATTTATTCTGGCATCTAATGATCTTCCAAAATAATCGAAAGCTGTAAGCTTGTTTTTAATTTTATCTACCAACGGAAACCATTTTTCAGGCATATTACTGGTTCCAATAATTATCTCAGGATTTAACATTGGATCATCAAAATCCGCTTCCTGCCCTTTTCTATGATGATTATAAGAATGGATATCATAAACAAAGAATTTTCCGAACTTTTTCTCCAACTTTGTAAAATGCTCTTTAGCTGAAGCATAAAAATCATTATACATTTCCAAACTTTGAGCAATCACTTGCTTTGCTGGTATTTCCTTTCGCGTTTGGATACCCCATGCATCTTCCGGACTTGTGTAAATACATTTCTCAATAGGTCTATTCAGATCAACTTCAAAGCGGCTTGTTCCAACAATTATTGTGTTAGAAGAGAAACGCGTGAACCTTTCAGTGTAGGGATCTTCTTCCATCAAACGAATATCTTCGGTTACTGCCAAATTCTTTTGCACTTCGGCAGAAACAAAATGACCATTATGAATTGC
>CAZOCS010000098.1:0-9376 GCA_964578365.1 uncultured Candidatus Cloacimonadota bacterium
AAAAGATAGAAGCTCAAGAATGCAAGCTAGAAATTTCAGTTGAATTGCAAAAAGTTAAATGGTGTGAAGAAGCTTATGTAGAAATAAAAGAAAAAGAAACAGGCATATTAGTAAGTAGACTTAGATCTACTGATTTAGAACAAGTTAAAAAAGAAGATATAGGATTTATAGTTTCTAATTTTACAATATCAAGGAGGAAATTATAAGTATTATTTTCAATGCGTGGATTTGGGTGGAAATGCTGTTTATTATTGGCAGGAGCTCTCTTTTGATACTAAAAATGGTATTGCATTGGTTTCTTATCAGGGAGAAGGAACACCAGGCAGAAAACTTTTGGAAACTGGGAAAATCTTGACGCGTGGACATGACATGAAAGTAACAGCTGAAGTTAAGTATCACATTAAGATGGCTAAGATGAGAACTCCTGCTGCTTTGCTGAACGAATGTGAAATGTTCTATTTATTAGCCGGAACCATTCTTGGTATATTTACATTCGGGACAATAGCCTGATATGGGAACCAGACAAGCTAAGAAGATGCGAAAGCAAACCGAGACCTATGTGGTAAAGTTGTTATCTCACATGCGCTTTATAGACAGACTTACATTTGCTTTCACAGGCAGTTTCATCAACGCTCTGATCAGGTCTGAAAGAGCTAAACGCAAAGCTCGTAAAATTGAATGGGAACAGATACTCTTCTGGCTGGATGTCATCTCAGTCGCATTGATCTTATGGTGGCTTTAAAATGACCCTTAAAGAACTCAGATATTCTATTATGAAGATAGCTACCGGAAAATACAAATGGGACTATGCCGGGTTCCATGATCTGATGAAGGACTGGGGCTATGGTGACTCACTCAAAAAGCTTTCAAGAGAGAGGCTCAATCAACTCAGGAACGATCTTCTGGGTATCACTAATTATAATGTCCCGGATGAATTTAAATTGGATGCTCAGGGATTACAGATGTATGCCATTATGAAGAAAGCAGGCTGGACGATGAAGAGGGTAAATATGCACTGTGCCAAGAGATTTCATAAACTGCACTGGAATATACTCAATGAGACCGAACGTAGGGGTGTGATAGCCATGCTGAGGAACTATTGCAAATGAATAAACTTAGCGAACTGCACAGTGAACATAAAAAGATGATCATAGCTGATTTCAATAACAGCTATAACCGTGATATTGAACATGGAGAAGAGCTTGATAAGGCAATGAATGTAAACGGAAAAGGAGAAGAAAAATGAAGTTAATGTTAATAAGTATAATTATCCTGATCGTTTTCGTACTGGGTTTTTATCTGGGTTGTCAGGTAAATAGTAAACCAATATTAAATATAGATCTGGCAGCTACGGAGATCCTGAATGAAGCCAGAGAGTATCACAGTGAGGAGATCATCTCATTTGACGGTGATTATTATTTCATGCGTAATGAGATGCGCTGTCAGGTCTATAATCATCAATTCAGACAAAACTTAAGAAACCGGAACACTAAGCCGTTCAGTTCCCGGATACTGCTGACAATTAATAAATAAGGAGGAAATATGCAAACCAAAACAAACCGCAAGAACATGCGGGAAGTTAAGCTCGCAAACGGTGAAAAGGTTAACGTAGTCTCAGAAGAGAGAATGCGTGAACATGATGTTGTGAAAGAGATCTGCAATATGGCATCCGATCTGAATGCAAAAGTTAAAAAGATCAAAGAGTATATCGAAAAGAAGGTCGATGTTCTGCTTAAGGATGCTGCTGCCAGACACAATGAAGAGTGGAAGGGTAATGCTCATCTCTTTACAATCGATGAGACACGCAAGGTGATCGTTAAGATCTCACCTCGTATCAAGTTCAACAAAGAGATGGCTATTGCCAAACAGAAGTATGATATCTGGCTTAACAACATGCAGGCTGATACTCAGCTGAGAGGTCTGGTCAAACGAGTCTTCAATGTCGATTCGGATGGTAATATCCCTAAAAGCAAACTGATGCTCCTCAGGAACTATGAGAGCGATGACGAGGTCAAAAAGGAAGCTGATGCCATTGTGGATAAATCTATCCGCAAAGAGATCAGGAAGCCCTATATCACATTCTATGAAAAGGATGATAAGGGTAACTGGAGTCGTATCCAGCTGAACTTTTCGGAGATATAATAAGAAGAAGATCCGGTGGAGTCAGAGGGGATTATATCTCATGGAGGATAAGATTATTACAAAAACAAACTCCACCGAATCCTAGATTAAGTATCTTAATATCTAATCTTTTCGTCAAGAAATATTAATGTTTTTCAACAGAAGAATGAACAAAAAGGAGATCTTATGAATCCGATAGAATAACACAAAATGCCGGGTCGGCAGGGATTGTGCCAAAGGCACATAAATTTGGGCTACTCCTCCCTCATTGCTCTGTCGGCTCCGGCTCTATTCTTGAATCTCTTAAAAAGGGGATTGGAGTATGGAGGTAGATAATGTTTAATCGATTAAGGGAAGGATTATACTGGGATAAAGGTTTGAGACTTGTTGAGGGTTGTACTCCGGTCTCTGCAGGTTGTGAGAACTGCTGGGCAAAAACTCAATGTCATATGCGTAAACATCAAAAGAGTGAGAAGATCAAAGAACAATATCCAATGGACTGTACAGATGATAACGGCAACTGGACAGGTAAGGTTCATTGTCTTAAACAAAATCTTAATATCCCGCTTCAGACTAAGCAACCGACCGTTTTTTCTATCTGGAATGATCTCTTTCATGAAGATGTACCGTTTGATTTTACTTTTGAAGTCTGGAAAAATCTGGAGAATTGCGATAATCACATATTCCTTATTCTAACTAAACGTCCGGAGCGAATGAAAGCTTTTATAGAATATTATAGAATGATAATCAGTAAATGTGCTGCTGAAGAATTTTTCTATAAACCAGCAGATAACATTTGGTTGGGAGTAACTGCAGAGAATCAGGAGCAGGCTGATAAACGTATTCCTATATTAATAGATACACCTGCAGCTAAGAGATTTGTTTCTGTTGAGCCTATGCTGGAGAAAGTTGATCTCGTTCCCTATATGGGTGGACATGCTTATCGCTGTAAATGTGAGAAAGCCTGGCATCATACTCAGAACAATCGTTTATTCTTAAGAGGTGATATTGCCATGTGTGTTGAGTGCAGAGCAGATGTTGAGATCTTCCCCACCCTGGACTGGGTGATCTGCGGTGGTGAGACAGGATACGATGCCAGACCGATGCATCCCGACTGGGCATTAAATCTTAAGGATCAATGCTTTGTTACCGGGACTCCCTTCTATTTTAAACAATGGGGAAGCTGGGTAAAAAGGGAAAGTACCAGACTATTGGATGGTAAAGAGTATAATCAGCTTCCGGAGATTAAAAGATGAGTCCCGGAGACGATGTAATGTTTTATAATACACTCCGAAATAAAAAGCTGACCGAAGGCACGTTGAAGGGCAGGTCTTCTCTGAGGGATCAAGAGGGGAACCGTGTCTTCTGGTCGGTTGAATATGGAAAGAAAGTCAAGAAAACCATTATCATCCATGAGAGCCAGATCGAAGGCTTGAGATGACCAGAGAAGAGCGTTCCTTAAAACTAATTAAATCGTTTGAACCCAAAAAAGGATATTTCGTTGGTAATTCAGGTGGTAAGGACAGTGTAGTCCTTGATCACCTGATGAGAAGAGCCGGAGTCAAATTCATCTCAATATTCAATTTTACTTCTGTGGATCCTCCTGCAGTAAAAAAGTTCATCAGAGAGTATTATCCTGATACTGTCTGGCTATATCCAAAAGAGACAATGTTCCAGGGTATTGTCAGAAGAGGATTACCTACAAGACTGCAACGCTGGTGTTGTGATCATCTGAAGCATCATGCTAATAAGTGGGAAGTTGTTGCAACCGGGATCAGAGCAGCTGAGAGTACAAACAGAGCAAACAACCGAACCGAGATAGAATATTTTGAAAGCCATTTGATGTTCAATCCTATCTTCAAATGGTCTACACGACAGATATGGGAGTATATAAAGAAACATCAGCTGCCATATTGCGAGCTCTATGATCAGGGTTTTCACAGAATAGGCTGCATTGGCTGTCCCATGAGCGGATATAACAACATAGTAAAAGAATTTAAGATGTTCCCTGGTTACAAAAAAGCATATCTCTGGAGTATTCAAAAACTGATAGATAAGGGACTCTATTCTGATTTTGATAATGCTGAAGATGTATTTGAATGGTGGATCAGAGGAATTAAGAAAGAGATATATTTTGGTTTGAAACAACAAAAGCAATTTGATTTTAATTATGAGGAAACAGCATAATGGGCGGCAACAGCAAGAAACTATTGGCTTTCAATTACTTTGGTGGAAAATTCTATTGGTTGAATGAACTCTATTCCCACTTTCCTGAACATAAGCATTTTGTCGATCTGTTCTGCGGATCGATGTCGGTTATTTTAAACAAACCTCAAAGCAGTATCGATACGGCAAATGACATCAATTCAAATGTTACTAATTTCTTCCGTGTATTAAGAAGCAGACCGGACGAACTGATCGAGCAGCTTAAGCTTACTCCGGTAGGCAGAGAAGAGTATAATAACTGCTGGCAGATTACAGATAATGATCTGGAGAATGCCAGAAGGTTTTATGTCAGGGCCAGACAATCATTTTTCGGACTTGGACAGCAGAGAAGAAATAAGGGCTGGCATCTGGTTAAGAAGAACTCACGCTCTAATCTGTCTGAAACGATCAGCAAGTGGAGAGGAGGGATAGAACAGCTTACCCTGGTCGCTGATAAAATAACGAAAATTCAGATCGAGAATAAAGATTTTAGAGAGTTAATACCTATTCTGGATTATGAAGATGCTTTCTTCTATTGTGATCCTCCCTATCCCAAAGAGTGCAGAGGATCTTATAATGATTATGCTTTTGAGTTTACCGATCATGATCATGAAGAACTGGCGGATCTGTTACATGGAATTGCCGGCAAAGCAATGGTCTCCGGATATGAATGTGAACTATTGAATAATTTATACAAAGACTGGTCTATGATCAGACTGTCGAAGAAAGCCAATGCTATCAGAAGCAAGATAGTACAAGAGTGTATCTGGATCAATTATGATCCGGAAGAGTTTAACGAACCTAGATTAAATTTTGCAGAAAATAACATTAAGGAAACAAAATAATGGGACAAGCACAGATAGCAGAAGAGTCTTTAGCTGAATATCAGCCACCTCCACGACCCAGAGGAGTAAAAAACCCTTTCAGAAGCCTAAACGGCTGCATGGTTCCTCTTTGTCTGGCTCAAGAGTGTACTTATCAAAGAAAGAAGATATGCGCCTTAAGGCGTTATTTCCTGATCATACAAAAAGAGAGACGCAAATATCTGAGAGATAACAAAAGATATTTTGAGGAAGAAGCAATAACTATCTACAAGCAACTGATCTATTTCTGGAGAAAGAAGAAAAAGAAAAAGAAAAAAAATAAGAGGAGATTAAAATGATCACAAAATTTGGAGAGATCCCGGAGAAGTTTTACGAAGATATTAATGATGAAGAATTAACTCCGCACACAGTAGGAGAAATGATCGAACTGCTCAAAGAACTACCTTCCTCATTACCAATGCATCAGGGATATGGTAATCCTGTTGTCTCGGTATTCAATATCACCACAACACCATTCTGTGAAATAACCGAAGGTTAAGAAAGGAGATATAATGGATGTAAAGAACTGTCCGTTTTGTAATGGTCTGCCTGAAGCTGCCAAAGAACATGGAGTTGTAATACTTCCGGAAGAGAGTTATCATGTAGTTCACTGTCAGAACTGTGGAGCAAGAACAGGTCTGTTTGAAACACTGGAAGATGCGATCAAGTCTTGGAACAAAAGACCGCTGCTAAAAGAAAATATTACCAATGATTTAAATGACATCGATGCTGATCATGAAGATGAACCTTGTAAATATGCTGTCTCGGTGATCAGATTAACAGATGAGACAGATGAGAGTGAGTTTTTTAGAGAATTATATTTAGATAATGAATCAAAGATAATCGGAATGTCCAGCTTCATTACTAATAAGAATTTTCACCGGAAGATCAAGACTCTCTTATTCTCTGAAGCTAAGAATATTTGAGGAGACAGTCATGAGTGAGAAAAAACAAAAGTCATATCCGGGTTTTGTAGAAATACTGAATACTGAGGGAAAATGTGTTGGTTTTGTTCCTCTTGAAATTGTCGATATTACATCAGGTAATGAAATAGTATCTGTTCTACGAGAAGTAAATAACGTGAATGAAAAAGTCTGTGAGCATAAATACGTTCACCAGAGTACAAACTGCTATATACAACCTGTCAATTCAACAACTGATAATTATGTGAGAATCGACATGTATTATTGCGAAAAGTGCCTTGAAGAAAAAGCTATTAAGAAAGAACATCGACGTGTCATGTTTACAGGAAGCGATACAATACCTGACTGGTGGATAAACAAAGAGATAAGGAGATAATGTGACCCTCAGAAGAAAGAAGCGTAATACTATGATCAAGAAGGAGATCAGAGCATTGCAGGCTGCCGGACTCAAGATAAAGGATGCTGTTCCTATTGTTGCTGACAAGTTCGCTCTTTCCGAGCACAGGATACTTGATATCTGGTACGATAAGAAAATAAGCGAAGAGGACAGACCTGACGAGACTAATTTAAGATCTCATCTGATACCGGTTCTGATAATTATGTCTGTAATGACTGAACAGAGTTTGAGGATGTTAGTCTATTAAGCAGATCAAGGAGATAAACATGCAAACTAAATCATTTACAGTCAAACAAGTTGATGTCAGGATCATTGATTCTAAGATTGGAAGAGTTATCCCGGTTGAAGATATTGCAGATGCTGTCGGTTGCAATAAACATATCCTCTTAGATATTATCAGACTTAATATTGAATTATTTGAGAGTTGGGTGATCAGTATTAAACTATCTAAAAGCAATAAGGCAGAACCGATCAAAGCTCTTAACTATTATGGTGTTATAAGTATACTTGCAGAGTACATCTGCTATTATGTTAATGATGAGGAGAGCAGTCAAACCATGTTCCGCTTGAAAGAGTGGTTCAGAAGAGAACTTTTGAGCCCCAAAACAGCACCTCTGAGCTTCAAAAAGAAACATTCTGAACTATTATACTCAGCTGATGGTGTTGAATTTATCAAACCGGAAGAGGCAATTAAGATCATGGGAAGATCCTACAGGTCGGTTCTACGTTATGCAAAGGCTGGTAAGATCAATACTCACAAGGTTAATAACGGTTATTTATTTGAGAAGGATGATGTCATAAGATTTAAGCAAAAAATGGATAACTGGAAAAAGTCCATTTCAGATAGAAAAACACACTAAAAAGTTGCATAGGTTTGGCATAAAATGACAAACTGCTGCAACAATTACTTCTAAAAACACCCATAAAACACCTTCAAAATCAAGTCGAAAATTGAAAAATGACAAACTGCTGCAACTCAAAAATGACAAACCTCTTGAAACAAAATGACAAACCTCTTGAAACTTGACATTGAAATCACCCTCAAAACACAAGTCGAAAATTGAAAAATGCCAAACTGCTGCAACCCAAAAATGCCAAACCTCTTGCAACAAAATGCCAAACTCGCTGAAAACTTATACTCTTATGGGGGTGCAGGAGGTTTTGCATAAAACAACACATGGACGAAAACGCAGTTAACTATTTATTATAAAGGCAACTAAAAAGACTTACGACATCATTACAAGGTTCTTCATAAAAACCAAAAAAACAGATAAAGTGGCATGGGTTCTTCATTTATGGAGAATGGTGGTTTGTGTCAGCGGTTCTTCATTTATTTTGTAAAAAGTGCGAGAAATCGTTGATATTTTAAAAATTATTGAAAGTTATTGTGAGGAGTGGAGGGTTATTTATTTCGGGAAAAACGGTATAAAGTAGAACGATTTCGGGAATAAACGGGAGTGATGTAGGTGTTAGGGGCTTGTCACTTACGTTTGTAAACTTCTAATCAAGCTGATAATAAGCACTGTAGCAGCCATACAGTTCTTTATGATTTCAGTTTTATCATTAATTCTTAGTATATATAAGTACGATCCTGATCCTACTTTCCTCACTGAAGCATCTTCCCCATTCCAAACAATTGAACGCCGGGTGCGCAATGATACTTTGCCGATACGCTTGTTATACCCATTAGATTCTTGATTATAATCATTGTGATCAGATTCAATTAAATCTAACATTTTGCTTGTGCGGCGGGATCAGCATGATTCCGTCGTAAACAAACAACCTAAATTCCGAATCAGACAAAAAGCACTAACCAGCCCTGTTGACGACACGCTTGTTATGCACTATCATTTATATTCTTAATTTCCATTTGTCTAATTTCATGTTTACTTGCTATTTCAATAAAATCTTCCTGTGTAAGATTATTTGTTGCTATCAAGTTATTAACAATTTCTTCTGTGGCTAATCTAGTATTTGGAATATTTAACAATGAAACTGTTAGAGTAATCTGATCTTCAATAATAATGTCCTTGTCTAAAACATTCATCAATAGATCATCTATGAGTTCTCCATCCTGTCCCAATTTATCCAGATCTATAGAATTTTCCTTTCTAAAAAGTATTTCAGCGATGGGACCACCCATTAAGCAGAGAATACGCCTATGTAAATTTGTTGGATTTTCTGCTATGTCATCGCAAAAATCGTATGTAGTTTTCCCGCTTATTAGAGTTCCATTTTCGATAGTAAGTTTAATAGATTCGATGTTCCAACCGACTATATAAGCCATTATTGCATGTCCAGCTTCATGATTTGCAGCAATTTCAATATTTTTGTCCAAAAGTTACATCCTATTTTATTTTTAGTAATTTTTCATACTCAATTATTTCAAATTTATCACTATTGTCAATTTTTACAGTACATTCGTGAGCGTTGTTTAAATCGGTGATTTCTCCAGTCTTTTTTGAAAATAAAGTTTTCTATTGTACTTTATCACCGACCTTAAAACCTCTGAAATTTTCTTGGCTTTTTACACCCCAGACATCACCTTCGCTTACATAGTAACGCTTACTACCTTTGATAACTAAATAGAATTTAACATTTTTTAAGAACTCCCCCCCAGGAGTGTTTCTTACAGTATGGTCAATTGCTGAATCTAAACTTGTATTCTCTGTTTTCTTTATTTCTTTTTTCACTCGCTCCCATATAGCTTCTTAATAGAACATAATCAGTTTTGCTATCAATATTTCGATTTGAAGCCATATTCATTTCACCAATCTTATATACAGCTAATTTTGAACAACCAGATATAATTACAACAACAATAATTATTAACCATAATTTTTTTACATTTTTTTGCATTTTTACTC
>CAZOCS010000099.1:0-9312 GCA_964578365.1 uncultured Candidatus Cloacimonadota bacterium
AATGAGCTCGCATATTCGATCAATAAATCTTTCGAATAGTGTTGCAATTGTTATTAATGCATTTAGCTTTTTTACAAATATGCGTGATTTCTTTCTTCCCTCAGATCTTATCGGTGGATTAGTAAAAGCGATCTTCTTTGGCTTAATAGTAACTGTAGTTGCCTGTTTTGCGGGAAGTAAAGCTAAAGGCGGAGCAGAGGGTGTGGGAAGAGTTACAACCATAACTGTTGTTTATTCATCAATTCTTATCCTGATCACAGATTTTATTGTAGCGGCTTTATTATTTGGAGCTATAAAATGAAAAAAATTATAATATTACTTATTGTAGCTGTTATCTTATCTTGTAGTAAGAGCGATGATAACGAAATCCCCCAAGAAATTCAAACATTAAATATTTATGCAGTAGATGTTTTTCTAAATGAAGACTTTTATGAAAATATTATCCCGATCTTTACTGATATTATTGAGTGTGAAATTAATATAACCAAATTTCCCAATGCGCTATCAATGCTAGAGAAAGCCATCTCAGAGAAAGATAGTACAGATGTTGACCTGCTTTTTGGAATCGATAACACGCTTATGTTCTTAGCAGCGCAGGACAGTCTCTTTATCCAATATGAATCAAATAATTTACACAACATCCATGAAGATCTCATTTTGGATGAAGATTATCAGATCAATCCTGTTTGTTACAGTAACATTGCATTTAACTACAATAGTTACATTATATCAGATCCTCCAATTACGTTCGGTGAGATGCAGGATGGTAAATTTAAAGATCAAATAATAATATTGGATCCTAGAACTTCCAGTATTGGAAGAGCTATGCTTTTTTGGTCAGTAGCGGCTTTTGGCAGGAATGGATACGGTCACTTTTGGCGCAGTATTAAAGATAATGTTTTTGGTATTTTTGATAATCAGAATGATGCCTATAATGCTTTTTTAGCAGGTGAAGCACCGATGATAAGTGGAATGGAGACAACTCCTGTTTATCATAAACAGCACGACAATACAGATAAATACAAATCAACGATACCCAAAGAAGGGGGATTTAAATTCATTGTAGGTGTTGGAATTTTAAGATCATCACAACAGAAATACCATGCACAGAAGTTTGTTGACTTCATGCTCTCTAAAGACTTTCAAGAAACGATAACTGAAGAAATGTGGATGGTGCCGGCAAGTAAGAAGATCAAGCTTCCCGTAGATTATGAGATCCTGCCGCAAATCTCTAAAGATTTTACAAACAAACTTTCTATAAGACAAACAAGATGGCAGTATGATGAATGGATAGCAAAATGGAAGCGGATAATGTTGAAATGAACAACTCTGAAATAAATTTTCATGTTGTTCTATATCAACCTGAGATCCCGGCTAATACAGGTAATATTGGCCGACTATGTGTTGGCACGAACTCTATGCTTCATATTATCAAACCAATGCGGTTTTTATTAACAGATAAATTAGTAAAACGGGCCGGACTTGATTATTGGGATAAACTCTCTCTTAAAATACACGATTCTCTGGATGATTTTCTTATGGAATACTCTAATAGTGATATGTATTTTTGCACTACAAAAACTAAAAGAAATTATTCTGATAGGAAATTTAAAAAGGGTGATGTTTTTATTTTTGGACCTGAGTCCAGAGGAATACCGAAGGATATTCTTAATAAATATCAGAAACAGAATATCACTATTCCAATGAGCTCGCATATTCGATCAATAAATCTTTCGAATAGTGTTGCAATTGTTATTTATGAAGCTTGGCAGCAGATAGGTTTTTGATTTTCGGTGGATTTTCAAATGTCTATTGACGTGTTATTATTATACAATTATTTTGTTCAACATTGGTTATGAGGAGGTTGTATGCTAAGAGGTTCGTATGTTGCATTAGTTACTCCATTCAAAAATAATGAGATAGACTACAATTCCCTTGAGAAGCTCATAGATTTTCAAATAGAGAATAAAACAGATGGAATACTTTTTTGCGGAACAACTGGAGAGTCTCCAACTTTAGCTGGTGATGAAAAAGAGAGATTAGTCCGTTTTGGAATTAAAAAAATTGATAAGCGAATTCCGGTGATGATGGGAACCGGAACAAATAATTTGCATCATACTATCTCTGCTACTATCAAAGCTCAAGAATGGGGCATAGATCACGCATTGATAATAACACCATATTATAATAAACCAACACAAAATGGTTTGTATGAGTATTTCAAAGCTATTGCAGAAAGTACTACTATACCAATTGTGATCTACAATGTTCCGGGAAGAACTGGTGTTAATATCGAAGCAGAAACTACAATAAAGTTAGCAAATGAGTTCAATAATATTGTTGGCATCAAAGAAGCAAGCGGAGATCTTGATCAACTTTCCCGCATTGTAAAAAATACAAATAAAGATTTTTCTGTAATGTCCGGTGAAGATGCCCTGAACTTACCAATAATGTCATGTGGGGGAGATGGAGTGATTTCGGTAACTGCAAACATTTTACCTGATAAACTGCATGATCTGGTTGCGTTATGTTCCAACCAAAACTATACCGGTGCCCTAAAAATTCACCAGAAACTAATCGAGATCAATCAAGCATTGTTCATCGAGACAAATCCGATCCCTGTGAAAGAATCGTTACATCTGATGAAGATGATAGAACGTGAATTACGTTTACCTCTTTGTTTTATGGAAGATGATAATTTAGAGATATTAAAAAAAGTATTAACAAATTATAAATTGGTGTAAAAGAAATTGAGAAAACAAATTCGATCTGATATAAACCTTGTTATTTGTCCCAAAAATAAGCGGCATACAGATATTATTGTATGTGCTGCGAGTTGTGAGGATAGAAGATATTGCAAGGAATACAGAAGTAAGATTTCAAATGAATTACTGTTAGAATTTATTGAAAAACATCCAAAATATAAATTAGTAGGAGAGCTTATGCCAACTGGAAAAACAATTAACAAAGGTGAAAATATCTATTTGGTAGTTTCAAAAGACAACCAACTAGAAGAAGTACCGGAAAAAGAAATTATGGATAATCCACAGAATTATCTTAAGAAGCAGATCTGGTTAAAGCCGCCGTTTCATTATGAATTGGTAGTTTCACTAAAGCGAATTAAAGATTGATCAAGATCATTTTAACTTAATCTTGAAGTAGATGATCACGGTAAGAAATCCCAGGAAATCAGCTAGAATATCAAAATAAGAAAAGGTTCTACCGGGAATTGGTATTTGGTGTAATTCATCGAAGACAGGTATGATAACAGCCAATACTGATAATAGTTTCAGCTTCTGAATGTATTGTGATCGTTCGAACATCTTCATGAATAAATAAGCAAATATCAAATAGACAGTAAAATGAGCTAATTTGTCAATATTCAGCGAGTCATTTAATGGCGATTGCAATTTAGGTATTGAAGTTAATGTAAATAGTATCACAGTCCAAACATAGAATGCAATTTTAAAATGTTTTTTTCTCATCAACTATATTATTCTGTATAGGAATTTAACTTCCACACAACGGCAAAAGGTTTCATCATGAACTTAGCTTTTAGTGGAAGCCTTTGCTCATCATCAGAGAACCAAAAAAGAAGAGATCTTTCTTCATTAACCAGATTATTTGTGAGCATATCAGACCGCTCTTTTTCTCCACTAAAATAATTCTGGAAATTCATTTTCACTTTGATAGCAGATCTCTTTCCAAATTTTGTAGAGATCTCCTCCTTTCCTACAACAGAATATTTTACTTTCCAGATAAGTTTATTAGCATCTACCCACAATTCACCAACGGGCTCATCAATTGCATCTCGAAGATAAAAAAGTGCTGAGAAGAAATCCCTGCTTTCAGAATTAATCGGGTATTCACAATTACGATCCGGGGAAATATTACTTATCCTTTTTGCTGTAAGTGTCTGTCTGTTATATTCAATTATTCTATCTTCAAAATAATCGCCTTGATCAATATGTTTTTCGTATGTGTAAGGTAGATAATTACCAGAATAAACGGATTTATATGAATTATCCATATTAGAAGCTATGCTGGCGATAAAGGTAGATTTTGCCTTAACAAAAAGAGTTGAATCTGCATCGATCATTGAAACCCTAACAACGCTTACTCCAAGATATTTAATTGAGAGGTTAAATGTTTCTGCTAGAAGTAAAACAGGGATAATAAGTAATATTATGACTATTGGTATAAATCTCTTACTCATCGTTGTTATTGATAACTTCTAATGTAACATATTGGATTCGTCGAGCTTTAACTCGCCTAACTGTGAATTTAACAAGATCTTTATAGATAAAACTCTCATTTTCTAGAGGAACTTTATTAAAGTTATCGTAGATAAATTCAGCAAGATTATCATATTTTTCCTCATCAATATCTAGAATAAATTTATCGTTCAATTCAGATATTGAGTACATTCCATTTATGTTAAAAGTTCCATTATTCTGTTTTACAATGTTTGGTTTTTCATTATCATACTCATCGTGGATCTCACCTACTAATTCCTCTAAAATGTCTTCCAGAGTCACCAATCCTTCAGTACCGCCATATTCATCAACGATTATAGCTATCTGGATCTTACGTCTTTTGAATTTATTTAGAAGATTTTGTATCTTAGTGTTTTCTGTAACAAAAAGTGGTGGACGCAGAAGTGAACTAATTGATCGTTTTTTGGGATTCAGTATAATATCTTTAGCGTAAATCACTCCTATGATATTATCGATATTTGTTTTATAGATCGGAATCTTAGAATGACCTGAACTAATTATCATATCTTTAACTTTTTGTAAGCCTTCAGACGTATCAACTCCCGCAATATCAACCCTTGGAGTCATTATTCTTTTTGCATCAGTAGAAGAGAACCGGAAGATACTGGTAATAATTCTTTTTTCATTTTCTTCTAAAGAATGTTGTGTAACCTTAGATTGTATAAGGTTTTTAAAATCTTCTGAAGTGATGTCTGTTTGCTCAGCTCTCCTTTTTCTTATAGAAAAGATCGAACTGATCATTTCTAGGATCTTAATTATCGGCCATAATAAATATTTGATTATTACTAAGAAAAAACTGGAAGACCTGGCTGTCTTTTCCGGAGACGAAAATGCCAGTAGTTTCGGTGCAATTTCACCAAAAACTAATAGTAGAATGGTCATAATTATTATCTCTATGATCATGAGGAGAGATTGCGAAAACAGTGGTAGATATTCTTCTCCGATCCTTATAGCGATAAGAGCAGCTGTAGAGGCGGCAGCAACATTTACAATTGTATTTCCCAGAAGTATTATTATCAGCAGTTCTTTTGGATTTTCTAGCAATCTTAATATGCGTTTTGAACTTTTGTTGTCGTTCTTCTCCAACTTTTTTATTTGGATTTTCGATAATGAGAAAAAGGCAGTTTCAGAGCCCGAAAAGAAAGCAGAAAGTATTAAGAAGCCTACAATTGATAAGATCGAGAAACTTATATTCACGAGTCTAACTTTTCTCCTTTGTTAATAAATCTATATATTCTTTTTCTTTTTCATCCATGATCTTTTTATCAGCTACAGACATATGATCATAACCTAAACAATGCAAAAGACCATGTAAAAATAATATCTGAAGCTCTTCTGTAAAAGTTCTGTCTTCCTTTTGGCTTTTAGCTACATTGGTGTCAATAATAATATCACCAATTAGATTAATTCCGGGGATATCAGCAGTAAAAGAGAGTACATCAGTAATTTCATCTCTTCCCAAGTATTTCATATTAAGTTCTTTTATCGATCCATTATTTGTGATCTCAAGGTTTACAAAACTATCCGGAGGTCTGTATTCACCCTTTAGAACAATAAAAAAAAGTTCTTCAAAAATTTCAGTTTCAATTTTATCCTCTGTTTTATTTGATAGGATAACAGGTTTAATTTTCTGGATATTCAAGTCGCTTCCTATATACACCCATTAGTATTGGCAGCATGTATGTTTTGATTTTCTCAAGTTCTTTTAATGTAAGGGGTGATTCATCTAATTGTCCTTCATTAATAAGATTGTGAATAGTATCATCTAATACTTTTTTTATTCTTTTTTCGGAAAAATCATCTAATGACTTTGTAGTAGATTCAACTATATCGGCTATCATAACTATAGTTGATTCTTTTGTTAATGCTCTTGGACCGGCATAGTAAAATTGTTCTTCTTCAAAATCAAGATTTGTTTCAATTGCTTTATTATAAAAATATTTGATCAATCCATTTCCATGATGCTGTTGAATTATCTCAATAACAGGTTTAGGCAAGCTGTATTTCCTTGCTAAAGCTAAACCATTATTAATATGGCTACGAATAAGAAGAGCACTTTCAGTAGCCATCATTTTATCGTGAAGATCTGGTGAATCAGGATTATTTTCTATAAAGAATTGAGGATTTTCCAGCTTACCGATATCGTGATAATAGCTTCCAACCCTGGCTAGTAAATGATTGGCACCAACAGCCTCTGCGGCACTTTCCGCAAGATTACCAACAATAAGTGAATGGTGATATGTTCCCGGGGCAACTGTTGCCATTTTTTTTAATAATTCATTATCGAAATCGAGCAGTTCTAATAATATTTGTTTTGTGGCAAGATTCAATTTTCTCTCTACAAACGGTGTTAGAAGGATTAATCCAACAACAGAAGTAATACAAGAAATTATTCCCCACAAAAGATGCCAGAAATAGATAGTTATGTTTTCAAATTTAATAAGAGAAACCGCAGTATTAACTATCAGGAACGATATTAATAAGTATAATGTGATCGGATAGAATTCTTGTTTTTTCTTCATATGCTTAAGGGCAATAATTCCACCGAAAGTTGTTAAGCTCAAGATCATTGGATTAGTGAAACTCCAATTTAGAAATATTGTAACAAAGATCAAAATTATAAAATTGAATAGAATTCCAATATGCGGGTTGAATATCAGTGCAACAAGTAGTACAGACAAACTGAATGGAATAATGAGTGAAGGTATTACAAAAATATTATTAATAACAATTGTAAGAATAATTGATATTAAGATGCTGCTAAGAATTATGATCGTTCTTGGTATTGTAGAGAAATTACTTGGAAAGAACAGAACTAAAATATAATCAAATAAAATTAATATCAGCAGAGAAAGAAGGAATATTCCTAATGAAGACAGTATCAAATGCACATTATTTCTGGTGGGTTGATGATCTTTCTGAGCCCTTAGAAGAGATTGTAGTTTAAGAAGTTCAATGGAAGATGTTTTTTGGTTCTTACCAATTATTCGTTCGTTCTTTTGTACTTTCCCTAAAGTTAATGAAACCATCTCTTTTGCTTTTTCTTTTTCGAGCTCTGTCATGTCTTGATCTATAATGATATTTTCAATTAGAATAATATCTGCAAGTTCATGAATTAATGGTCTCTCATCTAGAATTGTATGCCAACTAACCAATTTATTCTTAGCTTCTTCTAATGAATATAAACGATTAAGTCCATAATTAACTATTCTATTGGCTTTGGATATTTTGATTTCCTGATAACGATAACTGTCTGAATATATTCCGATCGTAAATATTTTTGTAATATTCTCACTTAAAAAATTATAAAGTCTTACTCTTCTGTTATCATTCATTAATAATTTAATATTCTGTGTAGATAGTTCATATCCGTTCTGTCGCAACTTTCTGCTTATTTTTTGAATATCAGAACCGTCTTGCAAAATAAAATGCTGAAAAACAAAATCCAGATTCTTTTGAGCATTAAATTTAAGATTTTCGGAGACTTTATAAATTGGTTGTACTTTTGCAGCAGCTGCATTTTGTTCGGCTTCTAGAGTCTCTTTTGATTTATAAACATAAAAATCGAAAGGAGCATTAATATCTTTTTCGGCAATTTCACCCAATTTAAGATCATAAATATGTGATACGACCCGATATGGATTGAAGACAAAATGCAATAGTGCTATGATGATCGAGGCAAGCAGGATAAGATGGATCTTATGTAGTTTCAATTGTTATATTAAAAAGAAGCCTCTCCATCAAAAGAGAGGCTTCTTATATTTGGTTAGATTAATCTCTTGGAATTTCAAAGATCTGGTTAGGATAAATAAGGTCTGGATCTTTGATCTGATCTTCATTAGCTCTGAAAATAAGAGGCCATTTTGCAGCATCATCATATACTTCTTGATAACCAGCAATTTTCCAAAGACATTCACCCTTATATACTTTCCATTCATAAGGAAGGCCACGAGGTATTTTAATAACCTGATCCGGATAGATCAAATTAGGATCTTTGATCTGATCTCTATTTGCTCTATAAATAACAGGCCATTTAGATATATCACCATAAATGAAACTGTACTGAGCGATCTTAGAAAGCCAATCACCTTTTACAATAGTATATTCATCTTCATAATACTTAGGTTTTGCAGCTTCAAGATTATTCTCAAGATTCACAATTTTGTTGTCAAGATCAGAGAAATCACTTCTGAAATCCGGAACTTTGCCAAATTTAGAGTCTCTATACTCATTATATTCAACAACAAGAGCACGAACAGCTTTTTTTGCTTTCCAGAGCTCCTTGTCTGTAAGTCCGTCCCAATTTGTAATTTCCCCATTGAAGTATTTGATCTTTTCCATTATTGAAGCAAAATCTTCTTCAGTAACACCAAGAAATACAAGGATATCAGCATGAACTCTGTCATATTCTTCTTTTACAGGAACCATCTTTGCATTGAGCTCTTCGATGGTTGCAGAGTATTTTTCTTGATCTGCAATTGCATCTGCTTTTCTTTGCTGCAATTCAGCAAGGTCAGTTTCGAGGTTTTCCCAATAAACTAATCTCTCTTTTTTCTTAAGATCTTTGTACTCTTCTTCCGAAAGATAAGTAACTCTAGCCTGGACAAATACGGGTAATACTAACATTGCGATTAATGATAAAAGTATAATTCTTTTCATAGTTTACTCCTATTTCCCTGCTTCCAGTTCTTTTTGATACTCTTGTAAGCTCTTAAGCTCAGCTTCCTGCTCAGCTAATTCTGCTTCCAGAGTTTTCATTTCGTTATTCAAGGTGTCTGCTTTCTTCTCTTCCTGAATCGCTTCTTCTTCTGCTGTGTCCAACTGAACCTTTGTTACTGGTGGAGGTGGTGGCGCACATGCAGAAAGAAGGATAGAAAGAACCATTACGACAACAAAAATTTTAACTAAATTTTTCATATCCTCTCCCTTTTTTGATATTTTATTAAATCAACTGTAAACTTAATTAGATTAATCAAGATATTTGTCAAGTATAAAGCTTTTCATACTTTTTTTTAAAAAATTTTAATCCAAATTT
>CAZOCS010000100.1:0-9273 GCA_964578365.1 uncultured Candidatus Cloacimonadota bacterium
ATTGTAATTCTTACTCTATTTGCAATAGTAAATATAGAATTACTATTTTTAAAATTAATAAAGATAGATAGTTCAATAATAAGTTTGTATACTAGGATATCAATTATATTCCTAACTCTGTATATTAGTTACAGATTGATAAAAAACGGAGCTACTGTACAAAGACTTTTGAATCTTCTTCCAGATATAATCTTTATTCTTATAGGTTTGCTCATTAAAGACTCAGAAAGAGTTTTTCAATTCTATCTTATTGGACGTCAATCATTTTCCTTGCTTAATTTAAGAACGATATCAGATTCTAAGGGAACATTTATAGACAAACTTTCAGATAATCCACCAGTGCTTGTAATGCTTACATTCTTTCTTGCAATTTTCATTGGTTCTCTTCTTCTCATGCTCCCTGCTGCCACTTCTTCCGGAGAAGAAACTTCTCTTTTAGGTGCTTTATTCACTTCCACTTCTGCAACTTGCGTTACAGGACTAATAGTTTATGATACAGGAATGCATTTCACGATTTTTGGGCAGATAATTATTTTAGCACTTATCCAGATCGGTGGATTGGGAATAATGACGATTTCAAGTGCATTTGCAATAATATTAGGGCAAAAGATGAGTTTAAAACGTGAATCTATTATGCAGGATGTTGTTGGAGAATCTAATAAATTTGATATGATAAATCTGGTTAAGAATGTTGTTATTGTTACGATCACGTTAGAATTGATGGGTGCTGTGATCTTATATTTTACCTTTATTTCTAAATCATATACAGTTAATCAAGCTCTTTATCATTCTATTTTTCATTCAATTTCTGCCTTTTGTAACGCGGGATTTTGTTTATATCCAGATAGTCTAATACGTTATTTAGATAATTTTAATATTAATTTTGTTATAACGTCGCTGATAATTCTGGGTGGTATTGGATTTCCTGTGATGAAGGATCTTCAAAGAACCATAAAAAATAAGTTCCGCTTCAAGAGATTGACCCTACACTCAAAAATTGTATTATCTGCAACGTTGATATTACTTTTATTGGGAACTATAGCATTCTTTATTGCAGAGTATAATAATGAGATGAAAGGCTTTAATTTTCCGAATAGATTATTCTCATCTTATTTTCAATCTGTTACAACCAGAACAGCTGGATTCAATACAATAGACACAGCAAATTTGAGTAAAGGATCTTCCTTCGTTTCTGGCATATTGATGTTCATTGGGGCATCACCTGGCTCTACTGGTGGTGGGGTTAAAACCACAGCACTGGTAGTTGTATTTATTGCTGTTGTGGCTATGTTCCGCGGTCATAAAGATGTGAATATTTTCAAAAGAAAAGTATCGGAAAATATAATTAAGAAAGTAATGGCACTTGTGGCTGCATCGGTTGCCTTTCTTGCATTCATGATCTTTTTGCTTCTTCTATTCGAGCCTTTTACTTTGGAAAAAACGATCTTTGAGGCAATTTCTGCTTTTGGAACAGTAGGACTTTCTATGGGAATAACATCACAATTATCTGAAGCAGGACAGATAATAATTGTGCTGCTAATGTATATTGGAAGAGTAGGTCCGCTAACTTTAATGTTTGCAATTTCACAAACAAAAGATAGATCTTACTTTACATATATAGAAGAAAAAATAAGTATTGGTTAAATAGTGAATAATTTAAGATCTCATTATACACAAACATTTTTTTATCGGCATTGGACTTAGTGTCTGTGTAATTGTTAAGGAGTAATTATGGCAAAGTTTGCAGTTATAGGACTTGGTAAATTCGGGATGAATGTTGCAACCACCCTCTTTGAAAGAGGTGCGGAAGTAATTGCCATCGATAATGATAAGGCTTTGATTGATGAAATTGCCGGGCGTGTTAGTGTGGCGATCCATCTTAATAGTACAGATGAAAAAGCACTCAAGATGAACCGCATACAGGATGTCGATGCAGTAATTCTTGCAATTGGAAATAACATTGAAGTAAGCGTGTTAACTACTGTTCTTTTAAAAAAACTTGGTGTAAGCAATATATATGCAAAAGTAGACAGCAAGGTTCATGCAAGAATTCTGGAACTTCTGGGAATTCACAATATTATTTTCCCTGAAGAACAAATTGGAAGACAGCTTGCTAATTCTCTCATATCCAGTAGTGTAATGGAATATGTAGAACTTTCCAGCGGACACAGTGTAGTAGAACTGCTTGTACCTGACGAATGGGTTGGAAAATCTCTGCAGCAACTTGCGATTCCAACAGAAAAGGGTGTTAATATTATTGCCATAAAATTTACATCTAAGAGTGTAACTGAAGAAGGTGAGAATGTTATTCGTAATGAAATAAATGATATGCCCGGAGCTAATGATATCGTAAATGAAGAAGATGTTATGGTACTTATCGGACCAAAAACTAAAATAGATGACCTTATTGAAGAAACAAGTAAAAAAGGATAGAATTATGAGATTATCATTTACGGGAAAGATCAGATCGTTAATAATATTCATGTTTATCGTCGCTTTACTTCAAGCTGGTATAATTCTACATTTGATCAGTAATTCAAGTAGTTTCGATCAAATGAAACTAGATGTTCAGAACACGATATTTATTGGATTGTTCATTCAATTTCTTTTAACTCTTGCTATTATTTTTTATGTGCCGGTTTTTCTTCACAAAGCATTTACTGAGATTCATAATATCATCAAAGATATTACGCAAGGTGTTTATACTATCGATATTGACCTGGATAATTTTGAAACAACAATTGATAAAGAATTTTTTACTGTGATCTCACTTCTTAAAACTATGCTGAAATCCATACTTACATTTGATAAACTTAAAAAAGAAAAAATTATTGAGCATCATAACCGAATTGTTTCTATTTTGAACCTTACCGATGATGGTTTTGTGATCGTTGATATTAAAGGGAATTTTGTATACATGAACGAAAAAGTAACAGATACCTTCCCGGCTTTAAGCGATAAATCTAACATTATTGAAGCAAACTTCCCACCTGAAATTGAAAATAACATAAAAAAATATACATTGAATATCTTGAATTCCTATACTAAGCAAGAACCACAGCAGTTTTTTGTACCTTCATTGAAAAGACATATCGTTCTTAATAGTGCTATGATCCGCGATGTTGCCGGGCAACCAACAGGCGCGATAATAGCTCTCACGAATCTTGAAAAAAGAAAGCAAAATAAAGAAGAAGAGATATAAACATATTAGATGAAAATTGAATATCTTGAAGAGCAAAAACAAAGGATCGATAAATATATTGTAAGCTTGGAAATAGAAAAATTATACTCTAGATCCTATGTAGGTAAGCTTTTAGGGGAAGAGGCAATATTGGTTAACGGCAAGCCTGTAAAAAAAAATTACAAACTATCTCATTCAGATGTTATCACAATAAAAATTCCTCCCAAAAAAGAGCTGGAGATAAAACCACAGGATATTCCAATAGATATCATTTGGGAAGATGATGATATTGCAATTGTAAATAAACCAGTTGGATTAATTGTTCACCCGGGAGCTGGTGTACAGGATGGAACACTGGTGAATGCATTGATGTTCCATTTTAACAAAAAACTGTCTGCTCAGCATGATCCGCTAAGACCCGGTATTGTTCACAGACTCGATAAAGATACAAGTGGACTTCTTATAGTTGCAAAGAACGATAAAGTTCATTCTCTGCTCTCACGAATGTTTCAAGACAGAACAATTAAGAAAACTTATATTGCGATAACTGTGGGAGTTCCTTCAAGATCGGAAGATACTATTGGAACTCTAATTGGTAGAAGTAAGAAAGATAGAACAAAGATGACGGTTACTACAGATGGCAGAGAAGCTGTTACTCATTATAAAATTATTAAATATTTCGATTTCTTCTCTCTGGTGGAAGTTGAACTTGAAACCGGTAGAACACATCAGATCCGTGTTCATTTCTCTCATATAAACTGCCCGATCTTGGGAGATAACACTTATTCAACTTTAAAACGAACACTCAGTATTGTACCATTTCATTATCAGAAAAAAGTAAAATATCTTCTGGTGAATCATTTAAAAAGACAAGCACTACATGCTTACAGACTGGAATTTGAACACCCGGTCACTAATGAAGTAGTAAAAGCAGAAGCACCAATTCCAGAAGACATACAATACACAATAAATTGGCTTGAGAAGTATTTTATTACTGAGTGAATAATACTAATTACGGATTTGATATTTTCAATTTAGACTAACGCAAAATGTTTTAAATAGAAGTTGATAAATGGAAAAATTATGAGAAACAGAATAATCTTAGTTTTATTATCTTTTGCTCTAAACTTACTTTTTGCCGAAAACTCCATGGAACTCATATGGGAGCAGCAGGGAGAACATATCGAATCTGAATATGGCTACTCGCTTGCAGCATTAGACTTCAACGGAGACGGTATCGATGACCTTGTTATTGGCTCTGATAGATGGAATCCACAGGGACAACCAAATTCCACAGCCGAGGGAAAAGTCTATTTTTGTTGGGGAGGAACTAACTTTGATAACATCCCGGATTTAACTATGGATGGTAGTCAATATGGATTTAGCACATCTTTAGGACGTCATCTAGCAAATCTGGGTGATATAAATGGAGATGGTTATGAAGATTTGGGTTCACTTAGATTAGGAAATTATCCCGTTTCAGGAATTCGTCAATTTATAGAAATATATTATGGAGGTCCAAATTGTGATACGGTACCGGATTTTGAGCACTTGATCTATTTTGATGAAGGAACTCTTTATTCATTTTATCCACTCGGTGATGTAAATGGTGACGGCTATGATGATGCAGGATATGTAATTTTAACTGAAGATACGGTTGTGAATCAATACTATGTAATTTACGGAGGTGAGACTCCTCAAGTGGAATATTGGAACACAGTCGGTAGTGGAGGAATGTCTATCCGTGGAATTGGTAACATAAATAACGATGAATATGATGATTTTCTTATTAGTTTCTATGATAATGAATACTCAGGATATTGCAACATTATCTTTTATGGTGACACAGTAATCAATCCTGTAATTATTGATACTTTATACAGTAATACAGCTAATTTCATCCCTGGTGGAGCTGATGCAGGAGATTTTAATGGAGATGGAACAGATGACTTTATTGGTTGTTGGGGTCATTTCGAAGGTGGGACTGCTCTTTGGTTTGGAGGAGAACAAAATAATGAACCAAGTGTTATACTTGATGCATTTGGGAGAGGCTCTAAGTGTTTTAGTTGGGGTGATTTAAACAATGATGGTTATCATGACTTGGTTTTAGGTAGTCCTCTCTGGAGCAATCATCAAGGCAAAGCCTACTTTTTCATTGGTGATGAAAACGCCAACGGTTCTATTGATTTGGATATTGAAGCTCCAGTGATTGTTGGTACGTATTTTAGTACGGCTGTTGCTGTGGGTGACTTCAATCATGACGGATTCGATGATACTGCCATTGGAGCACCTGATGATTATGGGAATTGGTATCCGGGATACGTTTATGTTTATGCAGGTAATGACAACTTAGAAGAGACCACAACGGTGAGCATACATGAAGAGGAAATACCAACTTTTGATGGAATTGAATTTAATGCCTATCCAAATCCATTTAATCCAATTGTTACTTTCGAGATCAAAACAGAAAATTTAGAAAATCTTCAAATTGAGATATTTAATATAAAAGGGCAGAGAATTAAAACAATTCCTATCGTAGTAAGAAATATTTCATGGTATTCAAATAATAATGCCTCAGGTATATATTTGTGCAAACTCGTAAATATTGAAACAGAAAAAGTATTAACTGTAAAAAAAGTAACTTTGTTAAAATAAAGGTGTTTCAATTATTCTGCTGAGAACCTTAACTATTGACAAAAATAGTTGTAAATTTTGATTAAACATTAAAGTTGATTTGGAGTGAACTAATGGAATGTAATAATCAGAGCAAAAACATGGATAATTGTAATTGCACATATTCTTGCAGCAAGAAAGGGATCTGCTGTGAATGCATTACCTATCACCGTTCAATGAATGAACTCCCTGCTTGTTATTTCCCAAATGATGCTGAGAAAACTTATAATCGTTCTATAGAATATTTCATTAAATTATATCAGCAGGGTAGGATATAGTGTTTATCATAAAACCTCTCATTTTTATCATTGTGAATATGCTTGTAGGATTCCTTTACATATTTGCAATAAAGTTTTTTTTGTTTATTCCTTCCAAAGAGAAAATGATAAATGGGAAACGTATTCCTTTCACACCTGCTTTTGTCTATCGCAAAAAGATCTGGCTTATCAAGAAGATAAAAAAGATGGTAAATGATTACATTAATGATACAAAAGATGATTCAGATGTTTCTCGAATAACAAAGTGGGAGCATAAAGTTTTTCATCAAACGTGGGATAAGATCACTTTTATGGATAATATCAGCTTCATCCCAAAATCTATAAAAAACAATTTCAGACATTTTATTGCAACTCTTGTATTTGAGGTTGTTAAGCAATTCTTACGCACTTTTATTCCGTATTTAATGGAAAAATACGAAGTGGATAAATACATTGAATTGCTCGATAAAAAACTTGATGTTGATATTATAAAGGAATATTTTAATAAATATGTATATAAATACGTATTATTATTTGTATTGGCAATTCACTTCTTTATTGGATTGGGAAATATGCTGATCTATCTATGTGTAAAATAGGACTTGTTATGAATAGAAACCATGTAATTTTTATATTATTATTAACTGTAATTATTTTAATATTCTATCCTGTATTTTTTAATGATAGGGAAGTGATAGAAAGCTTGGGACCTGAAGTTGTTTCGGAAGATATTGAAATTGATAGAACTATAAATAAAGATTTGAAAACAGAGGAAGTATATTCTTCTAGAAGGAATGCAATAACAAATGCTGCCGGGATAGTGGAACCTGCCGTGGTGAGTGTTAACGTTATCAAAACCCAGATTGTTAAACGCAGGCATAGTTTCTTTTTCGGTTTCTACGATGAAGTTCCCTACAGCATCCAGGGGATCGGTTCTGGTGTTATATTTTCAAATGATGGATTCATTCTTACAAATGCGCACGTAGTAGAAGGTGCAACCGAAATAAAGGTCATCCTCACTGATACAAGACAATTTGATGCAAAGGTAATTGGAATAGATACAAGCCATGATATTGCTGTGATCAAGATAAAGGGTGATGATCTTCCATATGCAAAATTTGGAGATTCGGATGATCTGATAATTGGAGAATGGGCAATAGCACTTGGTAATCCTTATGGTTTTTTGATCAAAGACAGCAAACCCAGTGTATCCGTTGGTGTTATTTCAGCGATAAATAGAGACTTTGCAGAAAACAAAGATGGAAAGATCTACCGGCATATGGTTCAAACTGATGCTGCTATAAATCAAGGTAACAGTGGAGGTCCACTCGTAAATATTTACGGTGAGATAATAGGAATAAATACTTTCATATTCTCAGAATCGGGTGGCAGTATTGGTTTAGGTTTTGCAATCCCGGTAAATGCTGTAAAAAAATCTGCACGTGAATTAATTGAGTTTGGGAAAATACGTCAGATCTGGTTTGGATTCAAAGTTCAGGAAATAAATCCACTCATTGCATCTCACTTCGAGCTTAAAAGTCTTGACGGAGTTTTGGTGAATTATATTCAAAGGAAGAGTCCTGCAGAAAAAGCCGGGTTACAAGAAGGAGACATTGTTATCGATATCAATGGAAATACAATAAAAGATACTCGTGATGCAGAGCTGGTAGTTTCTGATATCTCCGTTGGTGATAAGATTGAGATCGGAATTATTCGTAATAATAATGCATTAAAACTGAATTTAAAAGCAGTAGAATATAAAGACTAAAATTAAGATTAATATAAAAAATACAGGAGATGTGATGAGAAAATTATTAAGCAGAGCAATGTTAGTTTTACTGGCTATTCTTATAAGTAGTTGTAACGTTTCAAAAGGTGAGAAAGATAGATCAAAATTTGGTAATAAGACAAAACATCATAATGTTGAACTTGGGACGATAGTTATAAAACTTGAAGAGACAGGTGAGATCCAACCAATTAGAGAGATAGAACAAAAATCACAAGTTAGTGGTGAACTGGTTAAATTCTTTGTAGAAGAAGGAGATTACATAAATAAGGGAGATCTCATTGCAGAAATAGAACCCGATTTTAATCAGGCAGAAGCAATATTGAGAGTAAATAGTAATTTAAAACTGGCAGAGATCGAACTTGAAAATGCAAAAGATGAATTCAACAAGCGAAAAGACCTTTTTGCTGAAAATTATATCTCAGATACAGAACTCGATGCTTACAAAGATGCTTATACAACTGCTCAAATAAATTATGATTCTGCATTACAGCAATATGAACTTGTAAAGGAAATTGAATCGGATGATAATTTATCAAAATTATATTCAACAGCATCCGGAACAATAATTCTTAAACCTGTAGAAGAAGGTGAAATGGTAGTCTCCAGCTCAGGGTCATATTCTGCCGGTACTGTGATCCTAAAACTTGCGGATCTTAGCAGAATGATCGTTGATACAAAGATCAATGAAGTAGATATTTCAAAGATCGAAGTTGGAATGAAAGTAAATATTCAAGTTGATGCATATCCATATGAAAATTTTGACGGAGAAATTACAAAAATAGCTGCAATGGCCATAAGTTATAACAATGTGAAAGTATTTCCAGTTGAAATTGAGTTGAAAGAAGTAGATGATAGATTAAAACCGGGTATGACTGCAAATATAACAATAATCGGAGAAGAGAGAAAAGATATTGTTGTAATTCCAATTCGATGTATATTTTCTGATGATGACGGGAATGATATAGTTTATCAAGTTGTAAGAGATTCAATTGGTTCTGGCACAGTCGTAAAAACAGGGATAAATAATTTTCAACAGGTTGAAATAATTGAAGGAATAGCAGTTGGAGATACGATCTCTACAATAGAACCAGAATCAGATAAAGATATTGAAATGAATATCAAGTTCGATTAATAATTATTAGTCTGTAATTTATTAATTGGAAATAAATACTACTTGCTGAACTTTATCGAACTCAGGAGGACTATTATGATACGCAAAACTGCAATATTTGTTTATTTATTTTGTGTTTTCTATTACGTCAATGCTCAAGATTTAATCGAAAGCATAGATCTCGTTCCAACAGAAGATAATATTATTAATATCTATCAGAATGAAGATACCGGTGAAATTTTCCGGCACTATTCAAATAGAA
>CAZOCS010000101.1:0-9067 GCA_964578365.1 uncultured Candidatus Cloacimonadota bacterium
CCATGGGATATAAAATTAATTTCACCAACATAACTTCTGATATAGACTCTTTGGTTACCGTGCCGCATCTTTTTGATAAGTCCCCAGTCTTCAAAGATCTTCAAATATCTGCGCACCGTATTGATGCAGACTCCTGTTGCTGATCCGCAGGCTGAAGCATCAAAGGGACCGCTGGAGTTATAGACATACTGCTCCACCTTATCACGCTGATTAGCTGTATTACCCTCTGTTCTCAGATTCATATTATATTCCCTTTTTTATTGGATAGATCGATGATCTATCCCTGCTCATGCTTCAGATCCTAATAAAGCTGTGAGCTCATCATTGTTCTGAATGATCTCGGCATGGTTGATTATCTTGATCAGGTTGCGCATATTACCTTCAGATTTATGTACCATCAAATTGATATTGACATCATTGATATCAATCTCACAGACATCCTTTATAGTCTTAGCCAGATCCGGTTTGTCATTCGGCTGAAATTGCAAAGTATATGCCCAGCGGTTAAAGAAGTAGGGTGAGACTTTTTTAATATCACTGTAAGAGTTCTGCATACCGATACAGATAAAGGTTCCGATAGTATCATCTGATATATCCCTGATAGCATCCAGGATACGTGTACGCTTCAGGGCATAATCGATCTCATCGATAATGATCACGGGTGGTTTATCATATCCTGTGTTAATTGCATCTTTGAGTATCTCAAATAACTGATAAGCATTCTTATAATAGGGAACTTCCTGAGCTTTACCCAGATTTTCAAATACCTTTCCGATCAAAGCAATCAGGAAATCTTTTTGATGCATTGCACTATAGAGTCTCATAAAGATAAACCCGTTCTCAGCTGCGAACTTTTCTCCGAACCAGGTCTTGCCGATTCCCCAGATACCATAGATCAGCATTAAACCTCTCTGACGGATCACATCACGCTTTCTCACCCGGTCTATGTACTTCAGGGCTGTCTCTACATTTTTGGTCTTGGAACATACATTTTTCATTTTCTCCTCCTATCCTAATCCTAATGTTTTGATATCCGTATCCAGCTTTGTTACGTTCTTTACTTTCTTTGTTTTTTTCTCTTCGATCTGTTTGGGATCATTATCCTGTTCGATCATCCTCTCTTCCATTGTTTTGCTTTTTGCCGGAAGCTCCTGTTTTGCATTGTTAAAAAGAGTTGTATCGGTATCATCCAGGTTAATGAACTTTTCATCTATATCCTGTATATTAGATAATGTCTTTAGAGCTTTTTCTTTGGTTTCTCGAACAATACGGTTCTGATATGCTATCTCTTTTTTGACCTGCTTTTCAGTTAAATCTTTATTATCGGAGAGAGTAAGCATCGGATGTACCTTCTGGTTCGGTCTAGCTGTACAGATGAATTTACCATGAACATTATAGACCTTGATAAAGCTGATATTATTGGGATCGTATCTGAAATACATCTTCTCTTTAATATGATCAGCCAGCTTTTGATGCCAGTAGTTCTGTTTTAAGAAAGTTATACCGTTTCTGTTAACAAGTTTCAGGTCATGCTTCAGCATCAGATAATCAAGATCAGTCGGTGAGATCCTGCGTTCTTTCGGACAGGGATTTGCCAGGTAGATCTCTTGCGGTGTTTTACCATCCAATCCCTTATGAGCCTTTTTATGATAGAAGTTGTTTATATAGTAACTGATCAGAACCTGAGCTTCGCTGTAAGTTAATGGTCGATCATCAACCAGCTTCTTCATAAAAGGTTCGTTACGCTGCATATGAGCAGGCTTATCTGATATGCTGGCTCCGATATAACTGTCTAAGAACCTTTCAAATTCATTATTGAAAGTCTTGAACCAGCGTTCGATGATCTTGGCTCTGGCATTATAAGCTCTGGCAAATACCTCTTCGATACCGAGTCTCTGGAACATACCGCCCAACAGATCTTCCAGATCAGGGAAGTCGGATTCCTTCATGCCGACAAAGAACCTGGACTTGAAAGCACTGCCGTTATCCATATACATAACACGTGGAACACCACCGAAATTTATTATGGCATTACGGTAAGCATTGGTAATATTCTGGGTATCTTCGGTTGCTGCTATGGATGCACCTACTATCATTCTGCTTGCCCAGTCCATGACCGGAATAAAGACCATGCGTTTTGCTTTCCCGGACATCGGATCTATTATACGGAAGTTGAGTACATTACCATCAACTATAAATACATCACCAACCGATAAGAGTGAAGGATCTCTCTCAATATATTTGATCAGGGTATTTCTTAGATGGGTCTCACCGTTACGCAGAAGATCGACCATGCGTTTATTGTTCTTTTCATATCTCTGCATCCAGCGTCTCAGAGTAGCAGGTGATGAAGGGGAAACTATATCACCTTTCATTGCTTTTGTCTTGAGTGTATTGATAATAGTACCAATATATACTTTACCCTGTTTCAGAAAATGTTTAAGCATATATTTCTCTTCCGTTTCGGTAATGGTAATTGCTCCGGGACCGACCGAGTAACCGGGAATCAGATCAAGATAATCGTATCCGCTCTTTTTATACTTACTGACCCAGCGTTGTAATGTGCGTGATGAAACAGACTCATCAGCTTTATGGTTATGCAGTTCTATAACAATATCACCGAAATTGTAGAGCTCAACCGTACGCTTATAGCTTTCTGTTTTACTAATGGAAGCTGTGACCGTAAGATCAAGGGTATATTTGCACAGTTGAGCTCTTAATTGACCTATCCTTTTATAGGAGTCCGGGACTTCAGGTTCCGGACTTGGATTATAATCTGGTTGGAATAGTATATCCGATTGCTGTTTTTGCAGTTGAAGAGACGCAATATTTTGCGTCTCTATAGGAGCGGGGACGGGTGACGAGTCCGTCCCCTCGTGGTTAAGTTCCGGTTTGAGTGCCTGTCCGGTCAGGTTAAGTTTGCAGTCTTGAACAGAATTACACTTATCTTCGCATATATTACAGCATCCGTCACAGCTGGGATGTGATGCTTTGCATTTATTACATAGATCTTCGTTTTCTGTCGTTAGTCTGTCGTTAGTCGGTTCCTTAACTTGAGGTGCTTTTTTTGTGTCGTTAGTCGGGTTTTTGACTAACGACACCCTGTCGTTAGTTGTCGTTAGTGTGTCGTTAGTCGCTGGTGAATTTTCTGATTCTTGTTTTTTCGATATGTCGTTAGTTGTCGTTAGTATGTCGTTAGTCGATAAAAAAATTTTGTATTGAATTCCACCTCTTCCTAAACCAGCTTCTTCTCGAACCTGATACATACCTTTTTTAATCCGTCTCTGGATCGTCCGCTCTGAGACATTGAGCTTTCTTGCTAACTCTGCTACACTCAGCCACATATTCACTCCCTTTAAACTCTTGGGAAAACCCACAAAGTAGTGAGTTTTCCGAATAGCTCAAATCTGCATTGTGAACGATTTAAATTGAAAAAAGGTCTAATCACTCGGAATATCCTTTTCTGATCGTTGTGATTCGTTTTTGGAGTTTAGTCTGTTAAAGTACCTTGTTACAACTCCAGGCTTATATGGAATGGCAATCACCGATTTAATATTAAGTCTTTTGAATAATCCTTCGTTCTTTTCTGAGTTTTCGTTTTGATTACACATATTTACTCCTTTCTAGCGTTTACGTGTACCCGGTTTGATCCGGGCACCCGTTAAAGCTCTTAAGAAGTTTTGATCCAGAGTCTGTTTAACCAGGCTGCAGCGAATTGTTCCTGAGATTCATGACGTTCCATTATCTTTATATAATGAGCTCCCCGAATGATAGTGAATGCTGTATGTAATAATGAAGCTTTACCCATAAAATTAGCTCTGTCTAAAATTCGAGTTGTTTGTGATCCGATCATTCCGTCCACTTTGAGATCTTCCCAAAACCGCTGTCTGTTATTGAGAATATTCAAAGCTCTCTGCAGGAACTTACCCGCTGTCTCTGTACCGCAGTTCACAGCAGTATCGAATATGTCTAAAGTCAGACGTGTATCGGTTATGAAATCTCCTTTGATCTTCTCCCAGTAGTTGAGTCTGTAGAAATCCATAACATCATCAGAGAGTATTTCAAATATTGTGTTATTCTTAATTCTGCCATGCCTTACTTTTGCAGAATCAATGTGTTTCCAGCCTGACCAATCCGGATGAAATCTGCGACTGATCCCGCAATATGTTTCTATGCCTGTATCGTCCGGATTATCGGCATATCCGCCTTCATGCTTCATTACTGTGTTATATGCTGATACAAAACTAGCTGAATTTTCCATTTATACTCTCCCTGCTTCTAATTGATCTATACGGTGTTGAAGTGAGTGTTGTTCTTTGAGCGCTGTACGATAGATATCTTTGTTCTTTTGCTTCCAATTTCTTGCTTTCACTGTTTGACGAATTGCAATGATGAATAATAGTACTGCTGCTATAATTAAATAAGTCATATTTCCTCCCTGTTATTGTTTATTGTTTTTTTTGATATATCCGGTATCGACATAATTGTTTGCAATCCAATCCATGATCTGAGCTACAGTTGTCTGACTGCTTACATAATAAATATCATAGTCAGAATTTAAGCTGTCTGCAGATGGTCTTAAATCATAGAAGGTCATTGAACCGTCTTTATACAATACTATATATCTCATGATGAATTCCCTAACCGTGATTGCCGGCAATTTGTAATTTGAGATCCGTAGATATCATAGAATCTTTAAGCATTGAAGTTCCTTTAAATGCTTTATGGATAATTTCAATTTCAGGTCTCAGAGCTTCTAGAATATCATTATTCAGGCTTTCGGATTGAATAACCAGAGTACCTTTGATGACCTTACTGATCGCAGATGTTGAACGATTTAGTTTCTTTGCCAGAGAGACATGATTCAGCCCCTTAATTTTAAGTGCTGCTTCGATCTCTTTTTGTGTGTAGTCATTCAGGTTCATACAACCTCCAAAAATTTTTTCATTGACGAACACTTATGCCGTATCCAATTTAGTGACGTTAGATACGTGGACGAGAAAATACGTAGATTACGAAGTTGTCAATATAAAATTCGTAATCTACGTAATATACGGAGTAAAAATATGGCTGTAGGAGATAGAATATCCTTAATTATTAAGGAGTTAGGAATCACAAAAAAAAAATTCGCTGATTCCTTAAATATATCTCCTGGACACTTATCTGATTGGATCAGCTCAAGCCGTAAAAGCAATCCCTCTTTAAAATATCTATCAAAAATGTACGAATTATTTGATGTTGATTTGATCTGGCTCCTTACAGGTAAAGGTGATATGTTCCTGAAAGAATCACAACAGGTTTGTGAAGACACTTGCCAGTTCCTTCATATAGAAGCAGATATTGCTGCAGGAGAACCTCTTGAGGTAACAGGGGAGAGGCTTGAGACTTTAACTATAGGTAGAACACTTATACATAATGTTAATGATTATTTTTGTTTCCGGGTTAATGGTCAGAGCATGGAGCCTTATATTGAACATCAGGATCTCGTGATCATTAAAAAAGACTGTAACTGGAAGGATAAAGAAAACACTGTCTGTGCTGTCCGGGTAGATGGGGAGATCACATTAAAGCGTATTATTAATGGTGATAAACACAAGCTGTTAGTCCTTATTTCAGATAATAAAGGCTATCCACCAATAATTGTAGATCCAAAGCATTCGGATGTATTATTAATCGGATCACTTTATCTGGTTGTAAGAAGGGTGGAATAGGTGGTAGGTGAGACAGCATCTGAACCAACAATTTTTATTGAAGCAATTAAATATATATTTGGTTTTATTTTAGGGATTTTAGCTATCCCTTTAAAAAATTGGATTTATTCAAAGGACAAGTATGAATGTGACTATAGAACTCCAACTATTCTCAAAGTAGAAACGCATCCCATAATTGTTAAGAAAGTAATGGGTAAAACGAAAACCATTAATTGTGTATGGTTTCGAAATAAAAGAACTAAAAAAAAAGAATATAACAGGAAGATGTATTATTATTGTCCATTTGGTGAAACTTTTGATCCTAATATTAAAGAAGGAGGTAAATGTCCTTTTGTTTAAATTCCCAATGTTATCTCTTAGTAAAGAACTAAAAAAGATTTTAGTGAAAGGATATTATAATTCATTTATATTCAATTAAATAAGTGTTCACGTTGCCCAATAGAGTGCATAACATTCTCTATTCAATAGATAGTTTGTTTTTTCAGAAAAGTATGATTTAAATTGGAGAATATTCAATGTTTAATTTTTTGATAGTAACTTACTGTGAAAAGTTATCGTATATAATTTAATGAGATGAAATGAAAATAAAGGTTCTAAAAGCAAAACATGGTGATTGCATTCTCCTTAAGTGGTATGATAAAAAAGGGAACGATAGATATTTCATAATTGATAGTGGTGTTAGTAGTACTTATATAAAATTAAAAAGGGAGTTAGGTGATATTAATCAATTAGACTGTTTCTTATTAACCCATATTGATGATGACCACATCGCAGGTTTTTTAAAATTACTAACTCACTATGATGAATTTGAAACCAAAATCTTAAATTACTTTATTAATACACCCGATTTAATCGAAATCTCTGAATCAAATCCAAAAAAAAGTATAACACAGGCAAACAGTGTAATTGATTTATTAAAAGAAAAAAAACAATATAAACAATGCAAATCATTATATTTTGAAAATTATAAAAAAGTGATTAATAAATCAAACTTTGATGATCTTAATGTCAAAATCTTATCTCCTAACCTATGTGATCTAGAAAGATTACATATAGAATTTAACAAAGAAATGGAACAATCAGAAATCAAAGTAAAAAAATCTGCTGGGATTTCAACAAATCCACTTGATCTAGAGATTCTTGCGTTAGAAAAAGATGTTATTAGAACTAACATCTTTAATGATTGTTCTATCGTTATCTTGCTACATGACAAAGAAAATTCAATTTTACTTTTAGCCGATTCGAATCCAAGAATTGTTTTAAAGAATTTACTTGAATTGGACTATAATCAATCAAATAAACTATACATCGATTATGTTAAATTATCTCACCATGGAAGTAAACATAATATTTCGAAAGAATTAATAGATATTATAGAATGCAACAATTTTATTATAAGTACAAATGGAGGTTTAGGAAATTCTAAACATCCCGATAGAGAAACAATTGCAAAAATTGTGTGTAAACCTGGTAGAGATCAATCAAAAAAAATGACATTTTGGTTTAATTACCGTAAAGAAGAAATTGAACGGCTAAACGGAATTATAGCAACTAATGAAGAAGAAGAAAAATATAACTTCGAATGTAAATATATTAATGAGGAGTTTTTAATTTAATGGACTTAATAGATCTGTTAGATGAAATATCAGTTAAAATTCATATAAATGATATTTTAGTTGGTAGTGGTACTTTTTTTACAAATAGAGAAGAAGTATTTGTAATAACTGCTGCTCATGTTATTCATGGTGAAAAATATGATAGAGAAGTAACTTGTGAATCCATAAATGTAATACATGCTGTAAAAGGTGAATTTTCTTGTATTGAAATTATATCAAAACCTGAGTTTGCTAAGAAAGATATCGATATCATTATGCTAAAAATAGATGTGGATTGTAAATATAATTCTGAGATTAAAATATGTAATTCACTAAATCAAAAAGATGCAAGTTATTCTTTCAAAGGATACCCAATAATAAAAAAAGGGGAATCACACAATTTTTTAAATTGTACTTTGAATGATAAAGTTAACAATAAGTTTGAGTTGCAAGGAACAACTGAACAATTTCTACAATTAATTGAGGGTAGTGAAAATAATTTTAATGGAATATCTGGTAGTGGAGTTATAACGACCCTTAGTAATACTCACTTTCTTACAGGTATTGTCCTTGGTTTTTGTAATTCTCATGGTGAATTTTGCACATTTAATTGTTTAAATATAAATCCAGTCTTTGATTTGATCGACGTTGAAGAGGAGTCGATTATACCAATAGAAGGTGTTTTCGATGAACTAGATAAATTTAAAACATCTACATCTAAAAAAGCAATTGAAGAATTTAAATCAAACAATATTGTTGAGATTTGTAATCTTGATAGGAAAATGGATTTAATATGTAAAAATGAATCTGATAAAAATAAGAAAGTAGATAACCATATTGAATGCTATTTAATGGGTGAATCTTTAATTAGATCATTTGAATCTAGTTTTAAGTCAATATTTAAAAAACACTCTAAACTTCTTGAAACATATAAAAGAAAAATTAGTCAAACTAGTCAAACTGCATACTCACCAGAAGATGTAACAAAAATGTATAATAAACATCTAGATGAATATAATAAAATGGTTGAAAACGAATTTGTTAATATACATCTTTCAACAGCTAACAAGACTATTTTGACGTCTTATGGATTTTCTTATTTACTGGCTTTGTGTGATCTCGATATAAGATATGAGGAATAAATAAATGTATAGATTTATAACTGGAAATAAGAAATTTTTAGATTTAGGGAAGAATAGTATTTTTCTACTTTCTAATCTTTGCATGATAATTGAACACTTTCAAACTCCAAAAACACAAGATATTCCATTGGACAAAACATTTATTACATATTGGGGTATAAAAAATAAAATTAATTTCGAACAGCTATTCAATTCTAGCACTACTAAATTTGATATAATACCTGTATGGGATATTGATGAGAGCTTTAATAATATCATAATTCAAGCCGAAATCAACGATTATATTGGAATTAAGTTGAAATCAAAGGGCATAAATGTGTATCTTAAATCTAAAGGTTCCGATTTATTGGAGTTTATACATAAGAAACATTTACTTCTTAACATTCAAAAACGTTTGTTAGAAATTGGTAAAATTGCATCTACAAAACTAAAAAATGAATTAGGAGAATTTCATAATGTTTCATATTAATAAAGTACTTACAAGAATCGAAGCAAAAAACGAATTTGGGAAAATAAATACTTTCGGTTTTGAAATCCCATTAGAAAAAGGATTAAATATTATCACAGGAAAGAATACAAGTGGTAAATCAACAATATTATCTTGTGTCTATTATTGTCT
>CAZOCS010000102.1:0-8905 GCA_964578365.1 uncultured Candidatus Cloacimonadota bacterium
TGTTTGGTACGCATTATGCATTTATTTTCAAAATGGGGAAAATTAGTATTAATTAGATTAATATGTTAAAATAGGTTTTTTAGAAAATGTTTGACACAAACATATTATAATACACTTTTCGCATTGTATATTGGTTCAATAAAGATAAGTACAAAGAAAAAAAAAGACAGTACTGATTATTTGTGACTAATAATAATTGATATTTATTTAAGTTAGAAAGTGGGAACAAAAGCTTCTTTGATGTGCTTTAGAGATGTATGGGCTTTGTCGTTCAGGATGACAATCACATCAAAACGAGTGAACATATCATAAAATGTGTCATTCTTCGAAAGAAAATAGGAAGCGGTTTTGGAGAGTTTTCTTCTTTTAGAGATCGAAATGCTTCTCAAAGCAGTATCCAGATCACCGGATCGTGTTTTGACTTCGATAAATACTAATGTTTCATCGTCTTGTGCTATGATATCGATCTCGCCATAAGGAGAATGAAAATTTGTTTTTAGGATTTCATAGTTATTGGAGATCAAAAATTCCTTTGCTTTCCTTTCTCCTGTTAGGCCTATTTGCTTTATATTATTGCTAATCATGATTTAAAGAAAAATCTTGACTAATAAGTTGTCAATAAGTTAAAAAGAGAGTCGATTTCAAGACTCGGGGGTTATTATGAAAAAAAGGGTTTTATTGTTAGTAAGTATCTTTTGCTTGCTCAATATAGCGCTGTTTTCCATGCCCTACTCCGTAATGGGTAATATTAACATACCGGATGCATATGTATTACCACACAAAATGGTGGATATTTCCTATATAAACTATTTTGTTGGAGATGGAGTAGTTAACATGGTAAATGAAGATTCGCCGCGCTATGATGAGTACGATTTTGGCGCTTCAGTGCGGCTCGGTCTGTTCGACCGTGGTGAGCTGGGGATAGTCTATACCAGCACAGCAGGTATTTTTGGTAATTTGAAGTTTCGTGTTATAAATGAAACAGAGTCTTTGCCGGCGATCTCATTTGGTATGACAAACCTTTTCTCAAGTGTTGCAAACTATGAAAAGGAAGACTTAGCTTCACTAGATTACGATTTTACTGATCCTCAAGACTATATCAGTAATTCACCCTATCTGGTGATCAGCAAATCTCTGGTTATCATTACTGGTATGCCTATTATGGATTATCTCGAAACTTCCTTCCATTTTGGGATGGGAACGAGAAGGTTTCAGGGTAAGGGAGAGACGGTAAAGAATTTTGCCGGCATATTCTGGGGTGTGGATGTCAAGCCCTCCCGCTTTTGGGGTTTTGACCTCGAATGGGATAGTCAGAATATTAATATCGGGCTGAACGGATTTTATAAGAACTTCACTCTCAGGGCCGGTATGTACGAACTTGAAGACTTTCTTGGTATCAAAGATGATATGGGTAGTAAAAAATATGCTCTTAATTTGAAGTATACACTTGATAAATTTTCCGAATTGAAAGCTGCTGAGAAAAGAAAAAGAACTGTAGGTGCCAAACAGAAAGCGATTCAGAAAGTTACACCAACAGAAGAAGAGACCTACAATGAAGACTCTAACCCGCTGCATGAAGAGTTAGAACAAATCAGACAGAGAAGAAAGCAGGCAGAAAAAGAGTTGGAAGAGATCAGAAAACTATTACAAGAATAGATTTTTTATAGATATGAATAAAATAATTATTGCATTTATACTGCTGGTTCTAGGCTCAGCCCTCGTTGCACAGGGTGATATAACCTCCATTTTAAAACCGGCAGAAGATGAGAAACCTCTTATTGAACAATTAAAAGAAGAGAAAAAAGCATTGGCTATCCTGGAAGAGGAGATATCCTATTACTTCAATCTTCTCCAGCAGAGAGCTGCAGTAAGAGAGCTTTATGAGAAGGGAAAAATTTCTAACCTTCAAAAGGTTTTCTCTAAAACCGCAAAAATTATTGATCGTATGTTCGAAGAAGGATTGATCGAAGCTGTTGCCTTAAAAATTGGCGAGCAGAAAATTATCTACGGAGATGTGGTTGAACTACAAGATCAGCTGCTCTACTATCGTGCTAAACTGGCATTCATTAAGGTCGACTATACAAAGGCTCTGGAATTATTGGAGGAAATAGTTGAGAACCACCCCCGTTCTACAATTATGAATCCAGCTATTCTACTTTTAGAGGAGATCTATTTTGTTACCGGATCTGATCAGGAATTGATAGATATCTTTGATCAGTATAGTGCAGAAAAATCTTTGCAGCAAAATTTCTGGTTGGCCCAGGCCTATTACAACACTGGGCAGTATACCGATGCAGAAACTTATTTTAATATTCTAAAAAAAGATAAAAAGTTTGCTTTCAGGTCAAAATCGATGCTGGCTCTTATCTCATATTTTACCGAAGACCTGGCTACCTCTATTGAAAAATTTTCTGAGTTAGAGAGCAAATACAGTAAGAGAACCGACTATTATGAATATATTTTGATCTCACTAGCCAGACTGCACTTGGTTAATGACGATATAGATATGTCTTTGGCCTATTACGACGCCTACTATGACGATATGAGCGACGTTATCTCTGATGAATTGATCTATGAGATAGCAATGCAGAACTATAATAACAAAAAATATCTAAAAGCTATTGATTATTTCAACATTATTATCGATAAACCCATTAAGAGTCAGTATTTTGCCTCGGCGAAATTCTTTGTGGCTGTCTCAGAGCAGGGTCGTGGAAATTATGATCAGGCCGAGAACACCCTTTCTGAAATGATCACTCGAAATAACATACTCATGGAAACAATGAACACCAAATACAGCCTTTTGGAAAGATACAGCAACATAAGAAGACAGCTTACACAAAGAGAAATAACTGATGAAGAATGGAATGATCTTAAGCTTCAGTCTGATAGTATTGAAAATGCTCTGGCTCAAACCAATAGTACTTTAGAAACCCTATATACGGGGCTTGATAATAAATCTCTTACCACCTTGCAGATCCTGGAAGAAGAGTATATGTCATACAGCAGCACAATTGCCGATATGGATGCAATTATCCTCTTAGCGCAATCGTTGCCGAACAAAAGGATCCCGGATATTCTAGATCGCGAGATCGCCGCTACAGATTCTTCGATCGTATCCCTGCAGGTGTTAAGTTATCTTGGACACAGACCAAGATTTTCTCATGATGACTTCAATTTTGCCAAAGCTTTGGCTTATGAAAAGATCCATCAGCAAAACTTATTAAATACTTGGAAAGAAATTGAACAGATAGCTATCCAGAATGACCATGAAGATATGCTGCCCTCAATTAGAAATTCTATGCAGAACATAGATGAAAATCTTGAATCGATCGAGGTGATTGCACAATATATGTTCAAGGGAAAACCATCTGATGATTTTCAGGCTCTTATAGAAGATGAAGCATTGGCTATCGATAGAAATAAAAGGGAACTTCTGGCACTGAAGAAAGATGTGATCAAGAATTTCAATAAAATGATAGCTCAGAGGTTGAGCAATGAAAAAGAAATTCTAACCGCTGAATTCGGACATCTTCAGTTTATTTACGATGATACGTTATCCGGTTTAATGGAAGAGATCACTACCGCTAATGAACAATATCAATTCAGTTTACTAAGTATTCTATTTAAGCAGACTCAGATAATGGATAAAGAGTATAAAGAATTTCAGGAAAAAGTAAGAAATGAATAGTAATTATAGATTCTTCATATTATTGTTAATTGTTGTCTTCACTATTTCTGCGATCGTTGCTCAAACTGAACAGGTGACCTCCTCGGACCTTAACGATGAACTAAGAGAGAAATATCAGCAAAAGGTAAATTATAAAAAAGAGGTGTATGACCGTACTCTCAGGTTTGTCTCAGATAATCTTGATTCACCAGGATTGGCTACCCTATATTTTAACCTGGCCGAGATGAGCACTGAAATAAATGTAGGTGATCCCAGGATCACGACCGATTTCTATCAGAAGGTTTTGTTAGCGGATGATAATTTCTTATACAAAGATATCGTACTATATAATATAGGCTTCTATGGTTTCAAATCTGAAATTGATAAGCGTAATCTGGCCAGACAAAATAATATTGCTCTGGTCATGAACTGGCCCGATTCACTCCGTATCTCCGAAGAGAGTCTTGAGTATGTTATCAATTCACACCTGGAGCTGACCGAAACGTTCCCAGAATCAAAATATTTCACTGAAGGGTTCTATAGGCTAGGGATAGTTTACTTTGAATTGGCTCTAGATGCACGAACTCCTCAAAAGTATTTCCAAAAATCGGTAGAATATTTTAATAAAGTAGCTTTGCAGGAAGAAGATAGATTACAAAATTACGGTCTCTTCCAACGCGCCTGGACATATTTCACCATGGGTGATTTTTCAAACGCCATAGACGATTTTACTGCGATCTTAGAGATAATCAATACAGATTCTTTACAGATCGAAGCTACATTCTTTGAAGCTGATGCGATTGAAAATATTGCTTTCAGTCTGATCGAATATGACGGAACCGATTTTATTCAATACTCTCAAGCTGCCACTAAAGCAATAGAGATCTTCCATACCTTTGTCTCGGACTCTTACGGGAAAGAAATTCTATTAGAATCAATTAACTTAAAGCATCGATACAATGCGCCAATGCAAGCAGCTGACCTTTATAATGCTTACATTACTTTATATCCGGGCAGTATTGAATGTCCCTCTATGGTCGATTCCATTGTAACCATCTATACCAATAATCCTAATCGGACCAGAAGAGGTATACCGGCAGAAGAGCTGATTATCGATCAGTATAAGCGGCTAACAACAGAATTTAGAGCCGATTCTGTCTGGTATCAAACAAACAGGCAAGAGGATATTTCCGAGCAGCTGAAGATCATCAGAGCTGCCTATGAATTTTTAGAACCAAAATATTACAATATTTTTGCTCAGTCAAAAGATGAGAAGGACTATCTTAAGTATAAAGAGTTAGTTCATAATTATTCTCAATTTGAAGAATTTGATACACTAGAGTATAAAAACAAGATCAATAAAAGCATAGTCGATTTCAGTCAAGATCTGGCAGAGAACTCACAGGATCCAAGATTATATCTTGAAACTAATGATAATATCACCGATTTCATTGATAAGAATCCGGATTTCCCCAAGATCTACAACTATCAGGAGACGAGGTTCTATAATTATGAAAGGATCTATGCTCTTTTAGATTCTACAGTTGAACAGCACGCTTATGTTGATACAACAAGAGGTCTTGTTCTTGATCGTGCTGGTCTTGATTCTTTGTTTATATTTGCCATGAACCAATATCAGGATTTCCTGAGTACTTATGAAGATGAGGGTAACCAGTCTGAGAAAGAACTGATCAGGATAATCTATCAGCGCGCAGAATTGCGTTATAAAAATGGAGATTACGAGGCAGCTTTTATTGACTTTGAACAGGTACTTCAATACCAGGCTGAAAATGATCTCAAAAAGATCATCTATTCACGTCTGGCTGAGATAAGTCGAAATAAAAATAATTATAATGAAGCTGAGAAATTCTATCGTGAAGCTGCTAAATATGCAACTGCAGATGAGAAGGAGGACTTCAATAATAATATTCTGGCAACAATGCAGGCTAAAGCTACTACATTTGCAGATTCTGCAGATTTTACAACTGCCGCCCAAGAATATTTGAGACTGGCAAAAGAACTTGAAACAAGTGATCCTGATAAGAGTATCGGTTTTATTATCAATGCTATCGAAAGCTATCAGAAAGCAGGACAAAATCAAACAGCGATCGATCTCTATCTCGATATTGCATCCAAAAAAGAAAATAAAAATGATGTCCTGGCTGCCTATATCAGTGCCTGGACTATCACAGATTCCTTAAAAGACTGGAGCCAGAGCGAAAGTCTTCGTAAGCAGTTTATCAATAAGTACAAACAGTCAAATGAGGCATATAAACTTCGACTCCAGATCATAGGATTTTATGAAGGGGAACAATATAACAATAAAGAGAGAGCAGCACAGATGTATCTTCAGCTTCACGACGAAGCCGGAGAACTGGACATCGGAGAAGACAGCAGGGCAAGTATATTCCTTAATGCCTATAAGATCTATGCAGAACTGGAAAATGAGAACAAAATAGTCGATCTGAGTCTTAAGTTCGATGAACTCTACCCCAAACATCCTAAAGCCAATGACTTCCTGATTAATGTTGCCAAGATCTATAATGATCGTGGTGAAGATAAAAAATTCGAAGAGCTGGCATCTTATCTGTATAAGAAAAATCCAAACATTGACCTGCTGGTAAAAGTTGCAGCCGATAAACTAAGAAAAGTTGTTGCAGAAGTTGATACATTCTTCGTAGCAGAGCAGTATGAATTGATGCATGAGAAGATCAGAGAATTCGAAGAGCTGGATAAACACTATCTGGCAGAAGGTCTTTCACTTCCTACAGATGCTATTTATGATAACTTTGCCTATTATGAAAAGTATGCAACATTCAGCGATAAATTCCATGAAGGAATCGGTGAAGTACAGGATGCTATCTTAGCAAAGACTCCGGATGACTTGATCAGGGTAAATGAACTTACCGAGTGGAAAAAACACTTGGTTGAAGGTAAAAGAAGAATTCCTAAGCTGATGGAGATGGCCGATGCTGAGGCTGCGAAGATAATTGCACTGATCCAGGAAGGCAAGCAATTCGACTTAAAAACAGAGGATCGCACAGAAGCACTGTATGTAGCAGCTCAAACCTACGATTACAGTGCAGAAGTTGTTATCACCCAGATCCAACAGTATCTCGATATCTCAAAGCAATTGAATAGCGAGCAGATGAATGCCAATCCTGTTCAGCAGGAGCAGTATAAAAATACTATCCTGAGCAATGGAAATCAGATCAGATTGAACTTCCTAAAAAAGGCTGTGCAACTATATAAAACTATTCTCACAACTTTCTCTACAGGTAAAGACTACTCTGATGAATGGATTGAGAAAACATATACCCGACTGGTCGATCTGGGAATTGAAAAGCCTAAGATCTACGAATATGACTATACTAATTATGGATGGAAGACCAATAGAAAAGCGATCTCAGATCTTGCTTCGGTACAATATAATTATGGTATTTGGAAAAACGTAAATATTACCCCGGAAGAGGTTGTTTTTGATTCTGCTTATATAATAGTTGTCAGCGATACATTTGCTACTTATATCAAGAAGGATCTTGAAGCAGAGATCAAACCGGAACTGCTCAATATCCAATATGTATTTAATCAGCCTATTGAAGTATACATAAATAACTCTCTGGTAGAAAAAGAAGCCGAGATGAAAAAAGAACTCACCCAGGTGGCCGATGATCTATTGCCTCAATATAATTTGTCTACATCAAAGCATCTAACTAGTGGAAACAACACTATTATCTTTAAAATTCCATCAGGAACTAACCAAGAGAAAGCTGCAGTATTTGCCGCAGCACTCTCTATGCAGTTCGATAAAGAGAGGTTTGAATATCACAAAACCACTGTTCAGCTCAATCTTGTTTCTGACTTTACCTGGATGAGCAAGAAAAATGGTGTGGAGATATTATCAGTTACTCCTCCGGATACAATGCAAACCAGTGTTGCGGACACACTTGATGTTACAGAAGCTGTAAATGATCCGGCACAGGAAGAAACATATGAAGAGGGTTGGGTTGCAGCGAATGCATCTAACTTCAAATTCTTTAAAGCACAAATGTATGGAATGGAAGATAGTGAAGCTGTAGGTATTTGGTATCCTGTGATAGATTCACATAATGTTGAAACTGTGAATTTTAAAAAGGAGATCGAAATATCTGGAGAAGTTACCGATGCAACCCTGAAATGTATTGGTCAAAATATTATGACTATCTGGATAAACGGTGAATTGCTGGTTGAGAATAGAGGTATTGTAATCGATGATCGTCTTAAGAAGGTCCAGCCATTTGAGAGCAATGTTGATAATTTGATCCCTGGAAATAATATCATCGAAATAGAAGTAGTTGGTGGTAAAGAATACAAAGGATTGATCTTTGAAATGAATTACCGTGCGAAAAAGAGGTTGACAGAGTAAAAGAAATGATATTTTATTTGTTTGAAGATAGGTATCAGTCTTATTAAGTAGAGGGAAAAGATGAAAAAAATAATTATCTTACTATTAATTATTCTAATACTCTCAGTTTCACTATTTGGTCAAACGCCCGATAGATCAAAGAAGCTTAATGTTAGAACAGTAAAAAGTGAATTGGATGAAGAGACCAAGATCGAGATCAGGAAACCGGATAACTCTTCTATTATGCCGCGTAAAGGAACGGATCTTGAGACCGATATGAAATTGAATGTTATTGATAAATTTAAAAAAATCAAATAAGTTGTTATATTAGGGAGGTAGGGGATGAAGAACAATATTTTAAAAGTTTTCTTGCTTGTTGTTTTACTTTTTAGTGTTAGTAGTCTTTCAGCTGCTGTGAATGTTGTAGATATGTTTATTAATGGTGGTCCTTTCATGTACATCATTTCATTTTTGCTGGTTATTATGTTGATACTGGCGATCATCAAATATTGGCAGCTATCGATCAAAGAGAAATTGAACACTCAACAATTTTATCTCAAGCTAAAAGGTTATATCAAAAATAATCAGATAGAAGAGGCGATCCGTATTTGTGCTCAATTCAAAAAAACCACACTTGGATTCATCTTCTGGAATGGTCTTCTGGGTTATAATGATGGCATTAAATCCGGCAAAAAAGGAGTTCAGTTAAAGCAGCATCTGCAAAACTCATTTGATGAAGCTGGCCTGCAGGCAATTCCCAACGTAGAGGGCGGACTTTTCTGGTTTGACATTATTGCTCAGATCTCAACACTATTAGGATTGTTGGGAACGATCTTCGGTCTTGTATTGGC
>CAZOCS010000103.1:0-8744 GCA_964578365.1 uncultured Candidatus Cloacimonadota bacterium
ATATCTTTAATAATTCTTTTATACTGCTTTCAACTTCTAAAAATTATAAAATGGATAAAGTTTATAATAATTCCTGATGTAGATTTTAATTCCCTCAAATCTATTGTTCTTCTCACAATTTTGTTTATTGTCTCAATAATTCCAATGAGACTTGATATGGCAGATGCATTTGTTAGTTTAAGTGTTGGACTGATTCAAAGAAATTTAATCTATCTTCTTTTGGTCTTTCTTCTCCTCCCAATAACTTATTGCATAATGTGGTTTGTACTAAAATCGATTCTAAAATTCATAAAAAAAATTATTGAAAGAACAAATAAATCAGATTTGTTTCAGAAAATAGTAGCTTCATTTACAGGATTAATAATACTGTTTTTAATATCTGCTAAAATAATTGGTTTAAATATTGATTGGTGGTAGAATGAATGTAGCTAACAAGCGTGTCGGCAGTAGTGCTGGTCAGTGCTCTTTGTTTGAATCTTACGATTCAAACGGCTGGTCGGTTTGTTTTTGGCGTGATCGTTCCGATCCCGCCGCACACGCGAAACATTATGTGAAATTAGTAAATAAAATTGGAGGATATTTTGAAAAAACATTTAGTATTACTTTGGTTATTGTTAATAGTTAGTGTTTCTTATGCTCAGACTTCAAATAATAGTACCGATAACATGTATAATCGGATTACTGAATATGGTATCAAATGTGGAGTAAATTTAGCTAATATATATGGTAAAGATGTTGATGATACAAAAACAAAGTTTGGTTTAATTGGTGGATTCTATTTTGATTATTCAATACAAAGAAACATTTCAATTCAGCCAGAAATTTCATTTTCAATGAAAGGATTCAGAGTTGAAAATCAAAATTGGACTATCAAAGGACGTGAAACATTTAATTATATTGATATACCTATCTTAGCAAAGTATGTGTATGAATATTCAAACAGTTTTCGTCCAATTTTTTATTTTGGACCTTGCTTCAGCTTTCATTTACTTTCAACTTACTATGTAAAAAATAATGACGTTACATACAGTGGAGATCGTGAAGACATGAAATCATTTGAGTTTAGTATTGTCCCAGGTTTGATGTTGAAATTGAGCAATAAATTTAATCTTGATTGTAGATTCACATTAGGTTTAACTGCAATTGATGATTCAGAACACAAGAATTCTGTTTTGTCGATCATGATTGGATATTCACTATAAATTCACATAACAGGCGTGTCGGCTGTAGGGTTGGTCAGTGCTCTTTTCCTGAACTTACGGTTCAGGATTTAGGCTGTTTGCTTTTGGCATGATCGTTCCGATCCCGCCGCACACGCGAAACATTACAGGCAATCAACAAATGTGAAAATATGAATATATTAAGTAGTCAGTTAACAATAATAATTGATTATATTACTGACTTAAAATTCAATGTGAATAAAATATTCAGGAGGGTTTAGCTAAGATGGTTCAAGCAAAAAAAAATGTTTCAACTCTATTTTGTGCTTTAATAATGATATTATGCTTTAATTTTATCGGTTGCGAAGATAAGACAATTATAGGAATCCCACCATCTTATGATGATAAATTTCCTTATCCTTATGATCTAAATGCTAGTTGGAGTTCGGATTATAATCTACTGATTTATTATAATGGTGATCATTCAGATGAATATGGAGTCATAACTGATTCAACTTTTGGTGTTTTTATAAAGGATATTTCTTCTGATAGTACAACAATATGGTCTGTTAACAATATGATTGGTGGTGGAGGACTAAGTTTATCCCCAGATAACCAATGGCTTATCTTCGAAGCTGTTTATAGTATCTATAAAATCCCATTTGAGATTCCATTTGATATGAATAAGATGGAAACAATTGGTAGCGAAACAGGTCCAAATATGTATCCTAAATGGTCCAGAGATGGAAGTATTATTGCAGTTGACATACGTCTTGGTGATCCTGGGATTTACATAATGAATCCCGACGGGTCGGATAAGCATTTAGTAGGTCCATGGGGAGGACAACATCCCTACTTCTCTTCTAATAACGATTATATTTATTGCGGTGGGTGGTCTTGGGATAATAATTGCAGAGAAATATTTAAGATTGATTATATAAATAATATTTATACTCAACTAACATTTTTTAATGATGAATTCAATCATTTCAATTATGTTCTACCCAGCGAAAATGAAAGTATATTGATTTTTTCAGCAGAACGATTAGAGGATTGGGGTACATATATTTATCGCTATGACATTGATTCAGGTGAACTAACCCAGCTTATTGATAAGTATGCTGAAGCTTGGGATTGGAATTATGAAAATGATACTATTCTCTATACTTATTGTCCATCACATGAACAAGGAGATGTTAATGGATTTCTTTGGACCATGAAACCAGATGGTTCCGATAGAGAACAAATAACTTTTATTGAATAGGGGAGTAAATGCCCGTAACAAGCGTGTCAGCGGTTCGTGCTATCAGTTCTCTTTGCCTGAATCGTACCGATTCAGAGTTTGAGTTGTCTGTTTTGGGGGTGATCGTCCCGATCCCGCAGAGTGCAGGAACATTTAGCGACATAATAAAAGAGAAATATTAATAACAGAGGAGATAGTTTTTTATGCAAGAAACAACTTTTGAGGATGTTGCGAAATATGTTGAAAATCAGAGTCAAAACAAATGTAAAGTAATCAGTGCAAAAATTGAACATACTTTTAATGATTTAGGTGTAAAAGTAAATGTATGGAATGTAAAAACTAATACCGATGGTTCTTTTTGGGTAGTTGAGGGAGAATCAGTTCCAATGAATTTATATCCACGAGATGCATATTATTTTTCAACTGATGAAGTATACTCCTTCCATATAGGTTTGATGCACAGATTAATGAATTCGAATAATTATAATCCAGAGGATTTTATTAAAGGAATCACTCTGGATCGCGATATGGCTCCACAACTATTACGGAAATTAAAAATTATAGCATCACTTATTGATTCAGCAATTGAAGTAGAAGATTTTCAATCTATTGGAGTTCAATGTAGAGAAGTTCTTATTTCGTTAGGTAATACAATATATTTTCCTGAAATGGCTGGTGATAAGGAACAACCTCAAGCTTCAAATTTCAAGAGAAAAACTGAATTATTTATTAAATTCTATGTGAGTGGTTCTGAAAATAGTGATTATAGAAATATTATCAAAAAATTGACAGTATCAACCTGGGACTATGCAAATAAGTTAACACATTCAAATGATACAACATTTTACGATGCATCAACCTGTGTAACGCTATGTACCTCCCTTGTAGGTCTATATGAAAATATATCACAAAAGGTTTATGATCCTATTTCGCAATATAAATGTAAAATTTGTGGTAGTAAAAAGCTTGAAGTCTATGATGATATTTTAAATAATGATTGTATTGTCGTAAAGTGGTTCTTTAAATGTAAAGAGTGCAACGGTATCACAGAAGTCAGTTTTGGGAAAAAGCGAAAAGATGAAATTAAATATATAAAAGGAATAGTGCAGGAGTAGCCAATAATTCACAATTGACGTTGTCCCCTCAAACTGGTCCAAACTTAATGTGTAAAACTGTGTAAAATTACTATTATAAATTAGTTAGCAAGAAAATGCCAAACCGCTACAACTTTTCAAATTCAATTATCTTTTTTATGAAGTTGTAGATTCATTGAACCGTTGCTTCACAAGCCCCAAATTGCAGGTTATAACGACTCATCTTATTTAATAAGTTAATACTATTATTCTTGACAATTACTTCACCCAAATCATTAATTTTTTTGATTTTGGAATCTGTAAAATTCTAATTTTGTTAACTAGGTAAATTCAACAATCGATGTAGAGTTTTGTTTATGAACTTTAGTATTCGATTGTTAAGGAGAATAAATGATACTTGGAGAAAAACGGTTTGAAGATACAAAAATGTGCACACTTAATATTATGCATTATCACAGTAAGAATTAATAAGAGAAAAATGAAATCATTATCTATTATAATTGGATTACTGGCAGGAATACTATTTGGTGTGGCCACACCATTCAGCAAAGTACTGCTGTCCCAACTTAATAGTTTTCAATTGGCAGGATTACTCTATTTAGGTGCTGCTATTGCTTTTTTGCCATTTGTAATAAAAAACAGGGAAATTGAATTCACCGCATTAAAGCTGAATCGGAAAAAGAGTTATATCTGGAGCGTAATTTTCTTTGGAGGTGTGTTGGGACCTCTATTTTTGATGATCGGATTAAAGACTGCAAATGCTATGTCTGTATCAGTTTGGTTGAACCTGGAGCTCGTAGCAACAGCAGTTCTAGGTGTTCTTATTTTTAAAGATCATTTAGATCGTTTTGCATTAATAGGCGTGATAATAACTCTTTGTGCTGGTATTATTGTATCTACACAGGAATCAAGCAGTGGAGTTATCTCTGGTTTTTTCATCCTCTTGGCATGTATTTCCTGGGGATTCGATAATCATTTTACAGCTATTATCGACGGTGTTTCTCCCCAAACGATAACTTTCATCAAAGGAGTTTTCGGTGGTCTTACGAATCTAATGATCGGTTTGCTGATCAGTAATGGGCAAATCCAACTTAGCTATATTCCGATAGCTCTATTGATTGGAGTTTTCTCTTATGGGATTAGTATTCTGTTCTATGTTACTTCTGCTCAAAACTTAGGTGCAACTAGAAGTCAAATACTTTTTAGCACTGCACCATTCTGGGGAATTTTCGCAGCTTATATTTTTCTTGGTGAGCCTTTGAGCTTGATAATTATTATCTCATTTATTTTGTTAGTAGCAGGTATTATATTTACTAACTTATCTTCACATGAGCATGAACATTTGCATAAAAGAGTTGTTCATATTCATTTGCATAGCCATGATGATGGTCATCATGAGCATAGCCAATCCAAGGATAAAGATACTCATATAAAACATTCACATATTCATGAACATAAAGAAAACAAGCATGTTCATAAACACTACTCAGATTTACATCACCGTCATAAACATTAAACACTCAATTATCAGAAAAATCCTACTGATGTTGTTCCTGCAGATTGGCTCAAACCTTATGTGAAAAGTAGTATAAATATTAAGGAAAATTCTATTATAAATCAATTATTATTCATAATATAGCAAGAAAATGCCAAACTGTTGCAACTTTTCTAATTTAATTTATCTTGTTTATGAGTTATAGATTCATTGAGTCGTTACCTTACAAAGGAAGTAAGCTCTATCCTATCTTTTAAGGCATGAAAGAATCTCCCTTCCCCCACTTAATTATGAGGGGATCAGGGGGGAGAGTTCCAAATCTTGTAAGACATAACGAGTTTTTCTTTGTAGGTTGGGGTAAGTTACAGCTTGTTCCTGGATTTTTATTATATACAAATTAATTTTACTAATTTTTCCTTGACTTGTAAATTTATTAACCCTTTTATTCTTATAGATTTAAAAGGAACTATTATTTATGAGGAGATGACTTATGAATATAGGAATAATTATAGGCAGAATAGGAGATGTGGACGGTGTTGCTTTAGAAACTGAGAAATGGGTCAAGATCCTACAGAAAATGGGACATAAGATCTTTATTTTATCCGGTGATTTTAAAAGAAGCATTGTTGGGAAAAAACAGGAAAGTTTATGGAGAGCACTTTCCTTTTTTTCACCCGAAAGTGAATGGGAACAGAACCGGGCATTTTTCTTTCCTGAATTTCACCAGAAAGAGCTTCTTGACCATTTGGAAGATACTTCCAACGAAATTGCTAGTCGGATATTCAAATGGATAATAGAAAAGGATATTCAATGCATTTTAACTGAGAATAGTACTTCACTCCCTTGTCATCTTTCCATGGGAATCGGTATAAAGAAAGTAGCGGAAAGAACCTGTCTTCCTATTGTTTCTCATAACCATGATTTTTACTGGGAAAGAGGTGACAGGTACAAAACCCCGCATAAACAGATACGGGATATGATGAAAGACTCTTTTCCTTTGAACTTACCGAATGTTCGCAATGTAGTAATTAATTCTTATGCAAAAAAATATCTTAAAGAAAAATTCAATATAGATGCTGCTATAGTTCCAAATGTGATGGATTTTAATAAACCATATGGCAGAAAAACTGCTTACAATAAAACTTTGCTCGAAGATTTGGAATTAACAAAGAATGACATCCCTTTGTTCCAGGTAACCAGGATCGTACGACGCAAAGGAATAGAAACTGCAATAGAGGTTATTCACCAGTTAGATGATGATAGGATAAAACTGGTTATAACCGGTTCTGCAGCAGATGATGCCAGGAAAGGTTATTACAAAGAACTTCTAATAAAAATTAAAGAAAGAAAATTGGAAAAACATGTTGTATTCAGCCACAGGATAATTTTGAATAATAGAGGAAAAGGCTGGCGTGGCAGAAAAATATATTCTCTTTCCGATGCTTATGCCAATGCTGTTGCCTGTACTTATTTCAGTACTTATGAAGGTTTTGGAAATGCTTTTATTGAATGCGTATTGGCAAAAAAACCAATATTTGTGAACAATTATAAACCTGTGTATTGGTCTGATATCGGAAGTAAAGGTTTTAAGGCTGTAATGCTGGAAGACAATGTAATAACTGATGAGAATTTAGAAGAATTTAAAAAGATTATTTATGATAAAAAACTACAAAAAGAAATTGGTGAATACAATTTTGAAATCGGGAAAAAACTTTTTTCGTATGAAGTATTAGAAGAAAAACTAGAAAAAATATTCAGGTTTTAATTTATCATTATGGTACAAAAAGGAATTCTTAAAGAAAGTGGAAATCTAAATGATAGATTTGAATATTTAATAGAATTCCTAAAAGAAAAGCATATAGAATCATGGAATGATATAGTAATTCTTTTAAGTAAAATTCAGAAAGATAACGATAGTTTTATCTTCAGAGGAGACTTTGAAGATTTCATGAATTATATTGAGAAAGCCGGAATAGCATTCATCACCTTTGAATATGGAGTTGATGGAGTTTCCACTGAAATTATCAAATATACAAAAGTTTTCAGTAAGATTTTTCAAAAAACGAAAATTTATTTAATCGGTGGGGAATTCAGCGAGATTTTTGATAAAAGCTTAAAAGCTCATTGTGAGCATTTTAGAGTGAAAGGGATGACAGGTTTTACTAAGTGGAAACTTTTTAAAACTTTGTATAGAACCAGATTATCACCAGAGCACGAACTGTATTGCGAATCCTTAAAACTTCTTTGGAATGAAGTTTTAGATTTAATCCGAAAGATTGGAGAATACCTGATAAGAAATAATGTCGGAATGATATATAACGTGAATACAAATTCCAATCCTGGCAATATTTCTCTGGCTATATCAGTAGTTATTTTATCTGAATTTCTAGAAATTCCGGTACTAAATAATAATCATGATTTTTACTGGGAAGCCGGGAAAATTGAAAAAGATACAAAATACCATGAAGGACGTTCCGGTCCCAGAGATCTTTATTTTACCAATTATCATTTGAAAGATTTCTTTTCTCTAATGGAAATTCTCTATCCTTGGAAATCAAGAAAATGGCTTCAATTGAATATTAATGAGAGAAAATCGAAAATGCTGGTTAAACATCATGGTTTTAAAGCACGAGATGTCTGTGAAATTGGAACTGCAATTGATACAGAAATTTTTAAACCATTTGATAATATTCAGAGAAAAATAGAAGTTTTGGAGCAATTAACTTTCTTATTCTCGGATTTAAAAAGAGAAGTTTTCACAATATCAATCAATAGAATAATTTCTACAATAATATCCAAACCCATCACAAAACCATTTATTACTGGATTTGAGGATGGATTTCAACTTGATCTAAATAAAAAAAATTTAATATTCATGCAACCGACCCGAATTATCGAAAGAAAGAAAATCGAAGTGAATTTTGTAATTTTGGCTAGTTTATTTGGAAGTAGAAGATTCTGGGACATGTTTCATGAAAATGATTTTAATAATATTCTATTCCTGATCTCAGGACCAATGATCGTTGGACATGAAAACTATTATTTATTTATTCTGAAATATTTTCAGGAAATGTTGTATTCTATTGATTCAAAATACCAGAAAAAGGTTTTCTTGGGTTTTCTTTTTAGTAGTATCGATAGGTTAGAATATTACTATAAATTTGATAATCCAATAAAAATTCAAGATTTATTCAATATTGCCTCCTTAATTACTTTACCGAGTGAGACTGAAGGTAGAGGACTTCCCATCATAGAAGCTACAGCTTGCCAAGTGCCGATCATAACAAGGAGATATTATCCTGAAGAAGTGTATTCAGCAGTTATTGGGGAAAATATGCCTGAATCGGATAGGCTGAAGGTTATTGAATTCAAGGATAAGATCGATACGCAATTAATAGATGATATTATCATTCATTTATTTGAAGATAAAGATTTAAATCATAATCGGGAAGTTATTCAAAAGAGATTTAATTTTGAACTCCTGGAAAAGGATATGATTTATGCATTAAGAAAATTATATGATAATAATTCTATTTGAATGAATTACTTTTGGGAAGAAGTAATAATCTAATCGAACACTGAAATTGTCACCGCAAACTGATCCATTCTTAAATTGTAAAATATTAATATAAATTCTCTTAAATAAGTAAGTTAGCAAGAAAATGCCAAACTGCTGCAACTTAACAAATTCAATATATCTAGTTTATGGTGAACATACTCTTTAAGACATTACTCCACAAGCCCCAAATTGT
>CAZOCS010000104.1:0-8465 GCA_964578365.1 uncultured Candidatus Cloacimonadota bacterium
TATTTGTAAAAAAAGCTAAATGCATTAATATTATATTTATAAACAGATAACAAAAAAGCAGAAAATATACCGATTAGATTGGAGAAAATAGTTAGAATAGGAAACATGACAACACCTGCAATAATCCGCGGCATATAAACAAGATCTATCGGGTCGATAGCCATTGTTTCCAGGGCATCAAGCTGTTCACTTACTTTCATTGTTCCTATCTCAGCAGCAATTGATGCACCAACTTTTCCTGCCAGCACAAGCCCTGTTAGTACTGGAGCAAGTTCTATCATTGTAGATTTTCCAATAAGAACTCCAATAAGGCTTAGGGGAATATAACCACTAGTTTGATAGGATGCTTGAACGGAAGTTACAAGCCCGGTAAAAGCAGATGTAACCGCAATTAGTAAAAAAGAATCATAGCCGATCCTTTTCATCTGCTTCATTATTTCATTAAAACGTTTATTTATCTTAGAAAGATGACTTAATATAGCAGCATTAAATAATACAAATTCACCAATTAAATTAATGAATGTGAATTTATACTTCATACTCATTAAGATCTCTAAAAGCTGTGAATTCCGGTATAAAGCGTAATTTAATTTTTCCAATAGCTCCGTGACGATTTTTTCCAATAATTATCTCTGCAATTCCAGGTTCTTCAGTTTCTTCATTATATACTTCATCACGGTAGATGAACATAACAATATCAGCATCCTGCTCAATTGCGCCAGATTCTCTCAGATCAGATAATTTTGGTCTTTTGTCATCCCGACTTTCTACTCCCCTATTCAACTGAGATAAAGCTATTACAGGTATTCCAATTTCTTTTGCCAGGATTTTGAGGTAACGGGAAATTTCTGATATTTCCTGTTGTCTATTCTCCCTGTTACGACTTGCTGACATAAGCTGCATGTAATCAATAATGACAATATCAAGTCCCTTCAATTCTGCTTTTAAGCGTCTGGTCTTTGCTCTGATATCCAATATTGTGTTAGAGCCGCTATCATCAATATAGATCTCCTTACCGGAAAGAACTTCAGCAGCTCCGGCAATTCGAAGCATTTTCTTCTGATTCATGCCAAATCCTTTAAGCATATTATCCATACTAACTTCAGATGCTGAGCTCAACATTCTCATTAGCAGCTCATCACCTTCCATCTCCATTGTGAATATACCAACTTTTTTGTCGTATTGTATAGCAGCATTACTAGCCAGATTTAAGGCAAAAGAAGTTTTTCCCATTGCGGGTCTGGCGGCAACAATAATAAGCTGTCCGGGGCGCAGTCCCCCGAGCTTCCTATCCAGATCTATAAAACCGGTTGGTACTCCTAAAACACTTTTTTTAGATGCTGCAGTTTCTTCTATGTTCTTTACTGTTTTTGATATAATTTTATGAATCCACTCAAATGATTTTCTGTTTGGACGCTCAGCAATATCAAAGATCATCTGTTCTGCTTCATCGACAATATCATCGGTATCTCTATCGGACACATAGCATCCTTCAATAATTTTATTGGATGCTTCTATTAACTGCCTTAATAATGCTTTTTTAAGTACAATATCTGCATGGTATTCTATATTTGCACTGCTTAAAACAACATCAGATAGTTCATTTATAAAAGCTTCACCACCAATCACTTCAAGCTGTTTACCAATTTTAAGTTTATCAATAAGAGTGATGATATCTATTTCAATATTATTTTCAAATAGATCACAAATAGTTTTGAAGATTATCTGATGAACCTTACGGTAGAAATGCTCAACATCTAGCATTTCAATTGCTTTTGCAACAGAATAATTATCTATCATCATTGCAGAAAGAACTGCTGCTTCTGCATTTATATCATTTGGTACTTGTCTTTCAATTCTCTTTGCCATAATTCTTTCCTATTTATAATATAATTCTTAATCAATTTTTATTAGTGGAGAAATTGTGCAACTTTTTTTTAAATTATATTGAGATAAAATGGAATTGAATTCTGTAGATTGTTGCTAAAAGTAATCTTTCTGCAGTTTTTGAAGATCGATCCAGGCAAGTTTCTTCCAACTTGGATTTCTCAGTAATGCAGAAGGATGATATGAGACGTATGTTTTTATTCCTCTAAAGTTATAGATTTGCTGTCTAAATGCTGTTAAGGTCTGATCGATTTCTAATAATGTTATCGCTGCCACCTTTCCAAGCATAAGGATAAATTCCGGTTGGATTATTGATATCTGTTCTTCCAAATATGGAAGGCATGCACTTTTCTCTTCTGGTAATGGGTTGCGGTTATCAGGTGGGCGGCATTTAACAATATTTGCAATATACACCTCATCACGAGAGAGATTTATTGCACTTAACATTTTAGTAAGCAATTGACCCGATCTTCCTACAAAGACCTCTCCCATTCTATCCTCATCAGCACCAGGACCTTCTCCAATTATCAAAAGTCTGGCATCAGGATTTCCGTTTCCATAACAAAATTTATTACGTCCTGAATGTAAGGCACACTTTGTACAAGTATGATATTTCTCTTCAAGCCCTTGAAGTAATTCTGCTTTGTTTATAGTAATTGGGGGATTAACAAAAATATCTTGAATTCCAGATAATTTCAGGTATTCAAGATATTGTTTGATAGCTTTATTATACAAATGTATCTCGATAGATTATGTTACATCTTCTTCTTCGTCTTCAACTTCTACAACATAGTCCGGAATATCATTTTCTGCTATATGTTCTAATGCATTTGTAGTAACTTTACCTTGTAATGTTCTTTTAACAGAAAAAGGTAAGCTGCTAATTCTTTCTGCTTCCAGATTTGCCAGAAGCAAGAAAAGATAAGTTATTGTCTTCCAGAAATTTTTCTACAATTCGCGAATCACCTTTATTGTCCATTTATCCTCCGTAATAATCTTTTATATTAATATATCTTTTAATTTTATTTTCTTCAGCTCTAATTATCGTTTCTATATCTTTAACTGCTTTATCAAGATCATCATTAATTACCAAATATTGGAAATCTCTGATCTCCTGAATTTCTTTTTCAGCAGATTCTAATCTTACTTGAATTACTTCATCAGAATCGGTTCCTCTTCCCTTTAACCTTTCCAACCAAACTTCTCTGGATGGTGGAAGAATGAATATTGTAATGTGATCAATATCCGAATTCATGATCTGTTTTGCACCCTGCACATCTATATCCATGATTATGTGGTTTTTCTGTAATGCATTATTAATGTAGCTCTTGGAAGTGCCATACCAATATCCATGAACAACGGCTGACTCAAGAAAATCTCCAGATCCTTTCATCTCCAGAAATTTCTCCTCTGTAATGAAATTATAATGAACTCCATCAATTTCGTTGCTCCTAGCTTTCCTTGTTGTGAACGAAACTGAATATTTTATCTCACTATTTCCTGCTAATATTTTAGTGAAGATAACAGTTTTACCGCCACCGGATGGAGAGATGAGAATTACTAAAAATTTTCTTTTATTATCTTTTTTCAAAATTAAGTATTTACCCTTCGATCAATTGCTTATATTTTTCTGAACTTATTAGATCTTCAAGTTCATTTTTATCACTGAGTTTTATCTTCATGATCCATCCATCTCCAAATGCATCATTATTAATGGTTTCAGGAGTATCTTCTAGATCCTCGTTAATTGCAATAACTTCTCCACTGATCGGAGAGAGGATGTCTTCGACTGCTTTTACAGCTTCTATGGAACCAAAACCTTCTCCTTTTTCCAGATCATCTCCAACTTCAGGAAGTTCCACATAAACAATATCACCAAGTTCGTGTTGAGCATAGTCTGTAATACCTATTACAGCTTCATCGCCTATAACTTCTACCCACTCATGGGTTTCAGTATAGAGCAAATTATCTTTAACCATTATTTCCTCCGATATTTTTTTGGGTTATGCATTCAAATGGCGTTATTGTGTCAAGCAAGTTTTGTAGTATCAATAGTATATAATAAATTAATATATATAAACGACATTAGTCTTGAAAAGAAAATTCTTTATTCTTGAACAGTTCCAAACATGCATCAACCACTTTTTTTATCGTATAAGATCCCTCTCTTAGATTCAATTTCTTCCAAGGCAGAAACCAATCCTAAAGATGGTCTGTACGGACGATGAGAGGCTATTGCTTCCACAACATCAGCAACCGAGATGATCCGGGCTTCAATTAATATTTCATCTCCTTTAAGTCCATTCGGATAACCACTGCCATCTATTCGTTCTTGATGCTGCAATACAATTTTAGCTACAGGCCAGGGGAAATTGATAATTGAGAGGATCTCAAAACCGGCCTGGGGATGCGTTTTAATGAGAGCGAATTCTGCATTTGTTAATATACCCGGTTTACTTAAAATTTCCGAGGGAACATTTATTTTGCCAATATCATGGACAATTGATGCAATTCTTAATCCATCGGTTCTAGATTTTTCTAATCCCAATTTTTCTGCAATTGCATTAGATAGAAGCGATACTCTTCTTTGGTGACCAGCTGTATAAGGATCTCTTTTTTCAACTGCTAGAACAAGACCATTAACAGTTTCTTCCATTAACGTCTGCAACCGAGAAAAACTGTTCTTCAATTCAGTTATATCAATAGAAACACCCAAAAGGACATCAGAGATATCTGGAGAATCTAAGGGAACTTTTGTAGTCTGAAACCAAATTTTCTCACCATCGACTAAAGAAAATGATTCTTCCGGTATAAGAACTTTTTTCTTACCTTGTATCACATTGAGATCTTCTTTTGTAATGCTCTCTAAATCTATATCTGTGATCTTAGATCCTGCAATTAATTCTTTATCTGTTTTGCCAACCATCTCTTTTGGTGTAGTATTATATAATTCTGCATAAGAATCATTAACAATTAAATACTTGCCATCCTTATCTTTAACAAAGATGTTATTGGGTACAGTATCGATGACCTTTAATAGGAAATTCCTGCTTTTCCTAAGTCTTTTTTCCATTTTAGATTTATAGAATGCCATCTCTATAGTAGCACGCAATTCTCTATCTTCAAACGGTTTTATTAAATAACCAAAAGGTGATGATTCTGAAGCTTGTTTTAATATCGTTTCATCAGAATAAGCAGTAAGAAAAACAATTGGTATCTCTAATTCTCGGTTGATCCGCTTTGCTGCTTCAATTCCGTTGATACTGCCTTCTATCATAATATCCATCAAAATAAGATCAGGTTTAAGCTCTTTGGCTTTCTTAATTGCTTTTTCATCATTGCCAATTATCAAAGGAATATTATAATCGAATTTTAATAAAGTACTCTTAATGTCCTCGGCAATGATCTTTTCATCTTCAACAATAAGTATTGTCTTATCTTCCATAAATTTACCCGTTTTTAGTAGAATCCCGTTTATCATTATACATTTTATTATCGGCTTCCTCTACGATCTCTTCAATACTTTTATTTTTATCATTATTCCAGAAAGAACTGCCTATGGCAAAATTTACCGGAAATGGCAACTTACTTTTTTTATTGGAATCAATGATCTTTTTTCTCAATCTGGTCTCAACGATCTCAGCTTCTATTCCGGTTTGAGGAAGCATTATTAAGAATTCATCTCCTCCACTTCGGATAACATTATCTGTCTCACGAGCTTGAGATAAAAGCAGATCAGCTATAAATTTTATTGCTTTATCACCCATTTTATGACCATACTCATCATTTATTTTCTTAAGATCATTAATATCTATAACAATAAACCCGATTTCATAATTGTATCTTTTTGCAAGTTTTACTTCATATTTTACTGCTTGAGTGTAATAGAGCCTGTTATATACATTTGTAAGCGGATCTATCACAGCTTTCTTTTTCAACAAATTCTCATATTCAATTCTTTTTAAAGCTTCATTTGTATGCCGGAAAAGAATATTGAGAATTTCTGCAGATTCAGTGTCAAAAGCTTCCTTGCCGGTTGAAACAGCAAGAAAGATATCTTCATCTCCAATTCTATAGCCAATTACCGATCTTATATCCTTCCAGTCCGGCTCTATAATTGCAATTTCTTTCAGTTGGGAATATATGCACATTTCATCTGAGCTAAATACTTTTCCAACAATACCTTCTGCAATATTATATTTTGCTCTGAATATAATTGGAGCTTCTTCTGTTTGTAAAACCAATTGGTCATTTTCTCTACAGTAAAATACAAAATCAGAAAGATTAAAGATATTTTCCAACGCTTTTCGTGTCTCTTTAAAAATGCTTTTTCTACTTTCGCATGCTGCTAATTTAATTGCCACGTCATGAAGCTTTTCAATTTTATTCTTTGCATCTTTAAGTTCTTTATCTATTTGTGATTTATGAAGAGCCATCTCTATAGAATAATATAATTCCTTCTCTTCAAATGGTTTTGTAATGTAACCATAAGGTGCAGTTAACTTGGCTTTATTGATTCTTCTGTGGTTTGAATAGGCAGTAACATATATCACAGGAATGTTATGATCTTGCTGAATTGTATCTGTGATATCGATCCCATCAAGTTTGCCCTCCAGCATTATATCAACCAGAACCAGATCCGGTTTGCACTCTTCCAGCTTTTGAATTGCAGATTCTCCTGTTTTGGCAATATCAACTATATTATATCCAAACTTTTCTAAAGTTATTTTTACATCATTAGCAATTATAAGTTCATCTTCTACAATTAATATATTAATCTGCTTCTTCATAATGTAACCCCTAAACCAATTTTAAGTAATGTTCATATATTAAATATTACATAATCAAAGATTGCATATTCTAATTATTACTGCAAGTTTTTTTTAATTTTGATAGAGAATTAAAGAATGGCAATAGGTTTGTCATTTTAACAGCAAACATTTCTTAATTGCTTCCGTTTTACCATTTACATTCAACTTAAAGAGATAAATTCCCGTGCTAACAGCTTCATTTAATTCATCCTCCCCACTCCAGATTACAGAATGATTTCCTTTCTCATATTGATTATGTGTAAGTATTTTAATTTTTTGTCCTTTTATGTTGAACACAGCTAACTCAATCTCACTTACTTCCGAAAGTGAGAAAGAGATAGTTGTTGTTGGATTGAATGGATTAGGATAATTGGAAAGATGGAAACTGGTTGCTTGTAACTGGTTATTGATGATCTCAACTTGTGGTTCTCCCAGGAGATTTTCATAAGCACCCATATCCGGCATGGTTCCGGTGGGTGATGGTCTCGGATTTCCTTCGAGATCATTTTCCAAAGACAGATATGTTACTCCCGAGATTAAGATTTCATCGATTCCGGAACCAATACAGGGGCTGTTATTATCTAAATGAAAATCATCAAAACCAACAAATTCTGGATCAAGATATATGTTGCCTTCCATCATGTTCAAATAACCATTATTATTTGTAACAATTCCATCTTCACCTCCGGCAAAATTGCTATATGTAATGTTCATAGTAGAATTGGGATAATAAGGATCGTATGTAAAACAAACATCTTCAGGATAATTTTCCAGAAAAATGCAATTAATAAGGTTGATGTAAGATGACCAGATCAGATAAATTCCACCACCATAGCAGAGCGCAGAATTACCTGCAATTGTTGCATTTATCAGATTCAGGTCGGATCTGTCTGTCCATATCGCACCTCCTTCGTTGGAAGTATGATTATTGTAAAAGAGCGCATTTGAAATTGTTACTTCAGATTGCAATAAACAGATACCACCTCCATTAAATGACTCATTCCCAATTAATGTTAGGTTCATAATATTTAATTGTGAATTCTCAGCATGAAAACCACCGCCAAATTGAGAAGAATTATTAATAAGCAAGATATCATCCAAAACACAAAAGGAATTCAGGAAATTCATACCACCTCCGATTCCCCAACTAACAAAGTGATTGTCGATAACCTTCAAATTTGAAAGTGTTGGAGATGCATCGATGCAGGAAATGCCGGAACCGTAGATTTCACTTTGCCCATTAGTGATCGTGAATCCAATAAGCTTAGCAGAACTATTTTCTCCACTTTCAAAAATAACTACACTCCCATTGAAGTTACCATCAATTATGGTTTGAGAAATATAGGAAGTATCTTGAATTGTTAGAAATAGGGAAGCGACTACAACATTTTTGCCACTATAATTAATATTCTCTATGTAAGTTCCGGGTTGAACAAGTACGGTATCTGCATCTACTGCTGCATCAATTCCTGCTTGAATAGTTGGGTGATCTGCAGGAATGTTGATAATAGTTGCTGATAAATTTATAGAAAGTATTAAAATTATTAAACAAATTATTATTACTAATTTCATAATTCTGCACTCCATTTATTATTCATATATAAAACCTAGAATTTTAAAATTCTAATAAAGTTAAGTGTCAAGAAAATTAGAAATGAAGAAATTGGAAATGGAAGTCTATGAATTAACTAAAGAGTTAAAAAAAATATTAAGTTGAAAAAAAAAGATAAAAAAATAGATTTAATCTATAGTGATGTAAACCATTAA
>CAZOCS010000105.1:0-8393 GCA_964578365.1 uncultured Candidatus Cloacimonadota bacterium
CTTTTTGGGAAAGAAAATGGAGGGGAAAAAAATGAAGAAGAATATTTTGTTATTTACTATAATATTATTGTTGATCACAAATTCACTAATCGCTGAACAAACAGAAAAGGAGAATCTGATGAAACTCAAAATAACCGGTTTTAATGAAGGAACCATTATAGAAAATGCTGGAGCAAAAATCGGTGATATTTTCTTAACTTATGATGGAAAACCAATAAATACATTAGAACAGTTAGCAGATGTAAAAGAAACCGTTAAAACCGATAAGGTGGAAGTAACTCTTTTGCGAGGAGGAACAGTAATTCCAATCATAATCCCCAAAGGGCAAATTGGAGTTTATCTGCAAGAGTTGATGATGGATCATAAAATCGATGATAATGCTATTGTGATAGATGGAATTGGAAAATTGGGTTGGGGATTAGGAATGGAAAATTCCTTTTTAGGAGCCTTGACTCTTATCGAAGAAAAATTTGGGCAAAAAACGAGTTACGAAGATTTAGTCGGACTTTCAGGTTATGGATTCAGATTACATTTTTTTGATGGTTTTTGTCCCAGTTCTCCCGATGCAACTTGCGGTAAAGATATTGGCTCAGACATCCTTAACAAACTCGGTTATGATTATAAAGTATATCATCGGGATATAGCTGGATTAGAGGAAATGGAAACACCCCTTAATTCACAGGAACAAATGAATGAGTTCATCATCAAAAGCATCGATAATGGTTTTCCTATAATCGCTATTGATTTAATAGAAGTTCCTGAATGGGGTCTGATCACAGGCTATCAGAAAGACGGAAAAGAATTATTCTGCAGAACTTATTTCGATAAAACTGATGGATATGAAATTGCTCAAAATTCCCCTTGGGTTATTTACGTTATCAAAGATTATCAAAAAATGGATATTCAATCCTTGTTTGATAAATCTTTTGAAATTGCTAAAGAACTTTATAACACAGCAAAATATGATAAATATTTTTCCGGTTTAAAAGCCATCGAGGAATGGATCGTTGACTTAAACGATGAAGAATCTTTTGCAAATGCCGATAATAAAGTATTGGATGAGATGAAACATGCCAATTGGTGGATCTATTACAGTTTGATGGAAGCCAGATCAATTGCCAAAGAATATCTTTCAAATAACATCAAGAAATTCAAAAAAGATGAAGACCTAATTATTAAATTAGCAGAAATTTATAATAAGGAAACTGAGTTGCTTTATGAACATTTCCTGCAAATTCCTTCTCCGCATGTTCCTAATCCTGAGCTGAACTGGGATAATGAAAATAGGAAAAAACAGGTTAAAGTTCTGAATGAATTATTGAAACTGGAGAAAGAAGCGAATAGAATTTTGAAAATGATATAAAAAGATGAATCTCGCTCAGAAACTTAGGATAATTATTTTAGGTTTATAAAACTGTAATTCTTGTAATTAAAAAATGTGAGATGAGAATGGTTATTAACTTATTTTCTTTTTAGTTTTAATCTTCTGCTCATTATCCAAAAAGAAGTCTATCAGATCCCTTCTACCAGCATTCTTTAGAGCTTCAATTATCAGTTTCTTATTTTGTGGAACAAACCACTGAACAAGTGCTTTCTGCAACCTGATCTCTCTGCCTTTTGGAGTACTGATCTTCTTACCATCAAGGTCGAGTCCAGTATAATACATCATCGTACTTTGCGTCATTGGAGTTGGAGTAAATTGCTGGATCTGTTTCAATCTGATCCCGTTCTTCTTGAGGTAAGTAGCCAAATGAATAGTCTCTTTTAAACTTGATCCCGGATGCCCTACAATAATGTAGGGAACGATATATTGTCTTTTGCCAATATCTTTGCAATAGTCACTATATATATCATGGAAGCGTTCATAAAGCTTGATAGAAGGTTTGTTCATATAATGAAGAACTTCGGGACTGATGTGTTCCGGTGCAAGTTTGAGGAGTCCGCTGGTATGATATTTAGCAACTGTTTTTATATAATCAATATCTTTTAGTGCCAGATCAAACCTAATACCGGAAGAGATAAAAGAATGTTTTACTTTTCGGAGTTTTCTAACTTCATTTAAGAGTTTTTTCTGTTCAAGATGAGAAGTATCCAAATGGGAACATATCTCTGGAAAAAGGCAAGAAGTTATTTTACAGGTTTCACTTATTCCCAGTTTGCAGCTCATTCCATACATATTAGCCGAAGGGCCTCCTATATCACTGATCGTTCCTTTGAAATTACTATCTGCTGCAATTGTCTTTATCTCTTTTATTATCGAAGTAATACTGCGTGATCTGATCGTTTTACCCTGATGCTCACCGATTGCACAAAAATGACAGCCGCCAAAACAACCACGATGTGCAGTTACTGAATCTTTTATCTGTGTAAAAGCCGGAATTTTCTTTCCTTTGTAATCTGGATGTGGTTGACGTGTGAAATCTAGGTCATAAACCTTATCAAGCTCTTTGGTAGATAATGGCTTTGAAGGTGGATTGTGGATAAGATAACTCTTCCCAAACTTTTGTAGGAGAATCTTATCCCTAAAATCATTCCAGAATATTTTATGCATTTTTAAGAAATTATCTTTAGAAAGTTCATTGGAGAATTCCGGTAAAACAACTGCACCTTCGACCTCTTTTCCCATTACAACAGTTCCAGGAATATTCTTTAATTCTTTTATGTCTTCACAGTTATTCAATCTTCCGGCAATTGTATTAATTGTTCTCTCACCCATTCCATAAACAAGTATATCTGCTCTGGAATCGAAGATAATAGAATTACGGAGTTTATCGCTCCAGTAATCATAATGCGGTAACCTACGCATACTGGCTTCTACTCCGCCCAAAACCACAGGTGTATCTTTATAGATCGATCTAACTTTCTGAGTATAAACAACTGCTGCTCTGTTCGGTCGTAATCCACTTTTTCCACCTGGTGAATAGGCATCATCCGAACGTATCTTGCGAAGTGCTGTGTAATGGTTTATCATTGAATCCATATTCCCCGAAGATACTCCAAAGAATAATCTGGGGCGTCCGAGTTTCTTAAAATCGTTATCATTTTGCCAGTCAGGTTGGGAAATGATTCCTACTTTGTAGCCTTCTGCTTCCAGAGATCTGGCAATAATAACCGGACCAAAACTGGGATGATCTACATATGCATCACCTGTAATGATAATTATATCAAGTTGTTTCCAACCTTTGTCTTTAAGATCTTTTTGAGTTGTTGGTAAAAAGTTATTCATAAAAAAAAACGACGCAATAGCGCCGCGAAAAGCTACAATTAACAGATCACGGATTTAATCTGATAATATTAATAGCCTGAATTCCTCTATCGGTTTCAATTGTATCAAATTCTACTTCTTCATCAGGTATGAGTGTTTTTCTACCTAATTCTGATACTGTTACTATTGATTTCCAGTGAACGAAAAATTCTTTTCCTTCAGCTGTAATTACAAAACCATAACCCTTTCCTTCATCAAACCATTTTACAGTTCCCTTCATTTTTACATCCTTTTTATTTTTTGTTTACAATTTCTATTTATTTACAAATTAAGCAAGTGATTTTTATTCTGTTAGTTGTGAAAATATAATAATATGTCCATCATCCTTTCTTAGAATGAACATCACAACTGAATTATGTCCTTTCAGTTTAATTTTATTTCTAAATTTTTCTACCGATTCCGGAAAGCCACGTGTTTTTATGACCAGTTCGCCAATTTTATTCTCACGAACATATTTACGGACTTTTTTAAGATCGTATTTTATTGTTTGTTTAACTTCATATATTTTTCCATGATCACTCTGTACGATTTGTGAACCGGTTAGCAGGGCAAGTTTAGGATCAATAAGGTTATAATCGATCTTATTTCCCATTTCCTGAACCAGTCCACCCCGAATAATTGCTGCGTCAGGTTCAAATAAGTATTTTTGAATATCTGTAACTTCAATTTTTATGTTGGAATTTTGCAAGGTTAGCTTGGATGGAAGCAGCACAGCTTTCCGCTCACAATTTTTCGAAGCAAGTTCTCCCATACAAAGCAGGATCTCTTTTAGAGTTCCATTTTCGGAAACGAATTCGAGAGTAGAATCGATAGGTAAATTTAATCTATTATAATCTAACGCAGGAGATAATTTAACTGCAATATTTGTGCTGATTTTTCTTAAATCCATAATCTTAGAGAAAGGTGGTGAATATTCTTCGGGAGCTATTTTACGTGATCTTCTGGGTCGTCTATCAGGATCTATAAATATTGCATCAACAGGTTGACTGAATTCTTCTGCTTTACTTAATTCATAATTGATATTATCCAATTTCTGTGTTCTGCAATTATACTCTGCAAGTTTTAAAGTATCTTCATTCAGATCAACGGCATATACTTGTTCTTTTCCTTTTGCAATATTTATTAGGTCTATCCCGATACCGCAACATAAATCAGCAATTTTATTAAATGCTTTAAACTTTTTTGCATGATACAGTGCAAGATTCCATGAACTTGCTTGCTGAACTCCCTGTTCTGTGAAAAGAAGCTCTTTAGAAATAGATATCTTGCTTAAATTTCTATTTTGTAATTTGATCTGTGTGAGCATTTCTTTGATTGGTTTATCAGGATTAGCAGAAATCAACAATTGAATATCATTAATAGAAATTTCTTTTAGTTCTTGAAGCTCTTTGAAAAATTTGTTATTCTCTTTTATCTTTAGAAATTCTAATAATTTATTGATATTCATAAATTTAGATTTGGATCTGATATTTATCTGTCAAACAAAAACGGGCGGATATCCGCCCGTTAATTATTATGTGACTATATTTATTTAAGCAGGATACATTTTTTTACATCTATAGTGGAATTATCAACTTCCAATTTATAGAAATATATTCCTGAGCCAACTTTCTTCCCGTTATTATCGTTACCGTTCCATTGTATATTTTGCATGCCCTGTGTTCTGAACTCATTATTTGCAAGCTCACGAACTTTCTGCCCGCGTATATTATAAACATTCAGATCTACTTTGCTATCCTGTGGAAGACTGAATGAAATATTTGTAACCGGATTGAACGGATTCGGATAATTTTGATTAAGTACAGGATCAGCAGGTGTAACAATAATATCTTCAACATCAGTAACTAACGTGTTATCACCATAATAGCCGGTTCTTCTGTAATTTCCACGATATGTTGACCATGGTATTTTTGAACCTTTGTATAATTTACAATCGATTATTAGAGCACCTGCAATAGTGCCAGAGATAAAATCGAAATCTCCATCACCATCAATGTCTTCTACACTGGAAGGACCATAAGCCCCAATATCTACAGTAACAGGAGCAAATTCTACTTCGGTTCCATCATTATGGAAAGCGTAAAAATCATTAGCCACAGTGAAGCAGACCAACTCAAGATTATCGTCATTATCCAGATCGACAGCCATAGGTGGATTTGAGATCGACCTTGAAATATCAACCGGCCAACCTGGTAGAATATCTCCATTCTGATGTATAATATAGAATTCTCCATCATCTGTGGTAAAGGCGATATCCAATTGATCATCGTTATCAAAATCTGCTGCAATAGCTGAACCGGCAACTTTTGAATTCAGTGATAATGTAATAAGAAAGTCACCTGCGGGACTTATGATATGCAGTTTTTCGTCAACCGTACCGATAACTATCTTTTTATTATCCAACACAATTGGAGCTGTTGCAGAGATTGCAGAAAGTTCTACTGGAAATCCATCGATATTCTCACCATCATATCCGAATGCATATAAATTCGAATCTAATGTTGATATTAAGATCTCACTTTTCCCATCATTATTTAGATCTGCAGAAGCCATATCACAGAACAGTGTCATAGGAAGTTCTACCGGAAAATTGGGAAGCATATCACCACTATTATTAAATACAAATAACTTGTTATCTAGGTCAAATGTAACGATATCCATCTGATCATCTCCATCCACATCTGTGATCATCGGAGTTAGCAGATTTTGAGATTCAATAGAACTGCTAAAAATTTGTGAGCCGGAATTATCTAGTGCATATATGTTCCCACCTCTATCAGCTATAACTATTTCATTTATATCGTCATTATTAATATCTCCATAAGCTGCGCTTCTTAAAATATCTGCTTCTCCTTCCCATGGATAACCACTAACCATTTGCGCATCAGAATGAAGCATGTTAATGTTTGATTCCACATCGATGATAAGGATATCTTTCTCGTTATCACCATCAAAATCACAGATTATCGGATTTGATAAAACCTGATTGCTAGATGCCCACGGCCAGTTCTGCTGGAAGAGCGAAACTTCAAATTCCATTGTATAATCTTTTTCAAATAATCCACCGCCACTTACTGGAGCAGAAACATGCAATGTATAAATATAAATATCATAATTACAATCCTGCGGAGCTTGAATTACAAACGAAGGACCTGTCACAGAAGTTCCAACCGGAATATCACCAAAGTCTACAGTCCCATTGATAACTTCAATTGTATTATCTTCAAATTCGATTGAAGCTGTAACATTTTCTGCATCAGCCCATCCCTCAATGTTTTCTAATTCAATGAACACTTCAATTTGTTCTCCCGGATTAGGAGTGTTATCATTATCACCATATAAAGAGTCATCATAGAAAACTCCTACAGGCTGGATATAAGGGAATGTGCCATTCGCATATTTTACTTCTATCGATGGATCTCCAAAGATCACAAGTTCATAATGAACCCATCGCATTACACCACTACCCAAAGCCATATTAACAAGTTCTACTCGTGATTGGGAAAGTGATTTTCCCAATTGACGCTGATCGTCATTGAACATAGCTTCAAAAAATGCAATATCATAATATTGTGAAGGACCATCTGTATTTCCAGGACTATACCATCCATATCTTGTATTTCCAATAAAGGCATATAAACCATGCTCCGAGCTTACCAGATTCTCACCAATACTCTCATTAGCAAAACTTGTCGCTTCATCAAATGCAGCGGGATAACATCCTTGCGTATATGCAAAACCATAATTTAGATTTGTATAAGTATTTACATAACTTGAAGTCTGCCCGAACACAATATTTTCATTTGAGTGTCCCATATGGTTGATCACGGAAAGACCATTATTAATTGCTTCACGAACTACTTCGGGATTATATGTTCCTTCACGCTGATAAAGTCTGTCTACATGATAATCTGCATCTAAACTTGGAGCCAGGTCAGCAACTTCATCCTTATAATCTCCACCCCAGGTTAAGGGATTATTATTTAAATTTTCTCCGATCAAGCAAACAATATCATCACTAACTGTCTGGTTATCTACATAGAATGATGTTTTATTAAAAACATTCTCGAATTCTTCTTGTGTTTCAACCGAGAACCTTCCAACTGAAATTTCTGGTATCAAGTCTACATTATCTTCAACTTCACCATACACTCCATTCCCATTTCCATCCCAGTTATTATCTAAACATCCATAATAAAGGTCACAAGGCATGTTGTAGTCATATGTTCCCCATCCGGTATCTATAAAAACTGTACGGATCGGGATAATTTCATCATCACCACCCAGAAGAATATATTCCAAAGGTGTGGAAGTTCCGGAGTAAGTTACATAAGCATCAATAATGAAATTCTTGATCTTTTCCTGGTCATTCACACCTGTATATTCATTATAAATATCCGAAGTAAGAAATGTTGCAGTAGTAACATTATGATCATTTTTCCAATCCACAAAATCCTGTAGATATACTTCACTCTGCGCATCAGTAATAACTATCATAGTATAAGGATCAGACGGATCTACAAGTGTTCTGCTTGAGCTTGAATATGTTTTATCATAATTATTTAGAGTTCTGGGATTAATGATCATTTTTTCCAGATCGGTTTTATAATTTTCGATCATCATTTGATTCTGTGTATCATAAACATCAATATCATATATAGAATTAACTGTGATCTCAGCTGCTTGAGACCATTCAACAGTTCTTGTAACCGGATTGAATTTGTAGGGATATACATTGATAATTACCAGATCAAATCCCTTAACTCTTTGAGTTCCCAATATTTCATAATTCATTTCGGGAAAGTTAGCATCTGTTGAATAGATTGTTTGATCTATCGGTGTATTATCCGGTGTTGGTTGTGATATCGGCTGCATCTGGGAGGCATGATCAATATATTTATCACCTCTCAGTTTTGTAAGATCTGAAAGTTCTACATTTACAGAAGTAAGCTTCTGCCCCATTGGTAATAAAATTTTTATTGGAACGTAAGGCATTGCCGGTTGACCCGGTGCCATAATTTGTGGCAGCTCATTCTGAAATGAATTACCAACTATTACCGGTTCTTCAATATTAAGATCTATCGCTGAAATCAATACAGGTAATATCAAAATTGCCATTAAAATTGTT
>CAZOCS010000106.1:0-8338 GCA_964578365.1 uncultured Candidatus Cloacimonadota bacterium
CTAGCAAAGTATAACCAGCCATTATCCTCAACCATTTCAGCAAGATCATTGATCTCGCTTGATTCTGTGATCAAACTAAAATTATCACGTATCCATTGAATTAAAGATCCGGCAATTGCTACTGAACCCTCAAGAGCATAAATGGGTTTTTGATCCCTTAGCTGGTAACCAACAGTTGTGAGAAGTCCGTTTTTAGAATAGCATATCTCATTTCCTGTATTTAGCAAAATGAAACATCCTGTACCATAGGTGTTTTTCACATCACCTTTTTGGAAACAAGTTTGACCAAAAAGAGCAGCTTGTTGATCTCCTAGAATTCCTGAAATTGGGATTTCATTTTTAAATCCGAATTTTGTTTTCCCATAGGTCTCCGAAGAAGAACAAATTTTGGGAAGTATCTTTCGTGGAATATCGAGTATATGTATGAGCTCATCATCCCAATCGAGTGTTTTTAGGTTCATCAACATTGTGCGGCTGGCATTCGTAACGTCGGTAATGTGTTTTCCACCGGTAAGGTTCCAGGTGATCCAACTATCGACATTACCAAAAATAGCTTCTCCATCTTCTGCAGCTTTGCGAAGATTCTTCACATTATCTAAAAGCCATTTAATTTTTGGACCCGAAAAATATGTTGCGACTGGGAGTCCTGTTTTATGTTGAAAGAGTTTTTTTCTTTTGTCTAAAGATTTACATATTTTATTTGTACGTGTATCTTGCCAAACAATGGCATTATAATAAGGTTTCCCGGTTTTTTTATTCCAAATAACAGTTGTTTCTCGTTGATTTGTAATTCCAATTGCAACAATCTGATCTTCGGATATTTTAACTTTTTTTAGAGTAGCCGTTATCGCTTTTTTGGTGTTCTGCCAAATTTCAAGTGGATCGTGTTCCACCCAGCCTGCCTTGGGGAAGATCTGCTTATGTTCTATCTGATGAGAAGCAATTTTATTACTTTTATGATCGAACAGAATAAACCTGGTACTTGTGGTTCCCTGATCGATGGCTCCAATGTATTTCTTCATACTATTTCCTTGAGCCACAAAGTCACTAAGACACGAAGAACGGAATTATATGTTCTACCTGTGTTCTGTGTGAACTTTGTTTCTCTGTGTTGAAAAAATCTTTCATAGATCATGCTTTATCTTTATCTTTTAAATATTTTTTGTATTTTTTAACTAATCCAGGGAATTTCTTGAGTTCTTGTTTCCCTTTCACGGTAATATCATAAAATCCATGATCAACTCTTTGAAACCAACCATAAAAATTACTATATAAAATGGAAAGAGTTTTTTTGCCGGTATCGTATTCCCTTAATTTTTTTGGAGTTGTTACACCAATTTCTTTTAAATAAACTGCAATTTGGATAGCGTTTTCTCTGTAGGCGGTAATTATCTTTTTTTTGTTGGAACCACCCACGTTCAAATTATTAGACCTGTGTTCAACTTCGTGTAAAATAGCTTTTTTCCGTTTAGAGATCTTCTTTCTTTGGAACTTGATCGGGTGAAATACAATTTCAACAGGATTAACTGGATTATCAACATCAACAAAAATAAGACCAAGCTCTAAACGCCTGAGGATATGCCGAATTCCTTTCCAGTGTTTTTTTGATCTTATTGATGGTTTTGGGATTGCCACATACACAGAATCTGTTATGCGCTGCCTATCTGTTGCTTGTATAAAAAGTTGTAAATTTGCACTTAATTTCAATTCGATAATGATCAGTTCATCATCTTTTGTAGCAGTGATATCGCAATTTTTTACTTCGGCTCTAACCTTGTAGCCACCTGTTTCTAAGTAATTTTTTATCGGTCCAAAAAGATCAGATTCTTTCATTAAGCATACTTACAATTATTTCAATAATGTTTCTGATATTATTGGATTTTCCGGATTTACTTTAAATAGAAGTGCTGTCTTGCCGATAATATTTACTAAGATAGCATCAGATGCTTCAGCTAATTCGATTATCAATTCTTTTCGTACATTTCTGTCTGAGTGGGCAACAGAGAATTTTACTAATTCCCGAGCCCTCAATGCTTCAATCATACTGTCTATCACTGTTGGGGTTACACCTTTATCGCCAACTCTAACGATAGCATTCAGATTTTGAGCAATAGATTTTAATTTCGCTTTTTGTTTGTTCGTTAGTTCCACATTACTCTCCATTTTTCTAAAATTCTTCCAGTTCGATACCCAACCCGCAAGCAAGGCGATTTACAAAATTGAAATATGCAGCAACTTGTACAATGTCTAGGATTGCTTCATCATCAAATCCAATTTCACGTAATGGTTTTATATCTTCTGCAGATATCGAACATGTTTCGGAAGTAAGCTTAATAGAATATTCCAACATGACTTTTTCTGCCTTGCTTATCTCTGCATTGCGAAAATCTTTTTTCAGTTGTTCCACAAGCTCTTTGTCTTTAGTAATACTATAGAGCGCCGCTCCATGATGGGTAATTCAGTAAAAACATCCATTTTCTACAGAAACTACTGTGGCAATCATCTCACGTTGAGCACGGGTAAGATCAGATTTTCCGAAGATAATGCTTCGGTAAAAATTATAATGTGCACTCATTGCTTCGGGATTCAAACTCTGAACCTTTAAAATATGAGCCATTTTTCTACCACTCCCGGCTATTGACTCATAAACCTCTTTTAATTTTCCTTCCGCTTTTTCTTCATTGATCATTTTTATGTATGACAAATTATATCTCCTTTATATTTATCAGCATTCATCAGTTTTTATCCACTTGGCAAGCCATAGTTTTTTACGAAAGCTGGTGAGCCATCTTTTCGTGCACATTCGTGCTAATTAGTGGTTTCATCTTCTATTCTTATTCCAATTCAAAACTATCGCCAAACTTTGGAACGGAAACATTCCAACCAAAAGTATCTCTTATCTTAATTGCCATCGATTGACTGGCTTCAGTTTCTCCATGAACCATAAAAACCTGCTTTGGTTTTTTATTGAACGGCATCAGCCAGGCCAGCATTTCATTGTAATCTGCATGTCCGGAAAATCCGTCGATCATCTCTATTTTAGCATTTATCGGAACTTGTTTTCCATGTATTTTAACAGTTTCTTTCTTCTCTTGAATCACTCTGCCGCGTGTTCCTTCGGCTTGATATCCCATAAGTAAAATAGTATTTTTGGGATCCGGTAATCGTTGAGCCATATGATGTAGAATTCGACCTCCGGTTACCATACCGCTGGCTGAAATTATGATACAGCCGGATCTCTGTTTATTAATACTCATTGAGTCTTCCCTGGTTCGACAAATATGCAGATTTTCCGGATGAAAAATATCTTTACCCTGCATCTTCTGCATCCGGGCATAAAGATCAAAATCTTTAATATGATCTTTGAAAATATCAAGTGCATTAATTGCCATTGGTGAATCCACAAAAATAGGATAAGAAGGGATTTTACCCTCGTCTTCCAGTAATCGCAGAAGATAAAGCAGTGTTTGTGTTCTACCCACGCTGAATGCCGGGATCACCAGTGAGCCACCACGCTTCATACATCTATTAATTACTTCCACTAGATCGGAAATGGGATCAGATGATTCATGTAAACGCTGACCGTAAGTTGATTCTAAAATTAAATAATCTACATTATAAACTTGATCAGGTTCATTTAACACTGGAATTTCAGGACGTCCTAGATCACCGCTGAAAAGGATTTTACGGGATTTCTCTTCTATTTTTGTTTTTATATCTACCAGTGCTGAGCCCAGTATATGACCGGAATCATGAAGCTTGATTCGAGTATTTTCAGAGAGTTTAAAGAAATCATCATAATGAATTGGATGGAATAGATCCAATGTTTTTTCTGCATCTTCTTTGGTGTATAATGGCATGGCAGGTGAATGTTTAGAAAAACCTTTTTTATTAGCCCATTTAGCATCTTCTTCCTGAATGTGAGCACTGTCTTTAAGCATAACTTTACATAATTCAGCTGTGGCATGAGTACATATTATCTTACCATTAAAACCTTCTCTAACAAATTTGGGAAGATAACCACTGTGATCTATATGAGCATGGGTGAGAAATACATATTCGAAGATAGATGGTGGAACGGGAAAAGTTTCCCAATTTTTTAAACGGACTTCTTTTGGACCTTGGAACATACCACAATCAATCAGCAAATTTTTACCATCGATCTCCAAATGAAACCGTGAACCGGTAACTGTGCCTGTTGCTCCATAAAATGTAAGTTTTGCCATATTTTCACCTCATCCTATATGAGTCGGCTTTTCGTTGAAAAACGATCTCACCTTTAACCTTCTCCTCAAGGAGAAGGAGCAGTTGTCAACAATGCTTTATTTGCATTGCTCCTTTATCCTTTCCAAAGAAATAAGGTCAGTCTATTTTTTACTTTTTTCAAATTATTCAGGACATCAATATTACTGAATCTAATAATTTTTAATCCCAGAATGTTCATTATTTCATCTCTAAGTTCATCATATTCTTTCTGAGATTCATGAATTCCACCATCTATCTCAACAACAAGTTTCTTGTCATGACAGTAAAAATCAGCTATAAAAAAACGCTTATGATCTTCATAATCAAATTCAATGGGAAATTGACGTTTGAATTTCAAATCAAGAAACCTTCTGTTGCGTACCATTTGCCAAAATGCATCTTCTGCAACAGTACTTCGTTTTCTCAAATCTCTGGCTGTTTCAAATGCAAATTTTGCCATTCTTCACCTCATCCCAACCTTCTCCCCAAGGAGAAGGGGTATTCCCCAAACATATTTCACTTAGACTACTTCCTCTCCTGTTAGGAGAGGATTGAGGTGAGGTCAAATAACACATTTCCTCTCCTATAATTTCACCAATTTCCATTTGATTTATGCTTATCTAATTTGCAAGTAAATAATAAATTGCTCCTTATATGTTGCTTGAAGAAGGATAAGTTTTATATTAAAAATGTGATTCGATTATTATTGTGTTGTTTTACTTTCCGATACAGAAATTTGCGAAAATATTATTTAGGACATCATCAGAAGTTATCTTGTCGACAATCTGTTCGAAGGCTTAACTTATAGATTTATCATCTTTATTCAGTTAAAGTTTGGGTAGCCAGCTGAATCTGAATCCAGGCATTCAACGAGGATGAGGTTTGTCTATCTGATCCCCCCTTACTGCCACCACTGCGTCCACCACCACCACCGCGACCACTGCCTTTTCCACCAGACATACCACTGTCCATACTACTGGGACGATCATCCATTTGGGAGTTCATCTCTTCAAAATCCATTTCTGATGTTTCAAAATATAGACAAATTTCACTACCTGGTTCAGCACCAATCGTAGCAGAATAAACCTGATTGTGTTTGTATGGTATCTTCAACTCATAAACAAATACACCTTTTTGTACACCAAGCGCTATTTCCACACCCACTAGATTTTTAATTCTCACTGTTTTTCCATTATTATTTTCAGAGCCCAGCATCTCCAGTTTATTAGACATTTCGTTCACCATTTTTTCTATCATTTCGGGTTCTTTGTCTCTAAAATTTGAGTCTATCTTACTTCTATCTTTTACCATGTTCTTTAAACCTAGTGGGAATTTGATGCCGAAATCCTTCTTTCTTTTACCCTCTCCATTAAACCATATGGTCAAACCCTGCTTTAGAAGCAGTTCACTAAGTTCACGGTTGGTTGGATAGAAACATAGATACAGGTATCTTTCATCATTCATCACACCTACAGTGATGTTTTTTTTTCTTATATAGTATTTCTGATCTTTCCAATCTTCATCATTTCCATCAATGATAACTGTTCTATCTTTCCAGCTACTCTGTAATTCAATGCTATTACAACCGGTTAATAATACTGCCACAACCAGTACTGAAAATATAACTATTTTCTTTTTCATTAATTAACTCCTAACTTTGATTTCACATCTTATGACATGAATAGTTAAGATTCTCTGCATTATAATTAAAATTATTTATAGATTATTCAATCAGTTGTCTCTATAGAAAATGTGATTCGATTATTATTGTGTTATTTTATTTTCCAATACAGAAATTTGCAAAAATATTATTTAGGATATCATCTGATGTAACTTTGCCGATGATCTCTTCTAATGCAGTGCTGGCCTCTTTCAGGTCGAAAGCAGTAAATTCATATCCCATGTCTTTTTCAATGGATTTCAAAGCTTTACCAACAGATAGTGCAGCTTTATTTACAGCAGCTATTTGTCTTGAATTCGTGAGAATTCCCGAATGTAACTCTTCTTCCGATATTTCTATGTTATGTAACAAGGATTCTTTAAGATCAGAAAGCCCGGAATTTTCAAGAGTTGAACAGACAATATATCCTTTATCCTTAAATATCTGAAGCTCAGATTCTTTATATTTATCGGATTTATTTAAAACTTTTATTATTTTGTTTTCATCTACAAATTTAGTAAGAAGATCGTATTCTTTTTTATTTTCATCACCATCGATAACAAATAGGACTTTATGTGAATCCTCAATAATGTCATAAGAACGTTTAATGCCGATCTTTTCAATTTGGTCAGTTGCTTCCCGCAAACCGGCAGTATCAAAAACTCGAACCAGATAGCCATTAAGAGAAATAACCTCTTCCAAATAATCTCTTGTAGTTCCGGGAATAGGTGTTACAATTGCGCGCTCAGTTTCAAGAAGTGAATTAAAAATACTTGATTTTCCAACATTTGGCGCACCTACCAGACTAACTTTTAATCCATCCTTTATTATGAGTCCTTCTTCTCCGGTTTTAGCAAGATATTTGAGTTCTTGATGCAAATTGGAGAGCCCACCAATAAAATTTTTATTATCCAATTCATCTAGATCATTTTCTAAAAAATCTATTTCAAGTTCCAATTGAGTTCGAAAATCTGTTAATAGAGTTAATAATTTTTCAATTCGCTTTCGCAGACTTCCCTCATATTGCTCAAGAGCTGCCAAATGGGAAATTCTTGTTTTCGCAGTTAGCAGATCACCAACAGCTTCTGCTTGAGTAAGTCCGATCTTATCATTTAGAAATGCACGCTGGGTAAATTCTCCGGGTTCAGCTAATCTTGTTTTTCGCAGCAAAATTGTTAAAATTTGATTTGTTATAAAGGTGCTGCCATGACAGGAAATTTCTACAACATCTTCACCAGTATAGCTATGAGGTGCTCTAAAAACAGTTACAATTACTTCATCTACAAGTTTTCCAGCATCTAATATGCGTCCAAACAAAGCTTTATGAGAAGGCTGGTCTTTAATATCTGTTTTGCTTTTGAATATTTTGGAAACTATATTGACTGCCTTGTCTCCACTTATTCTGAGAACCGAAATTCCACCAATTCCCATGGGAGTGGAAATTGCAGAAATCGTATCGTGAGAATATTCCATTGTATACTATTTTAAGATTGAGATGATCTCTTTTGTGATTTTTTTAGCTGATATTCCCATCATATCTTTTAATTGGTCTACAGTTCCGTGTTCAATAAACTCATCAGGAATACCAAAAGAATAAACGTTTACATCAGAATTAGAAAAATGCGATTTTACCATACTGCCAAAGCCACCGATAAGTGCATTATCTTCAATAGTAATAATCGTATGAACTTTTGTTTCGATATCTGCAAATAGATCTGTATCAATAGGTTTTAGAAAACGCGGATTAATAAGATATGGATCAATATCGGGAAGTTTGGTTTTCAGCTCTTGATAGATAATTTCAGCATCTTCCATAGCTTTACCAACACCAATTATTGCAACATCTTTTCCCTTATGGACAAATAAGCCTTTTCCAATCTCAACAGGTTTAATTTTGTTATCCGAATATTTTGCGCATCCACGTGGATAGCGAATCACAATAGGTCCATCTTTGTAGTCAGCAGCAAACTTCAGCATGGCAGAAAGTTCCTCGGCATCAGCGGGAATGAGAATAAGAAGTCCGGGAATCAGATTGAGATATGAGAGATCAAAAACACCATGATGCGTGGCTCCATCGTCACCGACTAACCCGGCACGATCCAAACAGAACACAAGTGGTAATTTCTGCAAAGCAATATCATGAATAACTTGGTCAAATGCTCTTTGCAGAAAGGTGGAATAGATGGCTACAAATGGCTTGAGTCCCTGTACTGCAAGTCCACCTGCAAAACTTACAGCATGTTGCTCTGCTATGGCAACATCAAAAAAACGTTCAGGGAATTTTTCAGCAAAATCGATTAGTCCAGTACCGTCCGTCATTGCAGCTGTTATGGCTACAACATCTTTATTTTTTTTAGCAATTTCACATAATGTGTTTCCAAAAACTTTTGAATATGTTTCACTCTTTTTTTTCTTACTCTTCCCTGTCTTTAT
>CAZOCS010000107.1:0-8288 GCA_964578365.1 uncultured Candidatus Cloacimonadota bacterium
TCATGATACTGCAGTTCCGCTTTGGGAAAATTTTTTCTACTGGCCGTGCTATCGATATGCTTGAAGATGGTTCAATTCTAGCAGTTGGAGATAATAATATTTTAAAGATATTTGATCCAAGTTCTTCGGCTCCAACCTGGCAACATACACTCACTTACCCCATTAGGAATGTGATATTAACTCCTGATGGAACAAATGCCTATATTTCTTTTACTAATGACGGTCTGGGTGTAGGGGTTGTAGAAAAATATGAAATTGGAAACACAACTGCGATTTGGTCCAGCAGTTTTGAAGGAGCAGCATCAACGCTCGATATGAGTGGTGATGGAACGACCTTGATATTTACCCAATATGGTGGCGGCGATAGTAATATGTGGGTAATGGATTCTTCTGATGGAAGTGTTATTTTTCATGGACCGGAATATAATCAAAACTCACCTGCGATCTGCGATGACGCTTCGATAATCGTGAATGGAGATTATTCGGGGTATGTTCATGTGTATGAATATAATGAAACTTTAGAAACTTATGAGGATAAATGGAGCTTTAATGCAAGTGGTGGTGGATCATCTACCTGGATCGGAGGAATGAGTATTTCCGGTGATGGTAGTACAATTGCTGTGGGAACATTGGTTTTTTTAACCGGAGATTACGATGGTGAGATCTTTGTTTTCAATACTGAAGCTCCTGTACCACTCTGGACCTATGAGAACTTTGGGGATTATGTTACAGAAATCGATATGAGCCATGACGGTTCTATTATTGCTGCTGCCGGTTATGGACCGATGGATCACAGCACAGCAGATTTCCTGCTATTCCGAAAAGAGAGTAATATACCTGTTTATGAAATTAATACACCGGGTTCTATGGAAGCATTGGATATGGCATCCGACGGCTCCTTCTGCACAGTTGGAGGTAAAGCTGTTCATGCACGCGACTTTGGGAACGGTGGCCTGGTTTATAGTGTTGATTGTGATCTGGGTGGTGGCTTCATAACCGGAATTGTCAACCTGGATGGAGAAGATGACAATTCTGGAGTAAAAATTGAAATTCCCGATCTAATCGACTATTTTGCTTACTCCGATTATGATGGTAATTTTTCTTTGAATAATGTTCCAGAAGGCACCTATACGGTTGAATTTTCTAAGATCGGCTATAATACAATTATTACTGAGGATGTGATAGTAACTGATGATGAGACAACTGATCTTGGTGAAATATTAATGGAAACAATTGGCTCTCCGCCAATAAATTTAATTGCCAGTCAGGGCTCTGGGATCACGGTTGAATTGAATTGGGATGAGCCGGCTACAGGTCCTGCTGAAGGATATAATATTTATCGTAAACAATATGAGACGGTTTCTTATCCTGAAGAACCGCTTGCTTCTGTGGGAGCTAATGAAACATATTACACTGATGATACTGCATTACCTCTGATCGACTATTATTATGTAGTTACTGCAATAATTGATGGAGCCCTGCAAAGCCCATATTCCAATGAGGTTAGCGGATGGATAAGTTATGGATTTGTAGTGGATGAAATAAGTGTGTATGAAGGAACTACTCCCACAATTGACGGCATTATAACACCGGGTGAATGGGATGATGCCTATATGCTTGATACTTCAGATTTTTGGGGATCGTATGATAACACCATCCAACCCATCGGCAGTGTGATCGGATACTTTAAAATGAATGCAGACATGACCGAACTTTACGTGGCCTACATAAACTATAATGATACTGTTTTGGAAGATCATGATGAAGTAGCACTTTATATTGATGACAATAATGACGGGGTGTTCTCTCCGGAAGCTCAAGGTAATGAAGGAAATTACTGGGCCGCTTATTACGCTGCAGGAAATGAATTGAAGTTCCGACCTATCTACGATACGGGAGGAGTGGGAACTGTGTTCTTCTTAACTGATCCGCAATTAGAAGCATCTGTTGCTGAAGGTTATCTGGTTTATGAATTCATGGTCCCAATAGGAGCTGAAGTTTGGGAGATAAATCCAAGTGCAGAAAATCAATCGAGTTTGGCTATTTTTGTTTTGGACGATAATGCGCCCGATCCGCATGGTTTTGATGGATGGTGGCCGCTGGATAATATTAATCTATTTAATCCGGCTGGTTTTGGCACAATTACTTATGGCACCATTCCACAAACTCCACCTGCACCAGAAAATGTAACACTTGAATATATCGAAGATTATTTACTTGATCTCAGTTGGGATATGCCGGCAATTAATGACTTTGACCATTTCAATATCTACTTAGCAATAAACGATGACAATTTTGATCTTTTTGATGAAACGATCGGAGTTGAATATTTTTATGAATATGAATATATTCCTGCAACTACTTACAAATTCTATATTACAACAGTCAATCAGCAGGGAATGGAATCAGATGCTTCTGAGATCGTGGAATACCTTACTGTTGGTGCAGATGGTGATTTGATACCTGCTATCACAAACTTGAACGGTAACTACCCAAATCCATTCAACCCAACTACGACGATCTCATTTTCTGTAGCACAAACATCCTCGCTTGTGAATGTTGAGATTTTCAATATAAAAGGGCAAAAGGTGAAACAATTGGTAAATGAGGTTCTTCCTGCAGGAAGACACATCACAGTCTGGAATGGAAAAGATAATAATGGTAAGCAGGCAGCATCTGGAATCTATTTCTACAAAATGAAAAGTGGAGATTATCAACAAAGCAAAAAAATGCTGCTGTTGAAATAAATACATTATTTAATCCTTATTGATTCTGCTCCGGCAGCTTTCGCTGCCGGGGTTATTGTTTTTCAGAAAAAAATGTTATTATTAAAATGAGGATATATGAAATTTGTAATTTGCATTTTATTTTGCATACTGATCATTTCCTGCAATGCTTCGGAAATATCTGTGAATACACAGGAATCATTTGATAAATTATTGGATAACTATTTTCGAACTGTAATTGCTCTTAATCCAGGAACTGCAAGTCATCTCGGTATGGATCCTTCTGGTGAATACCCATACGATAAATCCAATCTGTCCGACAATTCCGAGGTTGCTTATCAGCGTGAATTAGTTATTGTGAAGGAACATATTAGGCAGTTAGAAAATTACACTAACCTCTCACCCGCTGAGGAATTGGAACTTTCTGTATTCAGTAGCTATCTGCAAAACATTGTTGCCACCGATGATTTCCGATACAACTATTACGTGCTTAACTACATGTTTGGATTTCATTATGAACTTATAAATCTTTTTACTGAAAATCACTCGATAAACAATATGCAGGATGCCAAGGACTATCTTTCACGATTGGAGCAGCTTGATACATATTTCGATAATATTTTTCTTAAACTTAACAAGCGTGAAGAATTAGAAATTATCCCTCCTAAGGTTATCTTAATCCACCTTCAAGACATTATTAATGATCTCGTAGATCAACGCCCCGTGGAAATTATATTTTATACTCATTTTAAAGATGAAATAAGTGATTTAGAAGAAATGGATGAAACTGTAAAACATATATATTTAGCTCGAGCACTGGATGCTTTGAATAGTAACATTATTCCAAACTACAACAAAATATCTGCACATATCACAAAGCTGAAAAAGAAAACTGATAATATGCCAGGAGTTTGGAAGCTACCTGATGGTGATAAATTTTATAAGTTCTGCCTTCAAAAACATACAACCACAAATCTCACACCGGAAGAGATACATAAATTAGGAATAGAAGAAGTGGCAAGGATCCAAGCAGAAGCGTTGGAGAGATTTGAAAAACTTGGTTTTACAAAAGGAACTTTTAGAGATATTGAAGGACAATATTGGAATTCGATGCAAGGTGATAAATTTAATTATCCACAAAATGAAGACGGACGTCAACAAGCCCTGGAAGATTATCTGCAGATCATTGATGAAACGGAAGAACGCTTGCCATCCGTGTTTAGCAAAATACCCACGATCCCGGTAACTGTACGTCCTGTCCCTGCTCATAAACAACAATTTGCCGGACAGTATTACGACCGTGCTCCTATTGATGGCAGCAGACCGGCTATATTCTACACAAACCTGAGTTGGCTCCCTAACAAAGCAGGAATGCAGACACTATTACACCATGAAACAATACCCGGGCATCACCTGCAGATAGCATATGCCCAGGAACTGGCAAACATTCCCATGTACCGCAATTTCACTTTCTTTACAGCGTTCATAGAAGGCTGGGCACTCTATGCCGAAAAGCTGGCTTTTGAACAGGGCTGGTACGATGACATATATTCTGAACTGGGTTATTTGAATTCCGAACTTTTCCGTGCTGTACGGCTTGTTGTAGATACCGGAATTCACTACAAAAAATGGACACGGGAGCAAGCTGCAGAATATATGAGAGAAAATCTGGGTTGGGCAAGTTATGGTGAGATCGACCGCTACTCTGTATGGCCGGGGCAAGCTTGCGCCTATAAAATTGGTGAGTTGAAAATATTGGAACTTCGAGAAAAAGCAAAAAGTACAATGGGTGATGATTTTAGCTTAAAAGAATTCCATGATGTGGTTCTGCGAAATGGTGCTATTCCACTTGATCTACTGGAAAATGTTGTTGATGATTGGCTGGATCAATAAATAAACTTATAGCTGGAACTTTTATTTATAGAAATAGCCCTGCAGATAAGCAGGGCTATTTTTTATGTGTTAATTTCTTATTCCTGATTCAATTTGCTCAATCTATTCATCTCTCTTTTTCTATCAACTTCACTCAATATTTTCTTACGCATCCGGATATTTTGAGGTGTTACTTCCAATAACTCATCATCATTGATATATTCTAAAGCTTGTTCTAAACTGAACTTTCTGGGTGGAGCAAGTTTTATGGCATCATCCGAACCTGATGCACGTACATTTGTGAGCTTCTTACCTCTAACGACATTCAATACCAGGTCATTTTCACGTGAATGTTCTCCCACGATCATACCGGCATAAACTTCCACAACCGGACCAATAAACAAAATCCCGCGAGCTTGAAAATTATACAGAGAATATCCGGTTGATGTACCATTTTCCATGGCAATAAGTGCTCCGCGTTTTTTCTTATCCAGATCACCTTTAAAAAATTCATATTCATAAAAACTATGATTAATGATACCTGTTCCGCGAGTTGTTGTAAGGAATTCATTCCTGAATCCAATTAGACCGCGAGCCGGAACTTTATATTCCAAACGAGTGTACCCATCATTCCCCGGCTGCATATCCAGCATTTCACCTTTTCTTATGCCAAGCATCTCGATAACCGTTCCCACAAATTCATCAGCTACATCAACAACAGCAAGTTCAATAGGTTCGGTACGTTTTCCGTCCAGCTGCCTGAAAATAACTTTAGGTGTAGAAACCTGGAACTCAAATCCTTCACGACGCATGTTCTCTATTAGAATTGCCAGCTGTAGTTCTCCGCGCCCTTTCACAATAAATTCATCACCATTTGCAGTACTTTCCACTACGATACTCACATTAGTTTGCAGCTCTTTTTGCAGTCTGTCCCAGATGTTTCTGGAAGTTACATATTTCCCTTCTTTCCCGGCAAAAGGAGAATCATTAACTCTAAATGTCATAGATAAAGTAGGAGCATCGATCTCGATTATTGGAAGTGGTTTGGGATTTTCTTTGCAGGCTGCAGTTTCACCCACATCAACTCGCTCCATTCCCGCCAGAGAAACAATATCACCGGCATAAGCAGTTTTTATCTCTTTCTTTTTTAAACCGTCATATTGAAAGATCTTGGAAATTCTATAAAGTAATCTTTCACCATCCCGCTTAAGTAATACGATTTCTTCTCCCTGACTTACTTTCCCATTTGTTATCTTTCCGGTTCCAATTTTCCCCAGATAATTATCATATTCAATAGCTGATATCAACATTTGAAATGGTTTAGATTCATCACCTTCAGAATCTTTTACTTTGTGAATGATAGTTTCAAACAAAGGGATAAGATCAGTATTACTATCTTCCAATTCGTATCTGGCAAAACCATCTTTGCCGGATGCATAAAGAACCGGAAAATCCAGTTGATCATCATTTGCATTGAGATCAACAAACAGATCGAACACCATTTCTAATACATCGGCAGGTCTTGCATTAGGTCTATCAATTTTGTTTATGATAACAATTGGATCTAAGCCAAGTTCCAGAGATTTTTTCAGAACATATTTTGTTTGAGGCATCGGACCCTCAAAGGCATCGACCAATAACAAAACGGAATCCACCATTTTCATAATTCTCTGAACTTCGCCGCCAAAATCTGCATGACCGGGTGTATCCACTAAATTTATTTTATGATCTTTATACATGAGAGATGCATTTTTAGAAAATATTGTTATCCCACGTTCTCTCTCAAGATCATTACTATCCATCACACGCTCCGCAACATTCTGATTATCTCTGAATACACCGGAATGCCTCAAAGCTCCATCAACCAAGGTGGTCTTGCCGTGATCAACATGAGCTATGATGGCAATGTTTTTAATTTTTCTCATTATTCCTCTATTATTTTCATTTAACTAATTATATCAATGATGTCTTAAAAAATCTGGGGCTTATAGAGTCAATGCATTTAAATTACTTACTTTTTAATAACTTCTAATAGTTAAGAATAACTATCATAATTTAATTATCGTCATTATATTAAACATTTGACACCAAAATAACTCATACTAATTTGTTATTTGTCTTTTAGGGGAGGATAATATTGTCTGATAGCTTTTATAAAATTCTGAAGAAGTGTGCCTGGATTTTATTTTTCGTTTTATTGGCAGTAAGCTTAGCAAATCTGACATTAGTTATTAAGGAGAGATCGATCTTAAAGACTCTTCCCTTTGCACACTTGAACGGAATTGTAACAAGTACAACTGATGAAAATTATGATGATATCTTTAAAAATAAAATAATAACAAAAATAGATACTGTGGATATTGGTCCAAACGTAATGAAGACCGAAAATCCTGAAGAAAACGATGAATCTGAAACAGGTAATCTTGTTTTATTTAGAACCGAATCAAATCGTGGACTTCAAATAGATTTTGATTCCGATTTCGAGCTGGTAGATAAAGATTCGGTAGAGATCACCTTAAAAGATACACTTTCAGATGTTTCTGAACACAGATACATAAAAACCGATTCCGGGTTGAATAAGATGGGAATTTTAAGTATTTCAGGGAATTTTGGTTTGCTCATTTTTGCATTTTTCAATTCGTTTCTACTTCTCAAATACAGCTCTGCCAAAGAAAATATTCTAATTGTGTTTTTTGTGTTATTCCTAATTACTCCTTCTCCAGATTTAATTTTAGGAAAATTTCTTTTGTATATCTGGACAGTATTATTATCACCGTTTTGGGGAATTCTATTTTACCATTTCATGGTGATTAAATCAGATGTAAAAAAGAAAGTCAAAAAGCTTTATATCACTTCAACAATAATTTTCCTCATCGGTTATATCTTAAGTTTAATTATTAAAGAAAGCTTTGATATAGTCCATCTCTGGTCAGCTTTCTGGATGTTTAAAGGATTCCTGCTTTTAAGAAAAGAGTATAAAAAATCTCGTTCTATTGAGCTAAGAAGATTATGGGGTGCTTTCAGCGGGATCGGTGTTTCTATGATCTCGATCATTTTGATTTTCGTTGTTGCTATTATCATTGCTTTGTTCGCTGGTATTTCAAGTTTAACCGGGTTATCAATGATTATTAATTCTTATTCAGAATTCTTAGGGATCTTAGTAGCAATCCTTGTGATGATCCCTATTCTCGGGGTCTTCCTTGGATTCCTATGGTTTTTGGGGTCGTTTACCTGGAGTCTGCTTACCGGAACTGCAATGGGTGTTAAAATAAGAAGTACGCTTATCTACACAATAACCGGTGTGGTTTTTGTAATCGTATTTGGTTTAGTAGATTATTCTCTGGGAGAAATACTACAGAGTCTTTTTGGAAAATTTGTCGGTTCGGAGTTTATTGCCGGAATTCCGGTTACCATTGGCATGATAGCACTTTTCAATCCGGTAAGAGGTAAAATTGAGAAGCTTGTGGATGGTAAATTGAACACAAGTGAGCTGGACTTCTTGGAAAAAACCGAAACATTTACACACAATATTTCCGAAGAAGGAGTTCTGGAGGGTTTTGAGGAATATATCTGTGAAAATTTGATGCATCGCCTAAAGCTTACAAAAGTAGCTTTGATATCTTATGATAAAGATTTGAAAGCTTATAAATTCAATGAAATTCGCGGGAGTGATGTTATCGAAAATTCTAA
>CAZOCS010000108.1:0-8153 GCA_964578365.1 uncultured Candidatus Cloacimonadota bacterium
ATTCTGGCAGAATCATCAATCTTACTCTTAATTTTAGGAAGATCTAGATCTAGCCAGATCCTCACAAGCATCATAAAATGAATATATGGTTTGTCGATTAATATAAGGTTTGTATTTGGTTTGAAGTCTTTATCAAAATCTTTTGGAACAAAGATCAATCCCGCTTTTGTTTTTTTTAGTGCATCCAAAAATTTCGGATTCTCAAAAAAACAGACAGAATGCTCATTAGCCTCGTGAAGTTCTGCTACATTATCTAATTTAATTTTATTAGAAAACTCTGTAGCACAATCCAGCTTGGAAGCTATTTTTTTGGGTGTAAGCGGGAAATTGAATTTCTTCATTTATTCAACAGCTTTTTCCATCTCATCTAATATTGAATCAGTGATATCAAGACTTGGTTTTGCATAAAGTATACTACCAGCAGAGGCATCAAGAATAACAGAATAGTTATTTTCTATTGCTACTTTTTCGATGATCGTTTTAAGTTTATTCAAGATCGGTGCCAGAAGTTCATTCTGTCTTTGAACGAATGTTCCATTTTCACCGAAAAGCTCTTGAACTTTTGCCTGACGTGCTTCTGACAATGCCATGATCTTAGTTTCTGCTTCTTGTTTCCCAGATTCGGTTAAGATCATTTTCTTGCTTTCATAATCAGCATAAAGTTGTTCTATCTCAGCATCCATATCTGCAATTTCCTGCTCCCATTTCTGACGCTCACCCATCAAAATTGTTTGTGCTTCCTGAGTTTCGGGGCTTGTCATCATGATCCTATCAGTGTCAATGTAAGCGATTTTTTCTGCTTCTGCAAATGCAAGAGTTGTTAAAATTACAGCTAATACTATTGTTAATACTATTTTTTTCATTTTCTTCTCCTTTTTTATTATTACAAGATTATTGCCTTTTCTATTAACTATTATTTAAAGTCAAATAAAAAGTTCAGAATCGGAACAAGATAAGAGACTTAAATCTATTCTGCAGTTTTCTTTACAGCATTTAAAATTGGAACATATCCTGTACATCTGCAAAGGTTACCCTCAAGAGCTTCTTTTATTTGATTTTCGTTTGGATGAGGGGTTTTATCTAGGAGAGCTTTTGCACTCATCAGCATACCGGGTGTACAAAAACCACATTGAATTGCCCCTTCTTCCACAAAGGCATTTTGCAGCTTAGATAGAACATCGTCTTGCTCCAGGTTTTCAACAGTTTCTATTATTGCATTATCTGCCTGAGTTGCCAATATCAAACATGAATTTACTGCATCATCGTTCATGATAACTGTACAAGCTCCACATTCTCCAACAGCACATCCTTCTTTGGTTCCTGTAAGTTTTAGTTCGTCACGTAGAATATCTAATAGACGCATAGAATCTGTAACTTCTAATTCATGATCTGTCCCATTAACATTGAGTTTAATATTTATCATTTTATCCTCTTTGCTCAATTATTTCGGTTAATGCATCTTTGGTCATATTAATGAATACTGGTAACTTGTAAGCAGATGACCAGCGCTTACCAATTGCATCATCAATTATTTTATTTAAAGGCTCAACAATGGTATTAATAGAATCCCTTGTTAATTCTTTACCAATTAATATCTGCTCGATCTCCTCAATACGCATGGGTTTATGAAATAACGAACCGGAAACGATCTTGCATTCTTCAATTTTATTGTTCTCAAAAGAAATTAGAATTCCAATACTGATCCTTGTAATATTCACAGCGTTTCTTCTACCAAGCTGGAAGTAGCTGAATTCATAATTTTTCTTCGGAATCGGAATGATAACTTCTGTTAATATCTCGTCGGAATTAAGGTGTGTTTTGTAATTCTTTACAATAAATTCATCAGCATGGATCCTGCGAGTACCATTTTTTGAAGTTAGAATAAACTCGGCATTGTAAGCAATTAGGGGTGGGTATGAATCGGCACAGGGAGCAGCATTAACAATATTTCCACCTATAGTTCCTTTATTTCTTATCTGCAAAGAGCCAATTGTTGAACATGCTTTAATTAGCATTGGAAAGTTCTTTTGGATTTGATAATTAGAAATTATCTGAGTAAAGGTGCTGCTTCCGCCAATACTGATCTCATCTTCAGTTACTTTAATTTTCTTCAGTTCATTAAGATGTGAAATATCTAATAATGTATGTTCTCCAGTTTTCATTCTTAACTCGATGATCATATCAGTTCCACCGGATAGAATCTGCAACTCCTGCTTCGATAGTTGTTCCAAAGCATCTTTTAGATCAACGGGGATAATTGTTTTAACATCAGTAATGCGTAATGTTTGCTTCTCAACAACTCTGATATGAGTTTTACATGAATCATGAGCAGCGATCTGACTTTGTCGAGATGGTTTTTTCAGGTTCATTCCTAAGAAAACTTTCTCTAAAGTTAAAGGAAGTTCATAAGATTGTTTACCGGTTGCAAATTTAAGAGCATTATTGATAGCTGCAGACGTGAGCTCCAATGTGGGTTCACCTAAACTTTTTGCTCCAAAAGGACCATCTACGTCTTCATTTTCAATTAATATTGGGTTAATGTTCCCAATATCTTTTATCGTGGGAATAAGATAATTATCTAGGTTATCGGATTTTACAACCCCATCCTGAATGTTATAATCTTCTATCACCGCATATCCAAATCCTTGAGTTACACCACCATAAACCTGACCTTCTGCACCAAGCTTATTCAAAACTTTTCCAACATCATGAGCAGCAGTAATATTTTTCACTTCTATCTTTCCGGTGGAAGTATCAATTTTGATATCTGCAACGTGAGAACCGTAAACGTAAGTAAAATAAGCATTGCCTTGTCCGGTCTCTTCATCCCAGCTCACTTCAGGTGCATTATACCAACCATAAGCAGAAAGATTTTCTCCAGCCCAATATGCTTTCTCTGCTGCATCTTCAAATTTTATAGGTTTGATATTCGATCCTTGATGTTTCCTGGAAATTGTTCCGCCTTTCCAAATGGTCTCTTTAAGATCATTTACTTGCAGATCTTTCTTTATTACACTAAATATTCTCTTCTTAACTTTCTCTGCGGCTATTATCACAGCATTACCACCCATTATTGTTCCGCGAGATGCAACGGTTGGGCCGCCATCAGTAATTGTGGCAGTTTGTGGTTCTAAGAAAACAATTTTTTCAAGATCAACTCCAAGTACTTCCGCCGCAACTTGAGAGAATGTTGTTCGCATACCCTGACCATTCTCATTCAAACCGGTAAACACATAAATACTTCCATCTGCCTGAACTGAGACAATTGCAGAAGTAGCATCTGTTCCCTCTGCACCCAGGGCACATCCACGATAACTACAGGCAAATCCTATCCCATATTTATATCGACCATTCTGATCATTCAGCTTTTTATATTCTTCAAGTTTTTTATTATAATCAGCTTTTAATAATGCTTTATCTATAACTTCATCCAGAGAAACAGTATGCTTGTTTAATATTTGACCACTTGCAGTTGTGCTTCCTTGTTTAAACCCATTCAATTTTCTTACTTCAAGTGAAGAAATTCCACAAATCTCAGCAATCTCATCCATCAATGATTCTTGTGCAAAAATAACTTGTGGAGAACCAAAACCACGGAAAGCAGCAGTATAAGTATTATTTGTGTAAACTCCTCTTATGTCTGTTTCTACATTTTCAATTTCATAAGGTCCGGTAGCCTGAACAACCGAACGCCATGTAACAAAAAATGTTTGAGATGAATATGCTCCGCTATCGGCAATAATATTTATTTTCATTGCTTTAAGCTTTCCATCAGTATTAAAACCAACTTTATACGTCATATAATAAGGGTGTCTTTTATAACTTTCTTTTAACGAATTTTCTCTTGTATATGTTAGTTTTACGGGTCTTCCTGTAAGCTTGGAAAGCAAGGCACATCGGCAAGCCATATAGTTTATTATATCATCTTTCCCACCAAATGAACCACCTAAATTAGAACCGAAAATGTTGACTTGATTCATGTTCAAACCCATGAAAAGTGCAACTACTTTTCTGGTAGTAAATGGGTTCTGGATCGAACCATATATTTTAAAGCCCTGTGAAGTATGATCCGGTACAGCAGTTACAGTTTCAGGTTCGATATATGCATGTTCGTGAAACCCTGTTTGGTAATCTCGTTCGATAACATGATCACATTCACCAAAGCTTTTCTCTACGTTTCCCTTTCTTAAAGGATAATGAAGAACTACATTGCTTTTATATTCTGGATGGATAAGTCTGGCTTCCGGCTTTATTGCTTCACGTGGATCAAAGATCCCTTCAATTGGTTCGTATTCCACATGGATCAGGTCAGCAGCTTTGAGCGCACTCTCTTTTGTCTCCGCAGCGACCACAGCGATCACATCACCGGAAAAGAAAACTTCATCTTCTACAATTGCATACTGATCAGAGCGGATAGGTCCTAGTTTTTGTTGACCCGGTATATCTTTGTATAAAGCAATTTTTACCACTCCTGGGAATTTTTCTGCTTCTTTGCAGTCAATGTTTTTGATCTTCCCAACAGGAATATCAGTATATCTAACCGCTGCATGGAGCATGTTTACCAATTTTATGTCATCACCATAAATTGCTTTTCCGGTCACCTTTTCATATGCATCGACCCGCTTGACCTTTTTGCCAATGATGTTATTCATACTAAATCCTCCGAATTAAATTTTACACATTGAGCAATTTTTTAATTTATTGTATTTGCGGTCAAATAATTAATTATGAGTAGTTTGGCTTTAAGAGTAATAAATTCATTTTATTGACAAAGAAAACTGAAAATTAAAATTAGACACATTCATTTTTTATATTTTTTTCAATAATGTTCATAATGGAGGAAAAATGAAAAAAGGTATCTTACTGCTTCTGGCAATCATCCCTTTAACTCTATCCGCAAATTTTAATATCGAATCCAGATCTATATCTCAAATTTTTATAAATTATGAAACAGATAGTTACAATATTTACCAAGAAAATGGATTTTCACATCTTTATTTCAGTGACTTCACAAATCAACAAATTCCCGGGAAACCGGAGCTTCCTTACAAGGAATTCTGTATTGGAGTACCTCCTAAAGGAAATATTGAAATAATTATTACATCAATAGAAAAAGAAACTATAAAATTAGAAAGTAAATTGTCTCCAGTACCGCGAATTATTCCTTCCGGTAAGACGTTTGACTATATTTATGAAATTGATCAAGAATTGTATAATACCCAGGAACAAAAATTCATTCAGATCAAGGAAAGTTCAAAGTACAGGTTCAACAATATTATACCAATACGTTTCTATCCGGTAACATATGATCAGCAGGCAAATGAAATCACAATTTGCAAAAAAATTAATTTTGAAATTCGTATTGATGGAGATGTGAATTATAGAAATTATATTGAAGAAAAGAATGAAATTTCTGCTTCAAGATTAATCGTAAATTATAATTATGCTAAGAATTGGAAAGAAAGAAGTGAAATAACTTTTACTAAAATGCCATTTGAAAAATCAGATTTTTGGTATAAATTAAAAACTGATAGATCCGGTTGGTTTGAAATAGGTTATGAAGATCTGCAACTCTTGCCGGATTTCTGCCAGCCATCTCAGATAAGGATGTTGGCATTAATGAAAACACGGATAAATGGCAAAACGGAATTTGAGCTCATGGAAATTCCTCTTTTTATCGATGCAGGCGATGACCACTTTTTTGATGTAGGAGATAAAATATTATTTGAGCGAAAGCAAGTTTCCAATATGGGAACCTATTATCAAGATGAGATAACTTTCTGGCTTACATTTGGAGGTGAGTTTCTAGGAGAACCGGCACGCTTGGAGAAAAATCCAAATCTACCACATTACAATTCAATAATAGATTTCGGGAAGAAAGAATTTCCAAATAGCCGTGAGTATCGTGAAGAAGTGGATGGTATAATTATATTTCCCGGAGTGCTTTCATCGAACCAAACCAATGTCTTTGAAACTCATTCTCAAGATTTTGCATTGCTTCATCCCGAAATGAATTTCATATTTAAAAGTCAATCTGAAATATTTGATGAATTCGGTACTGGAGATCCTGAATCGCAGTCTGTAGAGAACTATATTGAACTCGAATTCTATGGTGATGGAACTCAAACTTATCCGGGTTATCCGGAAATGCAATATGTAATTTTGATGGGGTCGGGAATCCAAAATTGGAATCCGCAAAATGAAAAAAACAAGATAATAGTTGCCATGGTTTCTAGTACTGTATCCAGCGATGATAAGTTTGTTGATTTTGATGATGACAACAGACCTGATCTAATTATTGGCAGAATTCCAGCTAAAAATAATGAAATGATGGAACATTATCTGCAGAGGATTGAGACTTACATTCAAGATCCAACACCGGGTTTCTGGCGTAATAAAGTTTTAATAATGGCTGATGATGAGCATAAAGGTGATGCACTGGAAGGCTTAAGTCCTACAAGTGGTTTAAACCATACAGCTCGTGCTCAGCAAACTGAAGACTTTGCTGCAGATACTGTTATAATGGATAAGGTTTTGGGAATAGAATTTGGCTTTGACGAATATCAAAATAAGCCGGAAGCTAGAATGGCTCAGTTGGATAAGATAAATCAAGGAAGATTGATATGGTATTTTATTGGGCATGGTAATGAAGATGTGATGGGAGATGAAGATTATTTCAGAGGATCATTACATATGGATCTGCTTGATAATATGGAGCATTTACCGCTATATCTTGCAGCTTCTTGTGAAATTGGGAAATTTGATAATACGGAAATCGATTGTATAGCAGAAAAATTCCTTTTCCATGATGGAGGCGGCTCAATTGCTTCAATTGCAGCCACCGCACGATGCAGTGGTGATGCAAACACAATTTTAATGAAATATCTTATTAGAAATATAGTTGATGATCGAATGGATATTGGAAATGCCTTAAGAGATGCAAAACTATATTCAAATGCCGGATTGAGCAATAGTCAATATTTCAATATACTGGGAGATCCCATTCTTAATGTCCTTCCTCCGCTAACTAGTGGAAATATTCTTGGAATACCTGACAGCGTTCAAGCAAGACAAACTGTTAATTTTAGTGGTGATTATAATAATTCGATAAATGATATTGGAGAAACTCGTGTTTATGAATCTAAATATAATAAATATTATGAAAATACACTTGTTACTTCCGGACAAACATATTTCTATGAAGTCTATTACACTAGTAATGGACACACATTTTATTATGGTAGTATTGATGTTGTAAATGGTGAATATATAGCACAGTTCATAGCTCCAGAAGATGTACACTCCGGTGATAACGGCAGAATATTGAATTATGTATACGATAATAATACATCTACGGATTTTCTGAATTGTTATCTTCCAATGAAACTTAGTAGTATCCCTGTTTATGCACCAAGTTCAGGCTCACCAGAAGTTCAGCTTTTCTTGGATTCTCCAAGCTTTATTGCAGGTGATTTTGTGTCGACAAGTCCTACCTTGATTGCAGAAATAGAAGACGAGAATGGAATAAATATTCTTGGGTCTTCCGGGCATTGTATTTTGTTAATAATCGATGGATCATTAACGCCTATAGATGTAACAGATGGATTTATATATGATATTGGTTCTGCAACAAAAGGCGAACTCACATGGCAGCTTGATGATCTTTTGGAAGGGAACCATACGCTTCAGCTTATTGTATTTGATAATTTGAATAATCCAACAGTTGCAGAAACTAATTTTGTATGTAAAAGATCGGGAAAAGTTTCGATAGAGCAAATGTTGCCATATCCGAATCCAATGAGTGATGGTGGATTTTTTACCTTTGTAATTACTGAAGATTCTGATGTTACAATTACGATCTATACATTAACCGGTAGGAAAGTGAAGACCATAAAGCAATTGAATTCTCCAGCAGGATATAACCAGGTCTCTTGGAACGGTAAAGATGCAGATGGAGACGAAATTGCCAATAACACATATTTCTATAAAATCAAAGCTAAACAATTATCTAATAATAAAATTACTGAGAAAATTGGTAAATTGATTATTTTAAAGTAGAGAGTTGACAAGAAAGAGCAATAATTTTCTTTTGAACAGCTAAAAGGTTATATATAGAAATATAGAATTAATATATAATATAAATGCGGAGGATA
>CAZOCS010000109.1:0-7787 GCA_964578365.1 uncultured Candidatus Cloacimonadota bacterium
ATAATTTCTTTATATGCAGTTCGTTAGAAATTTGTGTGGTATAGATTTTGCGCTTATTAAAAAAAATTAATTATAAGGAGTAGTTATGAAAAAGTTATTTTTATTTATTGTATCAGCGTTGTGTTTAACATCTCTGATTGCGGATGTGGTGATTCCGTTTAATGAAGGAGATTTTTATCCTAACAGAATTATTGTTGGATTTGAATGGGATGCTATCGGCAACAGAGAAGGAATTTTGGAATATGATGCTAACGATGGTATCGTTGAAACCGGTATTGCAAGTTTCGATCTAATTGCTGAAGAATTTAATATTGTTGATCTGGAACAGACCGTTACCTCATTAAAGGACCTTGATTGGAACGATAACGGACTATACCCAAGATGTATTTATTATATTACCTTGGCAAGTAATGATAATATTGATGAGGCCCTAAAGGCACTCTCTGCTGATCCAAATATTATCTATGCTGAGTTTGAACCGATATATAGAACTACCTACATCCCTAATGATACTGCTTATAGTTCGCAGTGGTACCATCAATTCATACAAAGTGAACCAGCCTGGGATTACACAACAGGAAGCGAAGATGTTATTATCGGCATTGTAGACTCCGGTATTAAATGGAATCATCCTGACCTGCAGGACAATATCTGGATCAATGAGCCTGAGCTCAACTCTACATCCGGTGGAAACCCTATGACCATAAACTGGACAACTGGAGTTGTTTCTGGTGGTAACGGATTAGATGATGATGGAAATGGAAAAGTAGACGACTGCATTGGTTGGAATTTCTATGGAACGCAAAGTAATCAGTCATATCAGGGCTTTGTAGATAATGATCATGGTACTCATGTTGCGGGATGTGCCGGGGCAGTAGGCGATAATAATCTTGGTGTTACAGGCCCAATGATGAACGTTAAACTAATTTCATCGCGTCATTCACCTACTAATTTTGGAACTAATTCAATTTACAATGGCTATAGTGGAGTTTATTATTGTACAGATTCTGGCGCCGACATCATCAATTGTAGCTGGGGCGGTGGCGGAAGCGGAGCAACTGCAAATGCTGCCGTAAATTATGCCATGAGTCATGGTTCTATTGTTGTAGCTGCTGCTGGTAATGACAATGTGAATATTGGAAGTCTGCCCCATTATCCTGGTAGTGCTACATATGCGGTTTGTGTTGCATCTACTGGTCCGGATAGTGATGTGAAATCTAATTTTTCAAATTATGGTGCTACGGTTGATGTTTCTGCACCGGGATCAAATATATATTCTACTGTAATAGCTGGAAATGGTTATGCATACTTTAATGGAACCTCAATGGCTTCTCCGGTTGCTGCAGGTGTTGCAGGTCTTATAAAATCTGTACATCCAAACTTAACACCACAACAGCTAAAAGACAGATTGGAATACACTTGTGACGATATCGAAGATCTTAATCCCAACTATATTGGCATGCTAGGAACAGGACGTGTTAATTCTTTTAAAGGAGCAATGTACGATTTGATACCTTATCTCACTATTGCAGAAATTTCTTTAACAGAAGAAACCGGTGACGGTGATGGCGTTCCAAATCCTGGTGAAGTAATAAACCTTTCTATCAATTTAGAAAACGATGAGTTCTGGCTTGATGCAGAAGATATTACAGCTACAATTAGTTGTGGAGTGGCTGAAGTAACTATACTCAATGATGAGACCACGTATTCTGATATTTCTTCAGGATCTAATGGTTGGAATTCAGGTGATCCCTTTAGTTTTGAAACACCAGCGGAAATTTCTGATTATTCCATTCCTTTTACACTGACCATTTCAGCTAATCCGAGTGCTTCCTGGCCTTATGAATCAGAACTAGAAATAATAGTTGAACTAACTCTAGCTCAAGCTGGTTGGCCTTTAGTTTTGGGAAGTGCTTCTACATCGAGTGGAGCTATTGTAGACCTTGAGGATGATGGTTCAAGAGAAACGATCTTTGGTGATTATGCGGGTATGCTCCATGTTATGAATTCAGATGGAACACCTGTTGCTCCGTTCCCTATTGACACCGGTGCTAATATTGCTGTTGCTGTTGCTGTTGGCTATGTAGATGGTGACAACATTGAAGACATTGTTATTGGTAATGATGCTGGTCATGTGATCGCTTATGATAATGGCGGAAATGTTATTTTTGATTATGAGGCTGGTGGAATTATTAAGAGTAATCCTATGATCGCCGATGTTGATGATAATGGAACAATGGAAGTAATAGTTTGTACATACCCTGTAGGTGCTGTTCATATCATAAACTCAGATGGTTCGTCCTTTACTAATTTCCCGGCTGACCTGGATAATCCAGTAATGGCCTCTGCTGCTGTTGCAGATTTGAATGGTGATGGAAATCTTGAAATTATAGTAACAACATATACGGGTTCTTTAAATGCGATATCTTCTAATACTGGCTCTAATCTTGCCGGCTGGCCCTTCGATATTGGTGTTGGCTCGATCCAGGGTCCTAGTATATTTAATGCAGATTCCGATAATGATCCTGAAGTTATGATCGCAACAACATTAGGTGATGTTTATGTTATCGATAATGATGGTTCTCTTATATGGACTCTGGATGTAGGCGCTCAAATTCGTACAGGATTAGTAGCTACAGACTTCAATAATAATGGAGCTAGTGAAATTTGTTTTATAGATCAGGGCGGTAATGTTTATCTGTTAGATCAAAATGGAAACAATCTTCCAAATTTCCCTGTTGACATTGGTGAAATTGTGGAATCTACTCCAGTTATTGTTGATATGGATGCAAATGGGACTCCAGATATTGTGTTTGGAGATGATGCGGGAGACCTTCACTCAATAGATATCACAGGATCTGAAACCTATATGTTCCCAATAAATTTAGGAAATCCTATCAAAGTAGCTCCTGCCTTAGGATTAGCCGATAATGATGATGATATTGAAATATTGGTAGCAAACCAAACAGCATACTATCTGATCGATTACAAAAATGCTGTTGGCTCTATACGTTGGGCAAACTTCAAGCGTAATCCTCAAAGAACAGGTAATGCTTTCGATCCTACATCGGGAATCGAACCGGAAGTAGTTCCTGTATTCACTAATGAGCTGAGCAAGAACTATCCTAACCCGTTCAATCCGGATACTAATATCAGCTTCAGTATTAAAGAAGATAGTTTTGTAAGCTTGAAGGTTTATAACACACGTGGACAGCTTGTAAGAACTTTGATATCAGAGAACCTGCAAGAAGGTGTTCACTTCACATCATGGAATGGTAAAGACAATAGCAATAAAGCTGTTTCTAGCGGCATCTATTTTTACAAAATGGATTCCAAAAACTATTCCTCTGCAAGGAAAATGATCCTTCTAAAATAACGACATATTTGTTATTGTTTGTAAATAGGGGAAAGCTCTTCGGCTTTCCCCTATTACTTTAATTTAAATTAATATCTACTTACTTAATTTATTGACCACTAAGAGCACAAATTATTATTATGATAATATAAATTACAGACAGGCGTATTTTGAGAAGTAGTGACAAATCGAGGTTATGATATTTACCAAATAGATTTATTAGGATATCTACAATTAGAATAATAAATAATATGAAAAGACGAAAACTTCTTTGCAAATAGGAAAGAATGGAGAATGAAATAAGCCAGATCACAACACCATAGATAAAATTATAAAATCTTACTGCGTTCTCTCTTTGTGCTTTTTCAATTGAACTTTTGTTACTTTCATCAAGCTTGATCTGTATATCTAACCGTAACTCTTCTTCAAGCTTATTCATTTATTATCCCTCTGCTAAATTTTTCATGTTGTTTACCCGATCTTGTCAATCACAAATTAACAAAACAACCCAAAACCCTTAAACTAGTGAGAAAATAAAATTGACTTAAAAAGTAATGTTAATAACTTATGGATAATATAAAATATCTAGAATTAAAAAGCAATATTAATAAGAGGATAAGAAATGAATAATAAGAAAATGTTATCAGCTTTGAAAAATGCAATGCGCGGAGAAATGGACAGCATAAGCATTTATCAGAATGCACTTGTAAATGCAAAGGATCCGGAAGTAATAAGATTTTTTAATAATATGGTCGAAGAAGAACGAAGACATTATAATTATCTTTTAGAATATTATCAATCTATAACCAATGAAGAAGTGCTGAAAATAATTGATACAAAAGATACGGAAAATATGATTTTTACTGATAACTTTATTATGAGGATCGGCTCAAGTCAAATGTTATTCTCGGCTATTTCTGTTGCTACATTATTAGAGAAAAATGCCTTTGAATTTTATCAGAGATCGGCAGATCAAGCTGATGATGAAGTCTTAAAAAAATTCTTCGCGAAAATGGTGACATGGGAAAAGCAGCATTATGACGATCTGATTAAAATTGCCGATGAAGCAGAAAATACTTATTGGCAAAAAAACAGATTTGAACCGTTTTAATATCAAGAACGGTGCGTTAATTCTTCGTCGTCAACCGGAAAGTGTGTAGTGTTAGGAACAAGATCGTTATAATGTATTTGACATGAAAGTTCATTGTTCTGAACTGCAGATTGAAATGAAAACAGAATTATAAAAAAAGGAGAAAAAATGAAAAAGCTATTTTTCTTATTGCTGCTTATTGCTGGAGTTTTTGCTGCAAGCTTGTTTGCACAAGTTGAATTGACTATTGTTGGTGGCTTGAATCTTTCAACAGTGAAATACAATGACAATACTGTGGACAATTATGTCGACATCTCTATGAAATCAGGAATGATACTCGGGGTAGAAGCTGTAAGTGGACCACTCATAATTGGTGGTTCTTTTATACAACGTGGTGCTAATTTCAAAGCAAGTCAATTTGATTTTGAGGGCTCAGATACTTATAATTACTTATCTGTATATCTGCTCTATCCTGTTAGCATTCAGAAACAAATATCGATCTTCGGTGGTTGTCAGCTTGGGAAAGGCCTTAACGGTACAGCTAAATCCGAGTATTATGGTGATTCAGAGACCTTTGACCTGAAAGCAGAAGATTTCAAAATTGACTTTGGTTTATCGTTTGGTGCAGATTTTATGTTCAGTACAACTGTTGGTGCCAGAGCATCCTACTATATCGGGCTGGCAGATGTAGCAGAAGGAGTAACATCAACTAACAATTTTAAAAACAGAGGAATTGAAATTTGCCTTTTGTATAAAATATAAAATGTCTTAAAACAGAAATAATAAGCTTACTAATTTCAGGCTATATAAGGAGGTTGCAATGCAAAAATATTTTATCTTTGTAGTTATTTTAATATTAATGATCGGATGTACTTCAAAAGAATCCGGAACCGAACAGGAACTTCTGGACTCACTTAAAAGCCAAGAAGAAACTGATTCTATTGCCGTAACAAAACCTGAACCGATAGATGAAAAAACTACAAAACAAACAGAAAAAATTGCTGAAAAAGAAGTTTCTGAAAAAGAGGTTATTGAGAAAGAAGTTATTGAAGATGAAGCATCTTTATGGAGTTCCTACCGCTCTGCCAAAGAAGCTGCAAAAGAAGCGGAAAAGAATTACGACTACAGAGAACTAACCAGACATTTATTAGAAGCTGCAGAATTTGCAAATGCTCTGCAGCGCTATGATATCGAAGCCTGGCAATATAACAATGCCGGTTATGCACTTATCGAAGATTTTAAAGAAAAAACGGAATACCTCTCGGTAATGGATGCATTGAATAAATTAGAATTGAAAAGCGAGATAATGGAATATCGAAAAGAAACCAGATCATTCATGAGTATTGAAAAAGATCTGTTAACTGAAGCTTCGAAACACCTGGCAAAAGCCAAAGAAATTGACGATAAACTGGAAAGCTCATCACGAACTACAATTATTGCCAATAATATTTTATTCGTGAATGATGTATTAAGTTTTCTGAATGTAGATGAGAAATAATTACTAAGATTTAGAAACTAAGCGTTATATAAAAAACAGCCAGATCATTAAGTCTGGCTGTTTTGGTTTAAAGATCAATATCTTCTTTTCCTACGTGGTTTACCGCTTTCCGATTTTCTATCATGACTTTTTCGGGGACCACCAGAACGGAAATTCTTTTTAGGGCTTGATTTCTCTTTTCCCTTTGCTTCCACAATTAATGGTTTCTTATCTCTGCCTCTACCACGGAAAATTTCGATTATGTGTTCTGCTTCTTCAAAAGGAACATTGGCAAATGAGAAATTATCATAAATCTCTACGTTGCGAATAAGGTGAGAATCTACCATTGCTTCTTCCTGGATAAGCTTAACCAGTTTGGGAGGATCCATTTTATCTTTGCGGCCCAGAGCTATAAAAAGACGTGTTATTCCTTCCTGATCCGGAGAGTTATCGGGTCGTCTCCTGGAAGTTGTTTTATGTTTTTTGCCCGGCTCATGGATCTCAGTATATTTATCGGGTGAGAATTCATCTTTATAAGCATGAGTAAGAAGAGAAGCAATTACCTGATCTGCCGGATATTGTGCCAGAAGCTCATTTGCCACATGCATATTTTCATCAAATTTCCCGGTAACAATTATCTCATTGATCTCTTCAACAATTCTCTTTCTTTTCAGCTTGATAAGATGTTTAACTTTAGGAAGTGATTCCTTACGAATTTCAGATTTGGAAATACGCTGAATATTCATCAGTTTACGATATTCGGATGGTGTAATGAAGGTGATCGCCGTTCCCTGTTTTCCGGCTCTTCCTGTTCTTCCAATTCGGTGTACATAACTTTCCGGATCTTGAGGAAGAGAATAGTTTAAAACGTGTGTAAGGTCATTAATATCGATACCTCTGGCTGCAACATCTGTAGCTACCAAAATAGTTACACGCTTCTTTTTGAACTGGCTTAAAATGCGTTCCCGCTGAGCCTGAGAAATATCACCATGTAATGACGCAGCATCATAACCACGATCGATAAGAGCATTAGCCAGATGATCGGTCTTTAGTTTTGTACGGCAGAAAACCAGTGCATAAAACTCCTTCTCCACATCGATAATTCTGCACAAAGCTTCAAACTTATCAGAGGTTCGTACTTCAAAATAGATCTGGTCGGTCAAATTTACTGTTAGCTGCTTCGATTGTACTTTTATGACTTCGTATTCACCCATAAATTTTTGGGCAAGCTGAACAATTCTTTGGGGCATTGTGGCGGAAAACAATAAAACTCTTTTATCTTTTGGGGTTTTAGAAAGGATAAGTTCAATATCCTCTATAAATCCCATATTAAGCATTTCATCTGCTTCGTCTAATACCATAAATTTAAGATCATCCAAGTTCAATGTTCCACGGTTCAAATGATCTATCAGACGTCCGGGAGTTCCAACTATTATTTCTACACCTTTTTTAAGACGGCGAAATTGCTGGTCGTAAGATTGTCCGCCATAAACAGGTAGAATTCCAATACTTCTACCACCACGGTAAGAATTCATCTCCTCTGCAACCTGCACTGCAAGTTCGCGGGTCGGAGCCATGACAAGTGCCTGAACTTTTCCAGTATTTTCTATTATATTATCCAATATCGGCAGGCCAAAAGCGGCAGTTTTTCCAGTTCCGGTTTGTGCCTGTCCTATAATATCTTTCTCGTTTTTCAGTAACAAGGGTATTGTTAATTTCTGAATGGGGGAAGGTTCTTCAAAACCTTTTTTACTGATCGCCAACAGCGATTTATCCGATAACCCCAGGTTTTCGAATTTTTCTAAATTACTCATGTGTTTCCTTTTTCTTTTTTTAATATTTGCAACGACCAGAAAGATAAAAAA
>CAZOCS010000110.1:0-7779 GCA_964578365.1 uncultured Candidatus Cloacimonadota bacterium
ACCATTCTTTCAACTTCTTGTCGCCATTGCTTTTCCAGATCTTTGATAGTCTTTACGATCAGGTTTTGTTCAAGTGGATCTTTAGTTACTGTAAAAACAAATTCCTTTCTATCCTGAATAGATTGTTCAATATTCTCGATCTGGTTAAATAGATCTTCGCTTAATGCTAATTTCTTGTATTTAGATTCTAGAGGAACAACCTTAATATCTCTATAAAGGCTATTACATTTAACACCAAGCACAATAAGGAGAATTACAATCAATGCAATTACGAGGTCTTTTAAATATTTTTCTTCCATATTATGCCTCCTTGATGATCATAAAGACAGAAAGTTCGAAAGTAACCTTATATCTTGTATCAATAATTTCATCGAATCCCGTATTCTTGTCTTCTTTCACCGGTCTTACATCAAGAGTATTTATTGTTATAATATGGTCAAAAGATTCAAGTTCGGAAAGGAATTGCCCCATTTGTACAAATGTACATACAACCGAGAGTGTATATTCCTGTTCCACAAGATAAGATTTATCGGAAGAAACAACTTTAGGAGAAACAGAATCGATTGAGATCTTATACTTATCAGCCAGATCAGCTAATTTTTTTACAAAAGCATTAACATCGTCAATTGCAAACTCTTTCTCATTTGTCATACTTCGCATAATAACTTTAGATACTTCTTGTAGTTGATCATTAATTACTTTGGCACTATTCAATTTTTCTTGTTCTTCTTTTATAGCTTCATCGTATCTATCGATCTTTTCGATCTTTGTTTTAACACTGTTTGTACTGAAATAAAAGAAACAGATAGTAGTCAATATCATTACAAACAAAAGAAGTAGATATCTTTGCTTCATCATTTTCTACCTCCTTTTCTTGTATAACTTTTAGAAACACAATCAATCTGGAATCGAAGAATTTCAACATCTTTCTCCTTATCCTTGCTGGATTTTACAAATTGAATTTTCGGGAAGTCACCACTGATCTGTTCATCACTATTTAATTCATTAATAAAATCGTCTATCAGTGCAAACTCATTCTGATTTCTATCAAGTCTGGTTATTCCATAAAGGCTTAGTTTGTTATTCTTGAAAGAGAAATGAGTGATAGCTATCTTATCAGTAGTTTTTTCTGATAAAGCAACCAGTTTCTTTGTCCAGAATATCCTTTTGGAGCTAATATTAGCAAGTCTTACGAGATCCTTAGATGAGAGAAATTCACCACTTACTTTATAAGTTTTTATCTCATCCCGGATTCCATTAAGAAGCTTACTTCTGTGTTTAATTTTACCACTCAGATTACTACTTAGTATAATAGCAATTATAGTTGCAATTAAGAAAATTGCAGCGTAGCTAATAGCAGAAATTCTGAATGTTCTTCTTTCTGATTCGGCTCTTTGTTTTAACTCACCGAATTTATTAAGATTTATTTTGAAGTAAAATGTATTCATCATCACTCCCCTATTCCGGTCTCATTGCCAGACCCAGAGCAACTGCAAATTGAGGATCATTAGTTGTGCCTGGTCTGTCAGAATCTTCGAGGTTATTAAAGGGATTAAATACTTCAGATGGAACTTGAAGCTGTTCAGTGATATATTCGGGTAGCCCTTTTAAACTGGCACTACCACCTACAAGTAATATCTTTCTGAAATCACTGTTCCCTGCCTCTTTCACATAGAATCGGAGAGATCTTTTCACCTCTTGTGTAATAAGTTCAACCGTATTCTTTTCTGTTATGTCTAAAGCAAGAAGAGAAGCTTTATCTTTTTTAACATCTTTCTCTTTTAGACCATACTCTAGTTTATACATTTCAGCTTCATTGTAAGAGATCTTTTGCGTCTTCATGATATCTTTGGTGAAATTGAAACCACCATATGCAATATCACGAGCAAAAAACTTAGAAGTAGAACTATATATAACCATATTGGTTTTGAATGCTCCAATATTAAGAATAACAAACACACCATCTTCTTCTTCACTATTAAGAATAAAGCTGTTTGCAACAGCTAACGATTCCAAATCAACAATACCGGGAGTTAGATCGGCACTTGATATGACATTGGAATGTTCTGTTAATAACGCTTTTGTGGATGAAGCAAGTAAGATATTCATATTATTGGTTTTTTCTTCTACATTTAGAACTTGGTAATCCAGGTTCATCTCCGCACCACTAATTGGTAAATGTTTCTTAGCCTCAAAGAATAAGGCAGATTCCAGCTCATCGTCTGGCAGAAATATTGTTTTTATCTGCTTTATACTTGTATTATCTCCTCCTATCGAAGAAACGAGATGCTTTACCTTTTTTGGTTTTAGCTTCATCGTTTTTACAAGTTGAGATAATATGGGACCATAGCGATCTGGAGATAGGTCTGAGAATACGGGTTCTATCCCCTCCGGAATTGTTGAAAGGCTTTCACAATTTAGTAATTTGTATCCATGATGTGTTTTCTTTAGATGTACCATCTTGATGCTGTGATTACCTATGTCCAATCCGATTGATTCCTTGAATTTAACTGTTTTCGTCTTAGCCATGTAACCTCACATTTTTAGTCATTTTTTATCTATCTATATTTTATATTATTGTGTAGTCTCTATAAAATCTGCGGGTGGAGCTTTATAGAACCACGATTGCTTTTCGAATGCCGTAAGTGTTGTCTCTCCCCAACCTTCATATACTTGTGGAAAATCCGGGGGTTGAACATACATTAAACGTCTGTCATAGTGATAATCTTTATCGTATCCTGATGAACCGTGATTACCATCATAATGATATAAATCCATATCCCAGGGACTTGGACTCGAATTGCCGTATGGATGGTTATAAGGGTCACTTCCGGAACGATGGATAAATCCTCGACGAGTTTGTGCAATAGCACCATATATTGAAAGAACTCCTCTTTCGAAGACAATATCATCCGAGCTTTCCGGCCAAACAGGATTATACCATGGATAATCTGTACCATAAGGATATACGTAACTACCAGTAGTGTTATTCGGATATGAATTTATATAAGCAGTACTTTCATATGGAAATCCACATGTATTATTAACTATTGGTGCCCCACCATGCAGATTAAAACCCTCAATTCCGGGTGGTAACATACTATTTGGTGGGAAAATATATTTATGTAGATCCACATAATGATATAAAGTGTCTGTGTCTGGTGTTAACATAGCTTGATACACTATTCCCGGTCCAGGATTTGGCCCATCGGCAGCTACTACATTCAGATCACCATCCAATAACTCATATAGATGTTCATCTTCGTTTGTTCCTTCTGTATAAACAGTCTCGATTACATCTCCATGATCTACATTAAATAAGTGTGTGCTCAAACCTCCATAACATGTAATGTCATCTAACCTGAGCTCACCATTAACAAACACATCCATCTCTGCTCCATCCCACCCATCTCCAGCTGTATCGATCAGGCGTAATGTAAACTCTTCAAAAACAAATGGACTCAAGGCAATAAAATCTGGAGTTGAGCCATGAGGATGCTGATATTGGAATGTAAAGATTCCTTCATAATGACAATTCATAATACCATATAAAGACTCATCACCCTGCCCAATTGCAGCATAAGCACCATACAGCATTACATCATTACAGTTATCATCTCTTATTGCCATCTCTTCAAAAGGATCTTTGTGCTTATATCTGATTAAAATTTTCTCCTCAGAAACAAGGCCAAAATAATCTGAAATATTAACACTACCTACTACATCTGGTGGAGTGCCATAAGGAGTATTAGCATAAAGTATATCACCAACAATAAACACAGTGTCTGCACTCGCCCATGTTTGGGCACCATAAACAGTGCCTTCTATCCATAACTCGGCTTCATCCACCCATACAGATTCATTTGTAACAGGGAAGGATGGTCCAACTGTCCAATTAGTATCGTAAACGGCAATGTGATTTGTCCATATATGATGTGAATCTTCATACCAGTTACCACCATTATTTACAACATAATCTGCAAGATCTGTAGTATGCGGGAACCAACTATACACACCAAACGTATCTACACCTACAAGTTCGATCGCACCAAACATGCTTTCAAAGCTGCCGTCTCCAAGTTTTGCGTAGACAATATCCGTATCGGGATCACCTAGTTCAATACCATTCTGACGAATAAGATCAGCTGTAGGGCTATAAATAATTTCCGGTACTTCCTCTACGTAGCCTCCCAAAAATATTTGATCCATCGGTGCAGTATAAATTGCACGTTGCTGAGTTCCAAAATCCATTATCCATTCAGATGTCGTAACCATATCATGGAACGTAGGCCATCCACCTGAATTTTGGATCCAGATAAAATCATTGGAATGAACAGGTCCAAAAAGATCATCGGCTCCATAGAATTTTACCTGTGCTGCTGCTGCTCCGCCGTCTGCATTTTCCGATGCTTCTACATTTGTAAAATACTGATATTCGGCAAGACTCTTATTCTTTACAAGACGTTCAGAATATCTCTTGACCGGAGATTTCATAGATCGTGCTATCCAACGATCTCTTCTGGCAGTTATTAAAGACTGGATTGCAAAAGCCTGTTGTGTTGCCAGCCCCATAAAGCTTTCAAGAACTATAAGTTGTCCTTTACTGGAAATTAAGTATGTAGTTCTACGATCTGGACTAAGAACTTCTATAATACGATCCGGTATTTCTCTTGCACTGTCATGCTCTAATGAGAGATGCAGTCTCGTGGCTTCACTACGCAAGAACAGCTCTTCCTGAACCTTATCGTGTGAATATTGAGTTTCTAATTGATTATGTCCTGTAACAACCATCAAAGAAGCTGAAGAGGCAACTGCAACAATACTTAACATAACTGCAATAACCATAACGAGAACACTACCAATATTATTATTTAACAATTTCTTAAATAGTTTCTTCATAATATTCTCCTATTCCTCTACTTTATTTGCATGCGCATTACCTATGAAAACAGAAGTTTTATAAGTAATAGTTCTGGTGTTTTTCCTAAGATCATCTTCATTAGTTTGATTCCTCATTTTTTCCCTGAACCTAACCTCACCAACCAGCTTAATATCCAACATAAGGGCATTGCCTTGTGCATCATATTCCGACACTGTCCAAATTTCATGTGGATTTTTTATTTTGAATTGAGGTAACCTGCCTATATATTTAGTAGGTGTAGAAGGGAAAATAGGCTCTTTACTAAAATGTTTCACACCATAAGACCCATCGGCCCTTAATTGCATATTGTCATCTACATAATAAGTAACATTATAATCATCTTCCATATCTTGGTTAAGGACAAGAGGTGTTACTTTCAATGAAATTACAGAAGAGTTATCTATTTTCTTAGCAGTAGTAAGCCCGATAAGACCTTCGTTATCGGTCACACCATCCAGCATATAGCCATGTCTCATTATTTCGATTGCCTCAAAAAGATCTTGTTGGAGTTGAGTATATAATTTCACTTCCTGAAAAGTAGTTGTAAAGTGAACTATCCCCACGCCAAATATCACAAACACCAAGGCTACAAGCGGAAGACCAGCAACTATCTCAATAAGAGAATAGCCTTTGTTATTCTTTAATATTCTCATAGCTATTCCTCCTCATCAGTTCGGTAAAAATAATCTTCTCGCAAGATGAGGGTTCTTTCCCTATTTAATATGTTGTTAAGGAAATATTCCGGTCCATCCCGCCAGGTTATTTTTACACTGACCGCATCGTAATCGACATATTGAGCAATAGCTAGATCTGTATTAGTATTGCTAATAACAGGGTGGATAAGCCCATAAATGGGTTCTCCGTCTGCATCATCAATAAGAAATTCACCCGATACGAATCCATTGAGATATGTTAAGCCTTCATTATTTCTATTTACAAGCTTAACTTGTTCTAATTTTTGATGTGCTTTTAAAAGCACAACCCTATAGTGGTAATTTCCCACAGCATTATGCCAGGCATAATACGAACTTAAAAATAAGCCACTAAGAGCAATGGTTACGATTATTAAGCCGGCAAGAGCCTGAATAATACCAAAACCTTCATTAGACCTTAATGTTTTTTTTATCATTTTAAAAAGCCGTCCCCGTAGCAAACATTTTTGGATTATCTGCCACTTCTTCGGCTACTTTTCTATCGAGATAACCATTCATTACATGATTATATAATGATTGATCTTTAGACTGCATACCTTCCTTGTTTCCAGATTGAATAACTGAAGGTATTTGATATGTTTTTTCTTCACGAATAAGATTTTTTACAGCATTATTCGCTATCATTATTTCAAGAGCAGGTATTCTATCGCTTTCGTCTTTCATTGGAAGCAGTGTTTGTGCAATAACTGCTTGAAGTGATTCTGAAAGCATGGAACGAACTTGAGCCTGCTGCTCTCTTGGGAACATATCAATTATCCTGTCGATAGACTTAGTAGCACTGCTTGTATGCAGTGTAGCAAGTACAAGATGACCTGTTTCAGCAGCCGTTAAAGCCAAGGATACTGTTTCGAGGTCACGCATCTCTCCCACAAGAATTACATCCGGGTCCTCACGCAAAGCGGAACGCAACGCAACCTTGAACGACCAGGTATCGTGCCCCACTTCCCGCTGGTTGACGAGAGAGTTCTTGCTTCTGTGCATAAATTCGATTGGGTCTTCAATTGTGATAATATGACAATGTTTATGATCGTTAATATAATCGACCATAGTAGAAAGTGTTGTAGATTTACCGCTACCTGTAGGTCCTGTTACCAGTATTAAGCCACGTTGTCTCATAGAAAGTCTTGCCAGAATTTCCGGTAGATGCAGGTCATCAAAATCTTTTATAGCATTAGGAATTACACGAAATGCTACACCTAATCCATTAACTTGATGAAAAGCATTAACACGGAATCGTGTTTCATCATCCAATTTCGTAGAAAAGTCAATTTCCAACTTCTCTTTAAAAATTGTTATCTGCGAATTATTCATGGTGCTAAAAATTAACTCTTCAACTTCCTTTTCGCTCAAAACAGGTAGATTGAGTTTCTTCATCTTACCCAAAACTCTGATCATGGGTATAGATCCGGCACTTATGTGCAGGTCAGATGCTCCAGCATCTGATGTAAATTGTAATAGTTCTCTAACAGTCAAAAGATACCCCCAGAAAAATTAATCGAGGATTTCTTCTTCTTCGCTGTCCTCGTCATCAATACCATAACCATGATATGCTGCATCTTCTACATCATACCATACTTGTTTTCCTTCACCTTCTGGAAAATCGGTTGTTGAAGTTGCCATATATTTCTTTGGTGGATTACCTACAACTTCAAATTCCCAGTTCTTCTCAGTTCTGTTACCAAGATTAGTATCTTTTAAAGCAGCTTCTACATCATAGTCTGTAGTTGAACCATAAGTTTGATAATAAACTCTGTAAGTTTGGCGCAATGCTGCGATAGCAGATTGTGCTTCAGTTGATCTTGCTTGGCGCACATAACTCATGTAAATTGGAACTGCGATAGCTGCCAGGATGGCAATGATCACAACAACAACTAACAATTCAATAAGACTAAATCCTTTTTGGTTTTGCAATTTTTTTAACATTATACGTCCTCCTAGATTATTTTCGTTTTTTTATAATGCAAATTCTGTTCCGAGAAATTTATTCCTTTATTTTTTTTGCAAGTATTATTTTGATTAATTATATAATATTATCTAAGAATTGTTAATAATATATTCAACATATAGCAAAAACATATAATTATTTTGAATTTAATTGTGTTTATAGATTAAGTGTATTAAAATAAAAAATAGGCTCAATCCTGT
>CAZOCS010000111.1:0-7727 GCA_964578365.1 uncultured Candidatus Cloacimonadota bacterium
GGTAAATTTGCATTCTTGATAAGTTCCCTGTTTCACTCGCTTTTTGGATGACATTATTTGTAGATTCCATTAATGCTGCGACATAATTTAAATCTAATTTATCACCCAGTTTGTTTTTATAAGATTTATATTCATCCCAAACAAGAGGGAGTATTTCAGAAAAACATGAATCGTTTTCATCATTAAATTGAGTTAAAATCTCAAACTTAATAATATCTTCTTTTGAAAGTAAAACTGCTTTTTCAATTTCATTCTCCAATTCTCTAACATTTCCCGGCCATTCGCAGGAGATCAGATAGTTAAGAGCATTTACTGATATATCTTTTATATTTTTATCAAATTTTTTATTACACTTTTGTATAAAATGGCTTACTAGGGCTGGGATATCTGATTTATGATCTTTGAGAGCGGGAATTTTTATTCTGATCACATTCAAGCGATAGAAAAGATCTACTCTGAATTGACCGGTTTCAATTAACTCTTCAAGATTCTTATTAGTGGCGGAAATGATCCTAACAGAGACGGGAATTTCTTTAGTGCTGCCTATCGGGGTTACTTTTCGTTCTTGAAGTACCCGTAAGATCTTTGCTTGTAAGGATAGATTCATGTCACCGATCTCATCGAGAAAAAGTGTTCCACCGGAAGCTTGTTCGATTTTTCCTTGCTTATTCTTTATCGCACCTGTGAATGCACCTTTTGTATGACCAAATAACTCACTTTCCAAAAGATGCTCGGGTATTGCTGAACAATTGATAGCAACAAACGGAGAATCGGTTTTGAAATTTTGATGTATCTTATCGGCTACTAGTTCTTTTCCGCTTCCAGTAGGACCAGTTATCAATACATTTACATTATGTTCACTAATGATATCGATCAGAGAAAACACTTCTTTCATCTCTTCACTAGTTCCGATAATTTGATTATCATTAGTTTTTTCGTTGGTTAATTTTGAACCTATATTGCTAAATTGCTCTTTTTGAAAATCCTCATTTCTAATTTTTTCTTTTTCCACTAAAATATCATTTTTCAGTTTTACATATTTTTCTTGAACTTCATAAGCTTTTCTAATCTCCCCTAAATCAAAATAGATTTCTTTAATCTCCTGTAATATCTCAGGTTGGTTATTTTTCATTTTCATATCTTCAGATATTTTGAGTGCTTTGTTCAAATTTTCTAATGCTTTCTCATTTTTCTTTAGTTTCTTGTAAACTTTTCCAAGGTTTAAGTAAATTGTTAATCTCACATATTTTTCTTCCACATCTTTATTGGATTCAAGAGCGCATAAACAATATTTTAGGGAATCTTCGAATTTTTCCAATTTGTAATAGATCTCTCCGATATTATTTTGGGTTACTCCTATTCCAAAATAATATTTACTCTTCTTCTGAATTATTAGAGCTTTAAGGAGGTATTCAAGAGCAGCATCGTAATTAGCTTGAAGATAGTAATTAATTGCAACTTCTCCCATAGCTTGAGCTATTTTAATTTCATCATTGATCGATTCATATACATTGAGAGATTTTAAATTATAATTCAAAGCTTTTTCAAGCTCTTTAGTTCCATTATAACAATCAGCAATAGAAAAATAGACCTTAGCAATGTTTAAATCATCAGATTTCAATTTATAATATTTCAAAGCATTAAATAGTACTTTCAGAGCTTTTTCATAATTCCCTATATTAGAGAACATTTTGCCAATATAAACTGATGATTTTATATGTAGTTCATAGTTTTCTTTTTTTGATGTTGCATTATACGATAAGAAAAAATATTCTAATGCTTTTCTGCAGTCATATAAGCTACTATATTTTATTCCAACATCAAAATAACTTTGTACTATTTTATCTTTATCGCCTGAATCCTCATGAATCTTTATAGTTTTCAAGTACGATTCTAATGATTGCGGATGTTTCTCAGTTAAAAAAATTTTGGTCATTTTTTCAGCTTTCTTCTTCTCACTCATAATTTCTTCAAAATCCTTGAATATATATTTTTTTTAAAAATTTGATACAAAAGCGAAAGTAAAGTAGAATTTTGTCTAATTATTTTTTTTCCTGCTATCTGTTTTGAGATTTCTTAGCAAATAAAAAGGGTTAAACTTAATTAACCCTTTTTTAAGCAGTACTTTAATTATCTACTTCAGCTTGAGATATGTTCAATTTATTTTATAAGGATCATCTTTTTAGTAGAAGTATATATTCCATTTTTCATCTTGTAGAAATATATTCCACTCCCTAAGCTCTTATCACTGTTATCTTTACCGTCCCAAATAATTTTGTGATCGTTTCTTTCGAGTTCTTGATTCACAAGTGTTTTAACAAGCTGACCTTTTAAATTGTAAATATCTATCGACACATAACCTGTTTCTTTAAGTGAGAAGCTGATCGTTGTTGTTGGATTAAATGGATTCGGATAGTTGTTTTTGAGTTTTGTATCTGTCTCTATATTGTCTTCTGCACTTGTCCCAATGTAAGTAAAATCTATCTCGATAATCTCTGAAACTCCATCATCATAAACTGCAGTAACACCTGCTGTGTAAGTTTGCCCATTACTAAGATCCTCATATTGCCAGAACAAGTTGGATGTAAAACTTATGAATTCATCATCCAGATAAACATTATAACCAAGCAGATCTCTACATGATGGGGCACTCCAGGTAACATATCCTTCTTCAGTTACAAAAAGGTCTGTAGGTGGATCAAATATTAAAGCCGGTTCGTACATAAACTCCGCAACTAATGCATTACTGAATATGTTATTTTGGGGATTTCCCGTAACTGTGCCATTAATTCTAAAAAAATAATCGGTATTCTGTACATTTTCGGTAGGTTTAATGCACCACTCATACTCAAAGCCTGTTTCAAGCGGAAAATTTCCACCAAAATTTGTAGTTATTTCGTACATCACACCGCTTGCTTGGGTTGTTGTCTCATTCGTAAGAAAATCACTCGGTGCAAGATCTCCATCAGCAAAATGATCCGATAGAGATAACACGAAATGATTAATGGAAGCATCTGTGGTGATATTCTCCCAGACTGTTTCATCTAAACTATATTGCAAATTTGCAGTAGTAAGATCAGCCACTTGATTATTACTTCTGTTAGAAAGATCAAATCTGATACGAATATTTTCATCAGAATTAATAATGACTCCAGTATCCTCAAAATTTTTCCAGGTAGCAGATGCTTCATCACCATCATCATTTCGCCAACGATAGTGCTCCTGTACAATAACTGCAGCATCTAGTACATAATGAGCATACAAGAGATTACCATTACCCGCATCCCTGTATGCGATATGCGGTAAAGAGAAGTTATCCAGTACAAGAGCAGTCGAAACTCCAACATAGCCCGAATTATCTACTGTCTCTGTTTGCCAGGAACTTCCATCCCATCTTGCATACTTGAGTGATGAAGTGGTATATTCATCGTGAGAAATGTGCGGATAACCGTTTGCATCCAACGCCAATGATGTATGACGACCGCCACCATCAACCGTCTCGATATTCCAAATTGTACCATCCCAACGGGCGTATTTCAAGCTGTCTGGCCAGTAGTAATAGCTGATATGCTGGTATCCGTCGGTATCAAGGACGATAGAAGTGAAAGCACCATTAGTGGATTCATTATCCACTGTTTCAATCTGCCAAGCATTACCGTCCCATTCAGCATATTTGAGACCACCTGTAGCATTGTTACGATAGCAGATATGGGCATGATCGTCTGTATCTAGAACCATGTCACCATAAAAAACTACATGACTGCCATTATCGACAGTCTCCAGATGCCAGGTACTTCCATCCCAACGTGCATACTTAAGATGACCGTTAGCATTATCTGCATATGAAATATGAGGATAGCCGTTTGAGTCGATATCTATCGCAGTATCTGTACCGCAATCCTGATTAGAATCTACCGTCTCAATATCCCAAGAACTACCATTCCAGTGAGCATATTTCAGATGTCCTGTATTAACATCTATGTCATAATAGTAAGCAATATGTGGATAGTCATCAGCATCTAAAGCTAGGCTAGTAAAGTGCCCGACATCACCATTACTGTCCACAACTTCGATTTCCCAACTAGTGCCATCCCAATAAGCATATTTTACATCACCATTGTCCCAATCGTAATAAACAACATGTCGATTCTCCTGAGAATCGAAGAGCATCTTCACATACGCACCAACTGATCCAGCAGAATCAATCATTTCGTACTCCCATTCTCCATAGGCTAGAGAGAATAGCACAAAAAGTGTTATAAATGTAAATAAAATATTTTTCTTCATCTTCTTCCTCCTTCTGTTGTGTTCATTAACACACATCTTGTTTTTATATTTTTATTTTGATTGATCTTTAATTCATTGGTTATTTTTGACATCTCTTTGTAAGTAGAGTATAACATTATCGAAGCTTTGCTAAATTCCTTAATTCGTTTTGCTGCAATAGCTCCGGAAATTCTACCATTTAGGTAAATATCCAAAATTACGATATCAGGTCTTAGCTCTTTAACTTTATCTATTGCTTCTTCACCCGTTGTGACTATTGCAACATCCTTATGTCCTACTTTTAATAATGTAGTTTGTAGATCTATAGCAACTATATTCTGACTCTCAGCTATTAATATCTTAATTTTCTGTTTCATATTTTGATAATATAGCAATTCCAGTGCCAACCATGGCAGAATGTTAATTTAAAGATTTCGTAATGTCATTAACTCGTTTATAACTAGGCATTACGGATCAATTGATCTCACTTAATCCTTCAACAAAACCTCTATTGATTTCGGAGATACAACAAATTTTGACACATAGTTGTGTCAGGACTAAGTTAATAAATCATAATTTATTAGTAGTATTTATATAAATCTAAAGTAGTTACAGAAAATTAACACTGTGGTGCTACTTGTTACATTGGTGTGTCGAATATTGTTATTATTTGAATCGAAAGCCGGAGCGGAAACCAGCGGAATAAGTCTGGTGAAATCTTGTTCTATTCAGATTTACCTGTTTTCTTCAGTAATCTGTAAACCTGAGTTCTGCCAAGTTTACCCAGTTCACTTGCTTTCTGAATGCTGCTATCTGAGGATTCCATTAAGGCTGAGATATAATTCGAATCGAGTTTATTGTCTACGTTACTTTTATACAATTGATATTCTTCCCAAACCAGAGGAAGCTTTTCAAAAAAAGAAGATTCCGATTTATCATTAGCATGTGCAAAAAGGTCGGTTTTGAGTATCTCTTCTGTAGAAAGAAGAACAGCTTTTTCAATCTCGTTTTCCAATTCCCTGATATTTCCCTGCCATTCACAGGAGATCAAGTAATTTAAAGCATTCACAGAAATACTCTGAATTTGTTTATTAAATTTCTTATTGTACTTACTTATAAAATAGCTGACCAGAACAGGGATATCGGATTTATGATCTTTGAGAGCAGGAATTTTTACTCTGATCACATTCAACCGATAAAAAAGATCTCTTCTGAATTTATTGGATTCTATTAGTTCTTCAAGATTCTTATTTGTAGCAGAAATAACTCTTACAGAAACGGGAATTTCTTTAGTACTTCCCACGGGAGTTACTTTTCTTTCCTGGATCACACGCAAAATTTTCGCCTGTAAAGACAAATTCATATCTCCAATCTCATCAAGGAAAAGAGTTCCACCTAAGGCCTGTTCGATTTTCCCTTTTTTATTTTTGACGGCTCCCGTAAATGCGCCTTTAGTGTGTCCGAACAATTCGCTTTCCAAAAGATGTTCTGGTATAGCAGAACAATTGATGGCTACAAATGGAGAGTCGCATTTAAAGTTTTGATGTATTCTTCTGGCAACAAGTTCTTTCCCACATCCCGTTGGTCCTGTTATAAGCACATTAACATTATGTTCACTGATGATATTGATCAGTGAAAACACTTCTTTCATCTCTTCACTGATACCAATAATAATCGGTTCATTTTCATTTTTTTCATCAGTGGATAAACATTCTATATCTTTTAATTGTTCTTTTTGAAAATCCTCTTTCTCAATTTTTTTTGTTTCCTGCAAAATATCATCTTTTAATATAAAATGTCTTTCCTGAATGTCATATGCCTTTTTATAATCTTCGGCCTCATAATAAATTTCCTTCATTTCTACTAAAATTTCAGGCTGGTTTTTCTTCATGTTGTTATCTTCTGAGATCTTGAGTGCAATGTTCAAATTTTCTAAAGCCTTATCATAATTTTTTATTCTTTTATATACTTTCCCAATGTTTAAATAAATAGTCGCTCTTAAATAGTATTCTTGAACATCTTTATACGATTCTATAGCATCATAAAAATATTTTAGGGCATCTTCATATTTTTCCTGCTTGTAATAAATCTCTCCTATATTATTTTCGCTTATTCCTTGTCCGAAATAATACTTATCCTTCTTTTGAATTTTAAGAGCTTTAAAAAAACTTTCTAGAGCAGCATCGTAATCATCAAGAAAATAATAGGTAATTGCTGTGTCATTTATTGTACCGGACATCAATGTTTTATTATCGAGTGAATCATAAATATCAATTGCTTTAAAATTATATTCCAACGCTTTATCGTACATTTTAGAGTCATTATAACAGCCGGCGATATCGCGAAGTGTTTTTGCAATATTCAATTTATCTGATATTGATTTATAAAATTTCAGAGCATAAAAAAGAAATTCAAGAGCTTTTTCGATATTACATATATTATAGAAAATTCTACCGATATTTGCTGCAGAATTTATATGAAGTTTCAGGTTTTCTTTTTCTGATGTTGCATTGAATGTTAAGAAAAAATATTCTAATGCTTTTCTGTTATTGTATAAAACACCATATTTTACGCCGATCTCATAATAGCTTTGAATTATTTTATCTTTATCACCAGATTTTTCATAGCTCTTCAGAGCTTTCAAATATGAATTTATAGGCTTTGAATTGGTATCTGCTGTGAAAATTTTACTTATCTGTTCGTTTTTTTCACTCATATCTTCCTTCAAAATTTTCTACTTTTTAGATATCACTTTCTTAACAAATAACTTACTTCAATATCGGAAATGAGTTGTTTTTTTGTCTAATTATTTTTTTTTCATTTGAAAGAAATGTGATTTTCGATATGAATATTAGATGTGAAATCTCTTATTCAAAACTCGACTTAAGAATTTATTAATTGAATGAATTCATTGCATAGAAAATTTTATACCAAGCGATAAAATGCCACCCTGCTTTAGCAAGATGGCTTATATTGTTAACCAAGGTGTAGTCCCAACTAATTTGGGACAAAGACTGGTGGGCCCAAGAGGAATCGAATGAGCCTAAGGCTCACAAGCTTTACCAGCCTATGGCTGGCTCTGACCGTCCTCGAATTCATCAAGCCACTCTCTTCCCTTTCCGCTTTTTAAGAACTTTTCGTGTGCTCTTGCAGTTTTATAATCAGGAAACTTCTTTGTGTAAATTAATTTAAAATCACCAATAATTTGACTACCTTTTGAAGATTTCCGTTTGTGTTCTACAATCCGTCTTTCTAAGTTATTTGTTATTCCAACGTAACGCTTCACACCTTTTAGAACATAGACAGTAATCAAAATAAACTCCTTAATACAAAAAATGCCACCCTGCTTCAGCAAGATGGCTTATATGTTTAACCAAGGTGTAGTCCCAACTAATTTGAGACAAAAACTGGTGGGCCCAAGAGGAATCGAATGAGCCTAAGGCTCACAAGCTTTACCAGCC
>CAZOCS010000112.1:0-7410 GCA_964578365.1 uncultured Candidatus Cloacimonadota bacterium
TAAATAGTCTATAATATAAATATTGAAAATTTACTAATGCCAATAGGTATTTAACCTTAATTAATTTGACAAGCAAACGCTCAAAAAAAGGATTGTTCAAATTTCAGATTAGGGAAATTAATAATGTTAGATAAGATAACACAGATGATATTCGGAGATCGGGACAAGCGTGAAGCAAACAAAATGCAACCCAGGATCTCACAAATAAATAGTATTTATGACACTTTGGAGAGTATTTCTGATGATGAGATCAGAAAGAGAATTCAAGTAATCAAGCAAGATATTCAAAGTATTCTTACCCCGCTTGAAGATGAGCTTGAAGAATTAAATAAAAATTACCAGATCGAAGCCAATGAAAATATAAAAATCGGTTTGGGAAATAATATAGACAGTCTAGCAAAGGATCTAAAAGAAAAAACACAATCTGTTCTTGATGAACATTTACCGGAAGTTTTCGCAATTATTAAGCAGACATGCCGCCGTTTGATAGGTCACGAATACGAAGTTCGTGGTGATGCAGCAACATGGTTTATGGTCCCATTTGATGTTCAGCTCATCGGAGCGATAATTCTGCATGAAGGTAGAATTGCAGAGATGGCTACCGGTGAGGGTAAAACCCTTGTTGCAACATTACCGCTGTTCCTAAACTCTTTACTTGGAAGAGGTGTTCATCTTATCACAGTTAATGATTACCTGGCTCAGCGTGATGCAGAGTGGATGAGCCCAATATTCGAATTCCACGGACTAACTATCGGCTGTAATGTTAATGGATTGAGCAGCGAAGAAAAAAGAGAAGCATACAACTGCGACATAACTTATGGGACGAATAGTGAGTTTGGTTTTGATTATCTTCGTGATAATATGGCTGTTTCAGAGAGCCGGCTTGTTCAAAGAAAATTACAATACTCTATTGTTGATGAGGTGGATAGTGTTCTTATCGATGAGGCTAGAACTCCACTTATAATTAGTGGCCCTGTTCAGGAAAGTAAGAACTTCTTTAAAGAATTGAGACCGGTGATCCTGCAATTATTCAATGCTCAATCTGTGATAGTGAACCGTTATATTTCAGAAATAAAGAACGAACTGAAAAATGAAGAATATGATGCTGATATAGTTGGTAAATTATTACTCCTCGTACAAAGAGCAGCACCAAAAAATAAATCATTTACAAACATGATGAAAGAAGGTGAACTCAAGAAACTGGTAACAGATTTCGAAGGATATTATCTTCGTGATAAAAAAATGCACACAATAGATGAAGAACTTTTCTATGTTGTAGAAGAGAAACAAAATAGTGTTGAGTTGAGTGAGAAGGGAAATGTTTTGGTCTCGCAAAAAGAAACAGATCTGTTCGTAATGCGTACATTAGATGAAATACTCGATGATATCGATGCAGATGAATCTCTTTCCTTCCAAAAGAAAACAAAGCAAAAGGAAGAAGAGACCTCTAAATTTATGGATAAAAGCGAGAAATTGCATAATATCAAGCAGTTACTCAAAGCTTATGTTCTTTTTGAAAAAGAAGTTGATTATGTTGTAGTTGATAATAAAGTTATGATCGTTGATAAATTTACAGGAAGGATGATGCAGGGCAGAAGATTCAGTGATGGGTTGCATCAGGCATTGGAAGCAAAGGAAAATGTAAGGATAGAAGAAGCAACTCAAACCTTTGCTACTATCACACTGCAGAATTATTTCCGTATGTATGATAAACTTGCCGGAATGACCGGAACCGCAATTACAGAAGAAGCTGAATTCATGGAAATATATAAACTCCCTGTAAGCGTTATTCCTACAAATCTGCCCATTTCTAGGATTGATCATAATGATGTAATATACATTACAAAAAATGAAAAATATCAAGCAATTTTAGATGAGATCGAATACTGGCATGAAAGCAGGAAACCGGTCTTGGTTGGAACTGTATCTGTTGAAGTTTCTGAGACGTTGGCTCGACTATTAAGAAGACGCGGGATCAAGCATAATGTACTTAATGCAAAATACCATGAACAGGAAGCCGATATTATCAAATCTGCTGGAGAACCTGGTGCAGTGACCATTGCCACAAATATGGCAGGTAGAGGAACTGATATTAAGCTTGGAGAAACAGTAGTAACTGAAGAAAAAAGTAGTTACTTAGGCCTATCTGAGAAAACTACAGAAGAAAATCCTTATGGTTTGCCTTTAGATGGTCTTCATGTAATTGGAACCGAACGTCATGAAAGTAGGAGGATAGACAGACAGCTTCGCGGTCGTAGCGGAAGACAGGGTGATCCGGGTACATCCCGTTTCTATCTTTCATTGGAAGATGATCTGATGCGTCTATTCGGTTCTGAGAAAATTGGACCCATGATGGTTAGAATGGGACTGCAAAAAGGTGAAGCAATTGTTCATCCATGGATGACAAAAGCAGTCGGTAAAGCTCAGAAGAGGGTAGAATCTTATAACTTTGAGAGTAGAAAACAATTAATAAAATATGATGAAGTTATGAATCAACAACGTAATGTGATCTACAATTATCGTCGGAATGTTCTCAAAGGATATGACCTGAAATTTGAGATCATTGAAATGATAAAAGATACTATTGCAGACATTGTAGATAGCATTATTATCGATGAGAATTATGCAGAGAATTGGAATATTTCTGAGATCCTTAATTGGATTAGAGCAAACTTGAATGTAGTTCTGTATGAACAAAATATTATTACAGAAAGTATGAGATATGAAACTCTGCAAGAAAACTTATATGATGGTGTTCTCAAAGCGTATCAGAAGAGGGAAGATGACCTAAGCTCTGAGCAGTTACGCGAGATTGAGAGACGTGTTATGCTTAGTGTAGTTGATGAGCTCTGGCGTGACCATCTACATGAAATGGATCTCTTAAAAGAAGGTATTGGTCTAAGAGCTTACGGACAGAAGGATCCATTGATCGAATATAAAAAGGAATCATTCAATTTATTCCAGACTTTAGTTTCCAACATAAATATGTCTGTTACAAAAAAAGTCTTTACAACTTATATTATTGCTCCAGAAAAGATACAAGATTTTTTAGAAATGGCTAAACAACGTCATGAATCTAGCTCTGCATTTGATGTTCCGCAGCCGACGGAACCAAATGTAACTACAAATGCACCAGAAAAACAAAAGCTCCAACCTCGTTCAGTTGGAGATAAAATAGGAAGAAATGATCCATGCCCTTGCGGCAGCGGGAAAAAATATAAAAAGTGTTGTGGTAAAATTGCATAAAAAGCAGTATTAGATAAACAAGGAAGTGAAATGTCGGAAATAAGCACTAAAGAATTTATAAAAACAATACTGGCAGATAAGCCAGCTAGGAAGGAACTTAAAAAATTGGGACTTACTGAGGAAGAGTTAGACGAACTAATGGAATCTGTAGTTGTACGACAGAAATCTAAGAATTATAATAGAATACTGGGAGAAGAAGAACGTAGGATTATAACGATAGATGCTTTTGGTTATCTAATTCATCTTCTTAAACTAGGATCTGTAAACAAAGAAATATTCGAAAAAGTAATTGTACTCTCTATTCAATTGAATGGATTCTTAAAAAGGAAAATAACTAGAGATATGATTGATAATATTGTTAATTACATCATTTTTTCTGGAATTGAAGATGTCTCAGTAAGAGACTTGTTAGATCTATTCTTCATCCAGGAAAATGAAATAAATTTTGATGAAGAGATAAATTAATATGGGAAAGAGTCTAATAATCGTTGAGTCACCTGCTAAAGCAAAAACAATTGGAAAATTTTTACAGAACAAATTCATAATTAAAGCTTCAAATGGTCATATTCGCGATCTTCCTAAAAGAAGTTTCGGTGTAGATCCACAAGATGATTTTAAAGCTAAATATGTGGTTGATCCTGCCAAGAAGAAGATAATTAAAGAACTAAAACTGGCCGCAAAAGATGCGGATAGTATCTTTCTAGCATCTGATCATGATCGCGAAGGAGAAGCAATTGCCTGGCATCTCACACAAGTTTTAAAGAAAGAGATCAAAGATAAGAATGTGCACAGAATCATTTTTAATGAGATCACAAGAGATGCTATAAGAAATGCAATGGAAAATCCCGGTAAGATCGATCAAAAGAAAGTTGATTCCCAGCAGGCAAGAAGGATCCTGGATAGAATTGTTGGCTATAATATCAGTCCTGTTCTATGGAAGATAGTCACAAAGAATCTCAGTGCAGGTAGAGTGCAATCTGTAGCGCTTAGAATAATCTGTGAACGTGAAGAAGCAATTAATAAATTTGAACCTGTAGAATCATGGAACGTTTATGCAATTCTGAATAAAGATGATCTCCCTGAATTCAAAGCAGTTCTGAAAAAGTGGAAGGGGAAGAAACCAGATTTCAAAACTAAAGAAGAAGCAAAAGTACTCTTGGATGCAATTAATAGCAATGAGTATCTGATCGAATCGATCAAGAAATCCGTGAGGACTATCAATCCGGGACCTCCGTACATCACTAGCACATTACAACAGGATGCAGCAAGGATATTGAATTTCTCAGCAAAAAAAACAATGATGGTTGCCCAACAGCTTTATGAAGGAATAGAGCTTGATAAAGGTTCTGTGGGGCTTATCACATATATGCGTACAGATTCTTTGAGAGTTTCACAAGAAGCTGTGAATAATTCACGGAAATTAATATCGGAACGGTTTGGTGAAAATAGTTTGAATCCAAAGCCAAGATATTTTAAAAATAAAAATTCAGCTCAAGATGCACATGAAGCAATAAGAACAACGAATTGTTCCAATACACCAGATAGTATTAAACAATATCTTACAAAAGACCAGCTTAATTTGTATACAATGATCTGGCAGAAATTCATAGCAACACAGATGTTGCCTGTTAAGATGAACAATAAAGAATTGGTCATTAATATTGGTGAAGCACAATTTAGTGCAAATGGAAGTTCTATAGAGAATAAAGGATTTTTGGTTGTATTTCCACACACTAAAGTAATTTTAGGTGAGAAAATTGATAACGGATATGTTAAAGATGATATTCTGAAATCTAAAGAAACATCTTCAAAGCAAAGTTTTACAAAACCACCTGCTAGATATACAGAAGCTCTCCTTATTAAAGAATTAGAATCAAAAGGGATTGGACGGCCATCTACTTATGCAGCCATAACCAATACAATAAGGCTTAGAAAATATGTATTATTCAAAAGTAAAAGGTTCCATCCTACAGAATTGGGTTTAACAGTTAATAAACTTCTTGTATCTAATTTTCATGAATTTTTTAATGTGGAATTTACTGCTGCAATGGAAGATAGCCTCGATAAAGTAATGTATGGGGAAGTAGAATGGCATAATCTTCTTAAGCAGTATTATGAATCACTCAATGTTTTGATCTCTGAAGTAGATTTTAAAAAAGCAAAGAAGAATGCAATAGAAGAAACTGATCTCAAATGTGATAAATGTGGAAGTTCAATGGTTTTGAAATGGGGAAGAAATGGTCAGTTTTTAGCTTGTTCAAATTTTCCAGAATGTAAGAATATCAAGAATTTTACACGAAACGAAGATGGAAAGATAGAAATTCTTAAACCAAAGACACTCGATAAAAAGTGTCCGAAATGTGATTCTGACCTTATTTTGAAAGAAGGTAAATTTGGTAAATTTATTGCTTGTTCTAATTTTCCAAAATGTAAACACACAGAACCCTTCACAATTGGAATAAAATGCCCTGAATGTGAAGATGGACAGATCACTGAGAAAAAAAATAGTAAAGGCAGATTTTTTTATTCCTGCTCAAATTATCCTGATTGTAAATTTATAACTAATAACAAACCTGTAGCAATTTCTTGTCCAGAATGTGGAAATCATTATTTGGAAGAAAAAAAGAGTAAAGATAAGGGCGAATTTAAAGAATGTCCCAAATGCAAGAATGTAGTTTATTAAGTGAGATCAAATGCATTTCTCAGAAAGTTTAGGCAGTAGTATACAGAATATTTTCACACATAAATTAAGATCATTCCTTACTTTACTTGGAATAATCATTGGTGTATTTGCAGTTGTAACCATGTTCTCCACGATCTACGGCATGAAGACTTTAATAAATGAACGTATGAAGGAAATGGGTTGGAATAATTCTCTGATCATATACCCTTCTGCTGGTGAAGAGAATGTATCCAGCAGAATGAGACACCGTTTCAGACGGATTCAGCGTGAAGTAAAACCATTAACTTTTGAAGATTATCTGCTGCTTAAGAAAAATGTAGATTCAAAATACATTTATGGTCAGATAGAAACCTGGCAAAAATATTTTTTTAAAGATAATGAAGATCACGTAAATCTTAAAGCTACAAATAATGAATATTTTCTAAGTAAGACTTATGTTATAAAAACAGGAAGATATTTCAACTCATTTGAGAGTCTTAATTCATTAAAAGTATGTATTGTTGGCTATCATTTTGCAGAAAAATATTTTAAAAACATAAATCCTCTGGATGAAAAAATAAATATTGGGAATCAGCGTTATAAGATAATAGGTATTCTTGATAGTGACAAGCTTAATGCTAGTGGAATGAATTTTAATTCATGGGAAAGAAAACGTGATCTTGAAGCTGTTTATATTCCTCTCTCGACCGGAGCAAAATATCTAAAATCTAATAATGCAATAGATTACATTTATCTTCAATCAAATTCTGAGAGTGGATTTTCTTATATGAAGAATTCTGTGCGGCAGAATTTATTGGCAAACCATAATATGGGACACGATTTTGCATTTAATGATATTGGTGCATTAATGCTAAATATTACTAGAGAGATAAATGAGATGATGAAGAAATGGAACATAACACTGTCCGCGATCGCGTCCATCTCTCTTATTGTTGGTGGGATCGGGCTATTTAGCACTTTGCTCATTTCTATTAACGAAAGAATGAAAGAGATAGGTATTAGAAAAAGTATTGGTGCAACAGATCGTGATATTTTTCTGCTCTTTATTTTGGAAGCGATCACACTTTCTCTTTTAGGTGCATTCGTTGGGATCTTTCTCTCAACATTACTGGTTAAAGTAATTACTGTTGCATTAAAATTCAGCTTCCCCGTTCCGATAGAGGGTATTCTACTTGGTTTAGCTTTTTCGTTATTTATAGGATTCACCTCAGGAATATATCCTGCTTACAAGGCTTCAAAGATAGATCCGATCAAAGCAATATATTATTTCGAGTAATTTTATTGCTAAGATTTTATTTGACGAATAATTAGCACACAACAAAATCTTTTCGCATTTAATTAAAATAAGGGGAGGAAAAATGAAAAAATTTACAATTCTATTTTTAACTTTCATATTTAGTATGATCGAGAAAATGGAACATGAACAAAAAACGTTTTGGCAGAAATGGAAAATCATTTGTTCTGCTTATGTCTGACATAGA